>NZ_WWIQ01000007.1:0-165340 GCF_009862985.1 Streptomyces sp. SID5464 | reverse complement strand
TCTACAAGATCGAGGGCGGGAAGCGGATTCCTCGGCAGGACTATCTGGTCAGGGCGGATGAGGTGTTGGGGGCGGGTGGGCTGATTGCGGCGACGTGGGAGGACGTGAAGAGGGTTCGGTATCCCAAGAGGGTGCGGGAGCTGGCCAAGCTGGAGGGGCTGGCTGTCGAGATCGGGGTGTATGAGTGCAACAGCGTCCATGGGCTGTTGCAGACGCCGGAGCACGCGCGTGCCTTGTTCGAGGCGGCCCAGCCCCCGTATTCACCGGACGATGTGGAACGGATGGTGGCCGCCCGAATGGCCCGGCAGGCGGTCTTCGAACGCGATCCGGCCCCGTCGGTGCACTACGTCCTGGAGGAGGCGGTGCTGCGCCGACGGGTCGGGGGCACAATGGTGTGGCGACAGCAGCTCGAACACCTGCTGGAGGTAGGGCGGTTGCGCAGCGTCACACTTCAGATCATGCCGACGAACACCGATGCTCACCCAGGGGTGGACGGCAAGATCGAGCTGCTGAAGTTCCCGGACGGTTCGGCGGTGGGGCGTTCCGATGGTGCGTTCAGCGGGCGGCCGACCACCGATCCGAAGCAGCTCCGCATCCTTGAGCTGCGGTATGGCACCATCCGAGCGCAGGCACTCCCACCGCGGGAGTCGCTGGTCTTCATCGAGCAAGTGCTGGGAGAAACATGATCCGCAACGCTTCTGCCGGGGACACCCCCGACCTGACTTGGTTCAAGAGCAGCTACAGCAGCGGCACGGACGGCAACTCCTGCGTCGAGATCGCGATAGTGCCCCGCACTGTGCACGTCCGGGACTCAAAGCAGGCCGCAGGCCCCCGGCTCGCGCTCGCGCCGGAGGCCTGGGCGGAGTTCGTGGCGTCCGTCTAGTGCCGCTCACCCGGTGGCCCGGACCCGGTGCCGCTGGGCGTACGACCAGGTCACCGCGGTCATCAGGGCCGGGATGGCGAACAGCGGGGCGAAAGTGAACGCCCAGACGGTCTGGGCCGTACCGCTCGACATGTACGTCTGGCTCTCGACGGTGAAAGCGACCACGAGTTGCCACAGCGCCACCAGAACCAGGACGCCCGAGACGGTCCAGGCCAGTGGGGTGAGGACCCTGGGGTGCAGTGGCCTCCACCGGTCGCTGACGAGCAGCAGGGGAAGCAGAGCGGCCAGCTCAGTGAGGACGGAGAGGCCGACGACGTATGCGATGCCCCAGCCCGGGATGTCGAAGACATCGCGCAGCACTTGGTCGCTGTAGCCCACGTAGACACCGGATGCCATGGCGATGCGCCACAGGCCGGACGGGACGGCGCACAGAGCGATGGCGTGGGCGGCGCGGCGAGCCCAGACGGGCGCAGGTGCGGAGGTGGGGAGAGGGGCGGTCGCTGTCGTCATGACGTACATGCTGGCCTCGGACATGGCGGCCACGCGTCGTCCGCTACGGCGGACCGTCTCCGCCGTGCGGATGAGGACGCACGGCACTAGCCGTCGTTCCGAAGGACACTCACCGCGCGGTCGAACGCCGAGTCCCGCTTCTTGGCGAACTCCTCCTTGGTGAAGACGGGTTCGGTCAGGTGGGGCGGGATGCCCGTGCCGTCGTAGGTGTGGCCGGAGCGGTTGAGGAACTCCTCGTTCGGGAGGATGGCGGCCATGCCGCCCGGCAGCTTGCGTTCCATGACGTCGGAGAAGACGCCCTGGGTGGGCTGACCGATGCGGATGGTGCCGCCAGGGCGGTTGATGAGGGCCTGGGTGAAGGTCTCGCCCGCGCTGATGGTGGAGCCTCCGGTCAGTACGGCGATGGGGCCGGTGTAGCGGGGCCCGTCGGCCGGGACGACCCGGATGGGCTCGGGGCGGGTGTGCCGGGCCGGGTCGGTGGGGTGGTTGCGGGCGCGCTTGGCGTAGGCGACGTAGGGCTTGTCCGTGAGGCGCTCGGCGATGTGGATGCCGAGGGCGTCGGAGCCGCCGCCGTTGATGCGCAGGTCGATGATCAGGCCTTTGAGGCGCTGGGTGCGGTCCTCGGTGAGGATCGTGTCCAGGGCCTTGTCGAGTTCGGCGAGGTGGGCGGCGTAGGGGGCGTCCTCGGGGAGGTAGCCGGCCATGCCGGAGATGCGGAGGTATCCCTGGTGGGCGCTGCCGGGCAGGTCGGCGTAGGTGATGCGGCCGTTGGCGAAGTCCTGGCGGTACGGGGCGCCCTTGAGGTCGCGTTCGCCGATGAACTTCTTGACCTTGGTGTCCATCGCCTCCGTGGGCAGTTCGGTGCCGGGACGGACCTGGGCGAAGACGCGGTCTCCGTCCTGGACGGCGACGTGGGCGTCGTAGAGGGGGCGGACCATGTCGCTGAGGAGGGCGAAGAGTTCCTCGCGGGTGGTGTCCTGGTCGACCTTCGGGCGGTAGCGGTCGCGGGTGGCCTGCCAGTCGATGCCCTTCGCGGCGAAGAAGGGGTAGTTCTCGGCGAAGGAGTGCCAGAAGACGTCGAAGGCGGTGCGGGGATCCTTGGGGGTGGGGCGGGTGCAGTCGGCGGGGAGGGCGTGGATCCGCCGCAGGGTGCGGTGGCCGACGGAGCTGTCCGCGCCGAGGGAGGCACGGTTCTTGTTCGGGCCGGGGCGGACGGTCAGGACGGTGCCGAAGGCGTTCGTGTACGTGCCCGGGCCGGTGCGCCGGGCGGTGTCGCCCTTGAGGCAGCTGACGGATGTCGTCTGGAACTCCTGGAAGGTGTCGCCGTCGAGGGAGAGGACGATGCCGTAGCCGTCCATGCGCCAGAGGCCATCGGTGCTCGACACGTGGGGGTTGGCGGCGGCGGGTGTTGCCGCAGCTGCGGCGAGGGTCAGAGTGAGGGCGGTGGCTGTGACGGTACGCATGATGGGTCCCCGTTTTCGTGGTCGTGGGGCACTACGGTGACCGGGGGAGCGGGGGACCGGCCATCCGGTGGGCTGGTGGACGGCGGTGGGGACAGCCCCCGACCGGTTCGGCACTGCCGGGCGGTAAGACTGGGAGTACGGAGTTCGTGAAGGGCCGTGAGGCGCGGGACAACCTCTCCTCGGCCCAGTCCCGTCTCACCTCGGCCGACTCGTGGATGACGCGGGCGACCAAGGAGGCGGACAAGTACAAGGACGACCCGACCGGCAGGAAGTCGGACGCGGACAAACCGGACGAGGCCAAGGTCCGCGCCGCCTCCCGGGATGTGCAGCACGCCAAGTCGGCCCAGTCGAAGGCCCAGTCGGACGTGTCCGACGCGCAGGACGCGCTGGCTGCGGCGAAGAAGATGGCCGAGGACGCGCGCAAGATGCGTGAGGAGGCGGCCTGGGAGGCGAAGTCGAAGATCGACGAGGCCTCGGACGCGGGTATCCAGAACCGGTCGTGGTGGGAGGAGGTCGGCGACTGGTTCACGGACAACTGGGACTCGATCGTCGCGGTCTGCAAGGTCGTCGTGACGGTCCTCGGGATCGTCGCGATGATCATCGGTGGTCCGATCCTGGGCGCGATCGTCCTGATCGCGGCGGCGGTCGTGCTCGCCGACACGCTCTACAAATACTCCAAGGGGCAGGCGTCCCTATGGGATGTCGGGTTCGCCGCGCTGGACTGCATACCCGGCATGAAGGGCCTGACCACGCTCGGCGGTCTCGCCAAGGGCATGAGGACCCTGGGCAAGGGCGGACTCAAAGCCATGGCGAAGGGGCTTGGGAAGCAGGGGCTCCGCAGAGAAGCCGATGACGCCGTAGCCAGCGCCAAGCCAGGTAAGGGACGGTGCCTGAACGGCGACCCGATCGACATGGTCTCCGGCGAGATGTACATGGCCGAGACCGATGTGGAGCTGCCTGGGTTGCTTCCCTTGGCCCTGCGGCGTACCCACCTGTCGTCCTACCGGGCTGGGCGTTCCTTCGGCCCGTCCTGGGCTTCGACCTTCGACGAACGTCTGGAGCTGGACGACCAAGGCGCCGCTTATGCCACTGAGGACGGGATGATCCTCCTCTATCCGGTCCCCCAGCCCGGCGCTTCGGTGATGCCGCAGGAAGGGCCACGTCGGCCGATGCACTGGGACGGCGACCCCGGGGCGCCGATCAGCATCACGGATCCGCTCACCGCAGTCACCCGTCACTTCGCTGCCCCGCAGCGACCGGCTCCGAACGACGAGGCGTTCTCTCTCTTCCTCGTCGCCCTGACCGACCGCAATGGCTATCGAATCGACATCGACCGCAGCGCCGACGGCACGCCGGTCGCCGTGCGGGACTCCGGAGGCCGACACGTTCACGTGGACACGGAGAACGGGCGAGTCACCGCTCTGCGGCTGCGCGATCTGGAGGCGACTCCCAGAGCACGCTGCTCAGGCGCTTCGACTACAGCCCCGAAGGCGATCTTACCGAGATCCGTGACTCAAGCGGTCTCCCTCTGAAGCTCACGTACGACGACCACTCCCGCATCACCTCATGGACGGATCGCAACGGCTACTGGTACCGCTTCACTTACGACGACCAGGACCGTTGCGTCGCCGGTGAGGGCACCGACGGCCTCCTGCCCGATGTGCAGGCTGCTTATGATCGGGTCCCGGACCACATCAGGGAACAGGTCGGTGGTGCGCACTCGAAGTGCGGCGAGGCAGAGGCCCTGTCGCACGCCATGAGGGCGGGGGTCGACCCCCGAGGCGGGGTGATGGCGGCAGTGGAGGTACGCGCGCCGGGCAATCCGGTTCACGGCCAACCCAAACCGGCCTGCCCGTCCTGCCGGCATGTTCTCGAAGAACTAGGCGTTCGGACGGTGTTGTAAGTGAGCGACGGCTACACGCGGGACTGGTCCCCGCAGACTGAAGACGTACTACGCCGCGCGGGCTGGCGCCCCGGGCGCTCGGTGCCGACCGTCACCTGGGAGTCGGTCCTGAACGAGCGCGGGGCCTTCGTGGCCCACGACGCCGCACGCCGGTTTCTCTCCGAATTCGGCGGGCTGGTGACCTACGGCTGGCCTGCAGATTCGATCACCCGTTCGTCCGCCATCCGGTTCGATCCCCTCCGCGCCCAGTGGCAGGACGAACAGTTCGCGAGGGCCGGCCGGGAAGCGGGAGCGCTCCTCTACCCCGTGGGCACGGCGGACGAGGGCGCCAGCTTCCTGGGCATCACCGAGGCCGGAGCCCTTCACCTCGTGAGGGGGGACCGTGTGGAACTGCTTGCCCCGACCACTGACCGGGCGCTGGCCCGCCTGGTCGAGGCGCAGGGGGCCCGGTCTGCCCTCTGGACGCCCGGCGTTCCAGCCGCCGAGCACCCCTTCTGGAGGCGACTTCACACCGTGGAGACCGGCCCGGACGCCGGACCGCGCTGGTCCGAGGAGACGGACCGGGTGCTGCGGGCCGGCGGCTGGTTCCCGGGCCGATCGGTTCCCACGGAGACCTGGGAGAGCATCCTTCTGCAGACCGGCGAGTTCGAGATCCACGACGCGGCACGGCGCTTTCTGTCCGAGTTCGGCGCCGTTGGGGTGTCCTACCGCGAGCCGTGGGACTCGATGCCATGGATGGAGTTCTCGCTGGATCCGCTGCTTGCGTTGTGGGACGCGGAAATCATCGACGACCTCGCCGAGCAGGCGGGCGTCGACCTGTACCCGATCGGCATGCGCGACCGCGGGAACCAGCACGTGGCCATGGCAGAGGACGGCTCGGTCTACGCCGGCATGGACAGCGTCTGGCTGCTGGCCCCCTCACCCGATGAAGCCTTGCAGAAGCTCACTAGCAGGATCCAGCCGACGGCTTCCTATTGATCGGCGGCTGGTAGGAGAGGGCGGGAGAGCGGCGTGCGCGACCTCACGGACCGACATCGGGTTGGGGAAGTGATAGTGCGCTGCGCCACAGGCTCCCCACACCAGCGCGAGGAAGTCCCATGGATCTCACCGGATACTCGACCGACTCCGTCGTGGACGTGTCGTTCCCCGAGGGCATGCGCCGTTTCGTGCGGCTCGGGCAGCAGCGTTGGCCAGGGATGTTCCTGTACGGGGAACCGCTCCCGCCCCGGCGTCCCGGCCGACTGGCGGTTGCCCGAACCGGAGGACGACGGCCTCTCGGGCATCGTCACGTTCAGCTCCGGCCAGGAGATGGAGGATTTCTGGGAGGAGCACGGCTACGCCCTCGACACCCCGAGTACTACGCGGTCAGCGTCGTCACCCCCAAGGATCCGGACGCTGATCCGTTCTCCAGGAGTGTCGTGAACGACTTTCTGGCGTCCTTCGGCGCACCCACGGCCGCCCCGGTTTGACCTACGTCACCCCCGGGGTATTCTCTCCGGCTCGATTGGCGTCCCCCATGCCCTGTATGGCAGACTGTCCGAGTTGCTCGGTCGAGTGTTGATGCTGCGCGCCTCCCGCCGGGGGGACCGGAAGCGAGTCCCACAGTACTCGTCGTCCTAACTGCCACACGGCAGCGCTGGGACGGAAGTACGGGAATCTTTCGGGAAGCGTTAGTGCGGCACCGGCCAGGCACCCGGTGGGCCTTCCGCCCCCGGCTCGCGGTTCCGGAAGGGCCGTGTGCAATCCCGCAGGGATGTTCGAACAAGGGACATCTGTGTCAGCGGGAGCGCGACACGCCCGACCGCGTGGGTCGGAGAACGAAGAGTAGGGAACCACCGGGTTCCAGAGCGTTACGAGAGACAGGACTACTGAGTAGCCATGGCGGGACAGAAGATCCGCATCCGGCTCAAGGCCTACGACCACGAGGTCATCGACAGCTCGGCGAAGAAGATCGTCGAGACGGTGACTCGCACTGGTGCGTCGGTCGCGGGCCCGGTGCCGCTGCCCACTGAGAAGAACGTGTACTGCGTCATCAAGTCGCCGCACAAGTACAAGGACTCGCGCGAGCACTTCGAGATGCGCACGCACAAGCGCCTGATCGACATCCTCGACCCCACCCCCAAGACCGTTGACTCTCTGATGCGACTCGACCTCCCGGCCGGTGTCGACATCGAGATCAAGCTCTGAGGCCGGTGATCTGAGAGATGGCTAAGCAGATCAAGGGCATCCTGGGCGAGAAGCTCGGCATGACGCAGGTGTGGGACGCGAACAACCGCGTCGTCCCGGTCACCGTCGTCAAGGCCGGCCCCAACGTCGTCACCCAGGTCCGTACGAACGATGTCGACGGCTACGAGTCCGTCCAGATCGCTTTCGGCGAGATCGACCCGCGCAAGGTGAACAAGCCCCTCAAGGGCCACTTCGCCAAGGCCGACGTCACCCCCCGTCGCCACCTCGTCGAGATCCGCACCGCGGACGCCTCCGAGTACACGCTGGGCCAGGAGATCACCGCTGAGGTGTTCGAGGCCGGCGTGAAGGTCGACGTGACCGGCAAGAGCAAGGGCAAGGGCTTCGCCGGTGTCATGAAGCGCCACAACTTCCGTGGCCTCGGCGCCGGACACGGCACCCAGCGCAAGCACCGCTCTCCCGGTTCCATCGGTGGCTGCGCCACCCCGGGCCGTGTGTTCAAGGGCCTCCGCATGGCGGGTCGCATGGGCAACGAGCGGGTCACCACCCAGAACCTGACCGTCCACGCCGTTGACGCGGAGAAGGGTCTGCTGCTCATCAAGGGCGCGGTTCCCGGTCCGAACGGCGGCCTCGTCCTGGTCCGCACCGCGGCCAAGGGGGCCTGAGGTAATGAGCACTGTTGACATCCTTTCGCCGGCGGGCGACAAGGCCGGTTCCGTCGAGCTCCCCGCGGAGATCTTCGACGTCGAGAAGGTCAGCATTCCGCTGATCCACCAGGTCGTCGTCGCGCAGCTGGCCGCTGCCCGTCAGGGCACGCACAAGACCAAGACCCGTGGCGAGGTCCGCGGCGGTGGCAAGAAGCCGTACCGCCAGAAGGGCACCGGTCGCGCCCGTCAGGGTTCGACCCGCGCGCCGCAGTTCGCCGGTGGTGGCGTCGTGCACGGTCCCGTGCCGCGTGACTACTCGCAGCGGACGCCCAAGAAGATGAAGGCTGCCGCGCTGCGTCACGCCCTCACCGACCGGGCCCGTCACAACCGCATCCACGTCGTCTCCGGCGTGGTCGAGGGCGAGACCCCCTCCACCAAGGCCGCCAAGAGCCTGTTCGGCAAGATCAGCGAGCGGAAGAACCTGCTCCTGGTCGTCGACCGCTCCGACGAGGCCGCGTGGCTGTCCGCCCGCAACCTGCCCCAGGTCCACATCCTGGAGCCGGGCCAGCTGAACACGTACGACGTTCTCGTCTCGGACGACGTGGTCTTCACCAAGGCTGCCTTCGAGTCCTTCGTGTCCGGCCCGAAGGCCAATGACACCGAAGGGAGCGAGGTCTGATGGCTATCCGTCACCCCGCAATCGCCTCCAAGGCGGCGAAGAAGGCCAAGGCCGCTCGCGTCGCCAAGGCGCGCCGCCACGCCGCCGAGGGCAAGAACACGGTCGAGACCCCGCTGAGCAAGTCCTTCACGGACCCCCGTGACGTGCTGCTCAAGCCGGTCGTCTCGGAGAAGAGCTACGCGCTCCTCGACGAGGGCAAGTACACGTTCATCGTCGACCCGAGCGCCAACAAGACCCAGATCAAGCAGGCCGTCCAGGCGGTCTTCTCGGTCAAGGTCACCGGGGTCAACACGATCAACCGCCAGGGCAAGCGCAAGCGGACCCGCACCGGCTTCGGCCAGCGTGCGTCCACCAAGCGCGCGATCGTGACCCTCGCCGAGGGCGACCGTATCGACATCTTCGGCGGTCCGACCGCCTGAGGGCGGTCCGGATCGTCCGATATCGGACGAGGACTGAGAAATGGGAATCCGCAAGTACAAGCCGACTACGCCGGGCCGTCGCGGCTCCAGCGTCGCCGACTTCGTCGAGGTCACGCGGTCCACGCCGGAGAAGTCGTTGGTCCGCCCCCTGCACAGCAAGGGTGGCCGTAACAACTCCGGTCGTGTGACCGTCCGCCACCAGGGTGGTGGCCACAAGCGCGCCTACCGCGTGATCGACTTCCGTCGTCACGACAAGGACGGCGTGCCGGCGAAGGTCGCGCACATCGAGTACGACCCCAACCGCACCGCGCGCATCGCGCTGCTGCACTACGCGGACGGCGAGAAGCGCTACATCCTCGCGCCGCGTGGCCTGTCGCAGGGCGACCGCGTCGAGAACGGTCCCGGGGCCGACATCAAGCCGGGCAACAACCTGGCCCTGCGCAACATCCCGGTCGGTACCACGCTGCACGCCATCGAGCTGCGTCCGGGCGGTGGCGCGAAGTTCGCCCGCTCCGCCGGCGCCTCGGTGCAGCTGCTCGCGAAGGAGGGCTCCATGGCCCACCTCCGCATGCCGTCCGGTGAGATCCGCCTGGTCGACGTCCGCTGCCGCGCCACTGTCGGCGAGGTCGGCAACGCCGAGCAGAGCAACATCAACTGGGGCAAGGCCGGTCGCAAGCGCTGGCTGGGCGTCCGCCCGACCGTGCGTGGTGTGGTCATGAACCCGGTTGACCACCCGCACGGTGGTGGTGAGGGCCGTACCTCCGGTGGTCGCCACCCGGTGTCCCCGTGGGGCAAGAAGGAAGGCCGTACTCGTTCGCCCAAGAAGGCGTCGAACAAGTACATCGTCCGCCGCCGCAAGACGAACAAGAAGCGCTAGGAGCGGGTTTAGATGCCGCGCAGTCTCAAGAAGGGGCCCTTCGTCGACGACCACCTGATCAAGAAGGTGGACGCCCAGAACGAAGCCGGCACCAAGAACGTCATCAAGACCTGGTCCCGCCGCTCGATGATCGTCCCGGCCATGCTCGGCCACACGATCGCGGTGCACAACGGCAAGACCCACATTCCGGTGTTTGTCACCGAGTCGATGGTCGGCCACAAGCTCGGCGAGTTCTCGCCGACGCGCACCTTCCGGGGTCACGTCAAGGACGACCGGAAGTCGAAGCGCCGCTAAGGCGGGGTGGAATGACCATGACAGACACTGGAAGGACAACCATGGAAGCCAGGGCCCAGGCGCGGTACATCCGCGTCACGCCCATGAAGGCCCGCCGCGTGGTGGACCTCATCCGTGGCCTGAACGCCACGGAGGCTCAGGCGGTCCTGCGTTTCGCCCCGCAGGCCGCGAGCGTGCCGGTCGGCAAGGTGCTGGACAGCGCCATCGCCAACGCCGCGCACAACTACGACCACACCGATGTCGACAGCCTCTACATCTCCGAGGCCTACGTCGACGAGGGCCCGACCCTGAAGCGGTTCCGTCCGCGCGCCCAGGGCCGTGCCTACCGGATCCGCAAGCGGACCAGCCACATCACCGTGGTCGTCAGCAGCAAGGAAGGAACCCGGTAATGGGCCAGAAGGTAAACCCGCACGGGTTCCGGCTCGGCGTTACGACCGACTTCAAGTCGCGCTGGTACGCCGACAAGCTGTACAAGGACTACGTCAAGGAAGACGTCGCCATCCGTCGGATGATGACGTCCGGCATGGAGCGCGCCGGCATCTCCAAGGTCGAGATCGAGCGCACCCGTGACCGTGTGCGTGTGGACATCCACACCGCGCGTCCGGGCATCGTCATCGGCCGCCGCGGCGCCGAGGCCGACCGCATCCGCGGTGACCTCGAGAAGCTCACCGGCAAGCAGGTCCAGCTGAACATCCTCGAGGTCAAGAACCCCGAGACCGACGCTCAGCTGGTTGCCCAGGCCGTCGCCGAGCAGCTCTCCTCCCGCGTCTCCTTCCGTCGGGCCATGCGCAAGAGCATGCAGTCCGCCATGAAGGCCGGCGCCAAGGGCATCAAGATCCAGTGCGGTGGCCGCCTCGGTGGCGCCGAGATGTCCCGCTCGGAGTTCTACCGCGAGGGCCGTGTGCCCCTGCACACGCTCCGCGCGAACGTGGACTACGGCTTCTTCGAGGCCAAGACGACCTTCGGCCGCATCGGTGTGAAGGTCTGGATCTACAAGGGCGACGTCAAGAACATCGCCGAGGTCCGCGCCGAGAACGCCGCTGCCCGTGCGGGTAACCGCCCGGCCCGCGGCGGTGCCGACCGCCCGGCCCGTGGTGGCCGCGGTGGCGAGCGGCGCGGTCGCAAGCCGCAGCAGGCTGCCGGCGCCGAGGCCCCCAAGGCCGAGGCTCCCGCTGCCGCCGCTCCGGCTGAGAGCACCGGAACGGAGGCCTGACCGACATGCTGATCCCCCGTAGGGTCAAGCACCGCAAGCAGCACCACCCCAAGCGCAACGGCATGTCCAAGGGTGGCACGCAGGTTGCGTTCGGCGAGTACGGCATCCAGGCGCTGACCCCGGCGTACGTGACGAACCGTCAGATCGAGGCCGCTCGTATCGCCATGACGCGTCACATCAAGCGTGGTGGCAAGGTCTGGATCAACATCTACCCGGACCGCCCCCTCACCAAGAAGCCGGCCGAGACCCGCATGGGTTCCGGTAAGGGCTCCCCGGAGTGGTGGGTGGCCAACGTCAAGCCCGGACGCGTGATGTTCGAGCTGTCGTACCCCAACGAGAAGATCGCGCGCGAGGCCCTGACCCGTGCGGCTCACAAGCTGCCGATGAAGTGCAAGATCGTCAAGCGCGAGGCAGGTGAAGCGTGATGTCGGCCGGTACCAAGGCGTCCGAGCTGCGCGAGCTGGGCAACGAGGAGCTGCTCAACAAGCTCCGCGAGGCCAAGGAAGAGCTGTTCAACCTCCGCTTCCAGGCGGCGACGGGCCAGCTCGAGAACCACGGTCGGCTCAAGGCCGTCCGCAAGGACATCGCGCGGATCTACACCCTGATGCGTGAGCGCGAGCTGGGCATCGAGACGGTGGAGAGCGCCTGATGAGCGAGAGCAACGTGACTGAAGAGACCAAGACGGACCGCGGATTCCGCAAGACCCGTGAGGGTCTGGTCGTCAGCGACAAGATGGACAAGACCGTCGTCGTCGCCGTCGAGGACCGCGTCAAGCACGCGCTGTACGGCAAGGTCATCCGCCGTACGAACAAGCTCAAGGCGCACGACGAGCAGAACGCCGCCGGCGTCGGCGACCGGGTTCTCCTGATGGAGACCCGCCCGCTCTCGGCGACGAAGCGCTGGCGCGTCGTGGAGATCCTCGAGAAGGCGAAGTAACCAAGCGGGGGTCCGCCCCCCGCTGCCTCCGCCGGGGGCCCAGCCCCCGGCCCCCGGGCCGGCGGCTCGCCGCCGGCCTCGGCCGCGGCCGAGCGGCCCCCGGCGGAGGTTGTCGCCTGCAGAGGCCTAAGTAATTCCTTCGGGGCAACCCCCGCAGGACAGTTCCGCCAGGCTCTCCGGCTCAACCCCCGGAGGGAACCGGCAGACAACCAGGAGATAGACGTGATCCAGCAGGAGTCGCGACTGCGTGTCGCCGACAACACGGGTGCGAAGGAGATCCTCTGCATCCGTGTGCTCGGCGGCTCCGGTCGCCGCTACGCGGGTATCGGTGACGTCATCGTCGCCACCGTCAAGGACGCGATCCCCGGTGGCAACGTGAAGAAGGGTGACGTCGTCAAGGCGGTCATCGTTCGCACCGTCAAGGAGCGCCGCCGTCCGGACGGCTCGTACATCCGCTTCGACGAGAACGCCGCTGTCATTCTCAAGAACGACGGCGACCCTCGTGGCACCCGTATCTTCGGCCCGGTCGGCCGTGAGCTGCGCGAGAAGAAGTTCATGAAGATCATCTCCCTCGCGCCGGAGGTGCTGTGAGCATGAAGATCAAGAAGGGCGACCTGGTCCAGGTCATCACCGGTAAGGACAAGGGCAAGCAGGGCAAGGTCATCGCGGCCTTCCCCCGCGAGGACCGTGTCCTGGTCGAGGGTGTCAACCGGGTCAAGAAGCACACCAAGGCCGGTCCGACGGCTCGCGGTTCGCAGGCCGGCGGCATCGTCACCACCGAGGCGCCGATCCACGTCTCCAACGTCCAGCTGGTCGTGGAGAAGGACGGCAAGAAGGTCGTGACCCGCGTCGGTTACCGCTTCGACGACGAAGGCAACAAGATCCGCGTTGCCAAGCGGACGGGTGAGGACATCTGATGACGACCACCACCACTCCGCGACTGAAGCAGAAGTACCGTGAGGAGATCACGGGCAAGCTGCGTGACGAGTTCAAGTACGAGAACGTCATGCAGATCCCCGGTCTCGTCAAGATCGTGGTCAACATGGGTGTGGGCGACGCCGCCCGCGACTCCAAGCTGATCGAGGGCGCCATCCGCGACCTCACCACGATCACCGGTCAGAAGCCGGCCGTCACCAAGGCCCGCAAGTCCATCGCGCAGTTCAAGCTGCGTGAGGGCCAGCCGATCGGTGCCCACGTCACGCTCCGTGGCGACCGCATGTGGGAGTTCCTGGACCGCACCCTGTCGCTCGCGCTGCCGCGCATCCGCGACTTCCGCGGCCTGTCCCCCAAGCAGTTCGACGGCCGTGGCAACTACACCTTCGGTCTCACGGAGCAGGTCATGTTCCACGAGATCGACCAGGACAAGATCGACCGCGTCCGGGGTATGGACATCACCGTGGTCACCACGGCGACCAACGACGCTGAGGGCCGCGCGCTCCTTCGTCACCTCGGCTTCCCCTTCAAGGAGGCGTGAGCGAGATGGCGAAGAAGGCTCTGATTGCCAAGGCTGCTCGCAAGCCCAAGTTCGGTGTGCGTGGCTACACCCGCTGCCAGCGCTGCGGCCGCCCGCACTCCGTGTACCGCAAGTTCGGCCTGTGCCGCGTGTGCCTTCGTGAGATGGCTCACCGTGGCGAGCTGCCGGGCGTGACCAAGAGCTCCTGGTAATCCCCCGATAAGGGATTAGCAGGGCTCTCGGTAAGCATCTGGGGCGGCCGGACGTCCAGCTCACATGCCTTAGGCTTGTGGGGTTGGGCGTCTGCCGCCGCCCTTACGACTTACTACGCCGTAGGTCCACCGCGCCGCACCCGTCCCGTCTCGGATCGGGGAGAGGGATGGCGCACCAGGAAACCCCGGCGAGAGAGGCCGAAGGCCAATTCATGACCATGACTGATCCGATCGCAGACATGCTGACGCGTCTGCGGAACGCGAACTCGGCGTACCACGACTCCGTGGCGATGCCGCACTCGAAGATCAAGTCGCACATCGCGGAGATCCTCCAGCAGGAGGGCTTCATCACGGGCTGGAAGGTCGAGGACGCCGAGGTCGGCAAGAACCTCGTCCTGGAGCTGAAGTTCGGCCCCAACCGTGAGCGCTCCATCGCGGGCATCAAGCGGATCTCCAAGCCCGGTCTCCGGGTGTACGCGAAGTCCACCAACCTGCCGAAGGTGCTGGGCGGCCTGGGCGTGGCCATCATCTCCACGTCCCACGGTCTCCTGACCGACAAGCAGGCGCAGAAGAAGGGCGTGGGTGGGGAAGTCCTCGCCTACGTCTGGTAGTTCGGGAACGGAGGAGAGACACAATGTCGCGTATCGGCAAGCTCCCCATCCCGGTTCCCGCCGGCGTGGACGTCACCATCGACGGCCGTACGGTCGCGGTCAAGGGCCCCAAGGGCGAACTGACCCACACCGTCATCGCGCCGATCGACATCGCCAAGGCCGAGGACGGCACCCTTCAGGTGCTCCGGCCCAACGACGAGCGGCAGAGCAAGGCCCTGCACGGCCTGTCCCGCACGCTGGTGGCGAACATGATCACCGGTGTGACCCAGGGATACGTCAAGAAGCTCGAAATCAGCGGTGTCGGTTACCGCGTCGTGGCGAAGGGCTCCAACCTGGAGTTCTCCCTCGGCTACAGCCACCCGATCCTGGTCGAGGCCCCCGAGGGCATCACCTTCAAGGTGGAGTCCCCGACCCGTTTCTCGGTCGAGGGCATCGACAAGCAGAAGGTCGGCGAGGTTGCGGCCAACATCCGCAAGCTGCGCAGGCCCGACCCGTACAAGGCCAAGGGCGTCAAGTACGAGGGCGAAGTCATCCGCCGCAAGGTCGGAAAGGCGGGTAAGTAAGCCATGGCATACGGGCAGAAGATCCTGAAGGGCGACGCCTACAAGCGCGCCGCGATCAAGCGCCGTCACATCCGGATCCGCAAGCGGATCAACGGTACGGCGGAGCGTCCCCGTCTGGTCGTGACCCGCTCCAACCGCCACATCGTGGCGCAGGTGATCGACGACCTGAAGGGCCACACCCTGGCATCGGCGTCCACCCTGGACAGCTCGATCCGCGGTGGCGAGGGCGACAAGTCCGCGCAGGCCAAGCAGGTCGGCGCCCTGGTCGCCGAGCGTGCCAAGGCCGCCGGTGTCGAGGCCGTCGTGTTCGACCGTGGTGGTAACCAGTACGCGGGGCGCATCGCCGCCCTGGCGGACGCCGCCCGCGAGGCCGGACTCAAGTTCTGAGTCCTGGTTCCGTAGCTAGCGGAGACAGAGAGAGGTAATTCCAATGGCTGGACCCCAGCGCCGCGGTGGCGGTGCCGGTGGCGGCGAGCGGCGGGACCGGAAGGGCCGTGACGGCGGCGCAGCTGCCGCCGAGAAGACCGCGTACGTTGAGCGCGTTGTCGCGATCAACCGCGTCGCCAAGGTTGTGAAGGGTGGTCGTCGCTTCAGCTTCACCGCGCTGGTCGTGGTGGGCGACGGTGACGGCACCGTGGGTGTCGGATACGGCAAGGCCAAGGAGGTGCCGGCCGCCATCGCCAAGGGCGTTGAGGAGGCCAAGAAGCACTTCTTCAAGGTCCCCCGGATCCAGGGCACCATCCCGCACCCCATCCAGGGTGAGAAGGCTGCCGGCGTCGTCCTGCTCAAGCCCGCGTCGCCCGGTACCGGTGTTATCGCCGGTGGTCCGGTGCGTGCCGTGCTCGAGTGCGCCGGTATCCACGACGTGCTGTCGAAGTCGCTCGGCTCCGACAACGCGATCAACATCGTGCACGCCACCGTGGAGGCCCTGAAGGGCCTGCAGCGTCCCGAGGAGATCGCGGCCCGCCGTGGTCTGCCCCTCGAGGACGTCGCCCCCGCGGCTCTCCTGCGTGCGCGTGCCGGGGCGGGTGCGTAATCATGGCGCAGCTCAAGATCACGCAGGTCAAGTCCTACATCGGCAGCAAGCAGAACCACCGTGACACCCTGCGCTCCCTTGGTCTCAAGGGCATCAACACGCAGGTCGTCAAGGAGGACCGCCCCGAGTTCCGCGGCATGGTGCACACCGTCCGCCACCTCGTGACGGTCGAGGAGGTCGACTGATCATGGCGGAGCAGAACCCGCTCAAGATCCACAACCTCCGTCCCGCCCCGGGCGCCAAGACCGCCAAGACCCGTGTCGGTCGTGGTGAGGCGTCGAAGGGTAAGACGGCCGGTCGTGGTACCAAGGGCACCAAGGCCCGCTACCAGGTTCCGGAGCGCTTCGAGGGTGGGCAGATGCCCCTCCACATGCGTCTCCCGAAGCTGAAGGGCTTCAAGAACCCCTTCAAGACCGAGTACCAGGTCGTGAACCTCGACAAGCTGGCCTCCCTCTACCCCGAGGGTGGCGAGGTCACCGTCGAGTCGCTGGTGGCCAAGGGTGCTGTTCGCAAGAACAGCCTCGTCAAGGTCCTCGGCCAGGGCGAGATCTCCGTGGCGCTGCAGGTGACGGTCGACGCCGTCTCCGGCTCCGCCAAGGAGAAGATCACCGCCGCCGGCGGTTCCGTCACCGAGCTCGTCTGAATCCCACAGGCGTCTCGATGACCTGAGCGATCCCGACCGGGGATACCCCACAAATGGGGTATCCCCGGTCGGTCGTTCCTAGGGCGGCAGTCTCGCCGGTAAGGTGGCCTGCACTGCCCACTTTCACAGGGTGCTTCACTTCGGGCACTCTGAGCGGCAGTTGCCCGTTACTTATTCGTCGAACCTCAAGACCGTCACCCTTGACGCAGTTGCGCGGGGGTCGCAGGAGGCACCGTGCTCACCGCGTTCGCCCGGGCGTTCAAGACGCCCGACCTGCGCAAGAAGCTGCTCTTCACGCTCGGCATCATCGTGGTCTACCGGGTCGGTACGCACATCCCGATCCCAGGAGTCGACTACCGGAACGTCCAGACCTGTATCGACGCCGCCCAGGCCAACCAGGGTCTGTTCGGTCTGGTCAACATGTTCAGCGGCGGCGCGCTGCTCCAGATCACGATCTTCGCGCTGGGCATCATGCCGTACATCACGGCGAGCATCATTCTGCAGCTGCTGACCGTGGTGATCCCGCGCCTGGAAGCCCTGAAGAAGGAGGGCCAGGCCGGTACGGCGAAGATCACGCAGTACACCCGTTACCTGACGGTGGCCCTCGCCATCCTTCAGGGCACCGGCCTCGTCGCCACCGCCCGCAGCGGCGCTCTGTTCCAGGGCTGCCCGGTGGCCAGCCAGATCGTCCCGGACCAGTCGATCTTCGTCACCATCACCATGGTCATCACCATGACCGCCGGTACGGCGTTCGTGATGTGGCTCGGCGAGCTCATCACCGACCGCGGCATCGGCAACGGCATGTCGATCCTGATGTTCATCTCGATCGCCGCCACCTTCCCGTCCGCCCTGTGGGCCATCAAGGAGCAGGGCTCCCTGGCCGGCGGCTGGATCGAGTTCGGCACCGTCATCGCGGTCGGCCTCGTCATGGTCGGCCTGGTCGTCTTCGTCGAGCAGGCCCAGCGCCGCATCCCGGTTCAGTACGCCAAGCGCATGATCGGCCGCCGCTCCTACGGCGGTACGTCCACGTACATCCCGCTGAAGGTGAACCAGGCGGGTGTGATTCCCGTCATCTTCGCCTCGTCGCTGCTCTACATCCCGGCGCTGATCGCCCAGTTCGCCGGAGGCACCTCGGGCTGGAAAACCTGGATCGAGCAACACTTCGTCAAGGGCGACCACCCGTACTACATCATTTCGTACTTCCTGCTGATCGTTTTCTTCGCATTCTTCTACGTCGCGATCTCCTTCAACCCCGAGGAAGTCGCCGACAACATGAAGAAGTATGGTGGCTTCATCCCGGGCATCCGGGCTGGCCGACCGACCGCTGAGTACCTGAGCTACGTACTCAACCGGATCACCTGGCCGGGTTCGCTGTACCTGGGTCTGATCGCTCTCGTACCGACGATGGCGTTGGTTGGTTTCGGGGCAAACCAGAACTTCCCGTTCGGCGGTACCAGCATCCTGATCATCGTGGGTGTCGGTCTCGAGACCGTGAAGCAGATCGAGAGCCAGCTCCAGCAGCGCAATTACGAAGGGTTCCTCCGCTGATGCGTATCGTCCTCGTCGGGCCGCCGGGTGCCGGTAAGGGAACGCAGGCCGCGTTCCTGGCCAAGAACCTGTCGATCCCGCACATCTCCACGGGCGACCTGTTCCGGGCCAACATCAGCCAGCAGACGGAACTCGGCAAACTGGCGAAGTCCTACATGGACGCGGGCAATCTCGTGCCCGACGAGGTCACCATCGCGATGGCGAAGGACCGCATGGAGCAGCCGGACGCCGAGAACGGCTTCCTGCTGGACGGCTTCCCCCGCAACGTCTCCCAGGCCGAGGCGCTCGACGAGCTGCTGGAGACCGAGAACATGCAGCTCGACGCGGTGCTGGACCTGGAGGTCCCCGAGGACGAGGTGGTCAAGCGGATCGCCGGCCGCCGCGTCTGCCGCAACGAGTCGGCGCACGTCTTCCACGTGACGTACAAGCCGCCGGCCAAGGAGGGCGTCTGCGACGTCTGCGGCGGCGAGCTCTACCAGCGCGACGACGACTCCGAGGAGACCGTCCGCAAGCGGCTGGAGGTCTACCACACGCAGACCGAGCCGATCATCGACTACTACAAGGCCCAGGGCCTGGTGGTCACGATCTCCGCGCTCGGCAAGGTGGAGGACGTCACGACGCGCGCCATGGAGGCGCTCAAGCGTGGCGAGGACGACAAGTAGTCGTTCGTGCGCAGCTACCGCCGCGGTTCCCCCCGGGGAGCCGCGGCTGCTGTGTGGGCGGGGTCTGTCGCGCGGCCCCGTATCGTTGAAGGCGTTCTCACTCTCCGAAGGTCCAGAAAGGCCGTAGCCCCCATGGTGCAGATCAAGACCCCCGAGCAGATCGCCAAGATGCGTGAGGCGGGGCTGGTCGTCGCCGCCATTCACGCGGCGACCCGTGAAGCCGCCGTGCCGGGGGCCACGACGAAGGATCTGGACCAGGTCGCCCGCAAGGTGCTCGCCGAGCACAACGCCAAGCCGAACTTCCTCGGGTACGGGGGCTTCCCCGCGACCATCTGCACCTCGGTGAACGAGGTCGTCGTCCACGGCATCCCGTCCGACGACGTCGTCCTCAAGGACGGGGACGTGATCTCCATCGACTGCGGCGCGATCATCGACGGCTGGCACGGCGACGCCGCGTACACGGCCTTCGTGGGCTCCGGTCACGCTCCGGAGCTCGTCGAGCTCTCCCGGGTGACCGAGGAGTCGATGTGGGCCGGTATCGCGGCCATGAAGCTCGGCAACCGGCTGGTCGACGTCTCCCGGGCGATCGAGACGTACATCCGCCGCCAGCCGAAGCCCGGCGGCGGCCGCTACGGGATCATCGAGGACTACGGCGGCCACGGCATCGGCACCGAGATGCACATGGACCCGCACCTGCTGAACTACGTCGACCGGAGGCGTGGCAAGGGCCCGAAGCTGGTGCCCGGCTTCTGCCTCGCGATCGAGCCCATGGTCTCCCTCGGCACCCCGAAGACCGAGGTCCTCCAGGACGACTGGACGGTCGTCACCACGGACGGCACGTGGTCGTCGCACTGGGAGCACTCGGTGGCGCTGACCGAGGAGGGCCCGCTCGTGCTGACGTCTCCCGACGGGGGGAAGGCGAAGCTCGCCGAGCTGGGGATCGTTGCCGCGCCGGATCCGTTGGGCTGAGCGCATTCCGCGGTGGGGTGCCGTGCACGTCGGCGGCTGCGGGTGCGCTGTGGCTTGTCGCGCAGTTCCCCGCGCCCCTCTCGGGGCGCTTAAAGCCGTCTCCGGCGGGGCAGACTTCCCCGATTCGTGTTTCTGAGGGCCCTGTCGTAGACTGACTCGTCGGCTCTTGTGTACCCGCATGTCTGCATGCGGCCCGCACTGAGTCGATCAAGGTAGTCGATTCGAAGGGCGAAGCGTGGCCAAGAAGCAAGGTGCCATCGAGATCGAGGGCACTGTCGTCGAGTCTCTTCCGAACGCCATGTTCAAGGTCGAGCTCCAGAACGGCCACCAGGTCCTGGCACACATCAGCGGCAAGATGCGTATGCACTACATCCGCATCCTCCCTGACGACCGGGTCGTGGTGGAGCTGTCTCCGTACGACCTCACGCGTGGCCGGATCGTCTACCGCTACAAGTAGATCTTGCCTGTGCCCCGGGCGCCGTGTGCGACTGGGGCCGCCGGCACTGACCCGGAGAACCTCACACCCATGAAGGTCAAGCCGAGCGTCAAGAAGATCTGCGACAAGTGCAGGGTGATCCGCCGTCACGGCCGGGTCATGGTCATCTGCGATAACCCGCGCCACAAGCAGCGCCAGGGCTGACGCACGACCGATCCCTCTGCATCCATCGCAGAGATTCGCGCGACGCAAGCTGAATATGTTCATACGCAGGATCCAGGCTGGCCGCGGTCGGCCTGACACCCCCGGTTCGGAGGCCGGGGACCCAGTTCGTACCTGGTACGGCGGCTGGGAGTCGGTTCTGCGGAAGACCTCCGACAAGTAACTGGAGCCATTGAATGGCACGCGTTTCCGGTGTTGACATCCCGCGCGACAAGCGCGTGGAGATCGCCCTCACCTACGTGTTCGGCATCGGCCGGACCCTCTCGCAGCAGACGCTGGCCGCCACCGGCGTCGACCCGAACACCCGCGTTCGCGACCTCTCCGAGGAGCAGCTCGTCGCGATCCGCGAGTACGTCGACAACAACATCAAGACCGAGGGTGACCTCCGTCGCGAGATCCAGGCCGACATCCGCCGCAAGGTCGAGATCGGTACCTACCAGGGTCTGCGTCACCGCCGCGGTCTGCCCGTCCGCGGTCAGCGCACCAGCACCAACGCCCGCACCCGCAAGGGCCCGCGTCGCGCCATCGCCGGCAAGAAGAAGCCGGGCAAGAAGTAGTCCTCAGCGGACGCTCGTCAGCGGTCTTCGCTGCAGGACCGACCACCTCCCGTAGGAGTTATAGATGCCCCCCAAGGGTCGTCAGGGCGCTGCCAAGAAGGTGCGCCGCAAGGAAAAGAAGAACGTCGCTCACGGCCACGCGCACATCAAGAGCACGTTCAACAACACGATCGTCTCGATCACGGACCCGTCCGGCAACGTGATCTCCTGGGCCTCCGCCGGCCACGTCGGCTTCAAGGGCTCCCGGAAGTCCACGCCGTTCGCCGCGCAGATGGCCGCCGAGTCGGCTGCCCGCCGCGCCCAGGAGCACGGCATGCGCAAGGTCGACGTGTTCGTCAAGGGCCCGGGTTCCGGTCGTGAGACCGCCATCCGTTCGCTCCAGGCGACCGGTCTCGAGGTCGGCTCCATCCAGGACGTCACCCCGACCCCGCACAACGGCTGCCGTCCGCCGAAGCGCCGCCGCGTCTGACGCGACGCCTTCGGGTTCTCGGTTTTCGGGCGGTACGGCTCCTTCGGGCCGTATCGCCCGTACCCTTGCAGTACCCGTCCCTTTATGTCGGGGACGGTCGAGTCGGGCGTCATATAGCGGGCGCCCCCGACTGAAGGATCTGATCCACACATGCTGATCGCTCAGCGTCCCTCGTTGACCGAAGAGGTCGTCGACGAATTCCGCTCCCGGTTCGTGATCGAGCCGCTGGAGCCGGGCTTCGGCTACACCCTCGGCAACTCCCTCCGCCGGACCCTCCTCTCCTCGATCCCGGGTGCGGCGGTCACGTCCATCCGCATCGACGGTGTCCTGCACGAGTTCACCACCGTGCCGGGCGTCAAGGAGGACGTCACCGACCTGATCCTCAACATCAAGCAGCTGGTCGTCTCCTCGGAGCACGACGAGCCGGTCGTGATGTACCTGCGCAAGCAGGGCCCGGGTCTGGTCACCGCCGCCGACATCGCGCCGCCGGCCGGTGTCGAGGTGCACAACCCCGACCTCGTCCTCGCCACGCTCAACGGCAAGGGCAAGCTGGAGATGGAGCTGACGGTCGAGCGTGGCCGCGGTTACGTCTCCGCCGTGCAGAACAAGCAGGTCGGCCAGGAGATCGGCCGGATCCCGGTCGACTCGATCTACTCGCCGGTGCTCAAGGTCACGTACAAGGTCGAGGCCACGCGTGTCGAGCAGCGGACCGACTTCGACAAGCTGATCGTCGACGTCGAGACCAAGCAGGCCATGCGCCCGCGTGACGCCATGGCGTCCGCCGGTAAGACCCTGGTCGAGCTGTTCGGTCTCGCCCGCGAGCTGAACATCGACGCCGAGGGCATCGACATGGGCCCGTCCCCGACGGACGCCGCCCTTGCCGCCGATCTGGCGCTGCCGATCGAGGAGCTGGAGCTCACGGTCCGCTCCTACAACTGCCTCAAGCGCGAGGGCATCCACTCCGTGGGCGAGCTCGTGGCGCGTTCCGAGGCCGACCTCCTGGACATCCGCAACTTCGGTGCGAAGTCCATCGACGAGGTCAAGGCGAAGCTGGCCGGCATGGGCCTGGCCCTGAAGGACAGCCCGCCCGGATTCGACCCGACCGCTGCGGCTGACGCGTTCGGTGCCGATGACGACGCGGACGCCGGGTTCGTGGAGACCGAGCAGTACTGAGTCTCTGCTTCCGGGGTCCGCGTCAGCGGACCCCGGATCTCCGACAGGCAAACCCGTCTGCTCGGATACTGACCCCGGTACCTGATACGGCCGGGGCAGACACCTAGGAGAAACACCATGCCGAAGCCCACCAAGGGTGCCCGTCTGGGCGGCAGCGCCGCGCACGAGAAGCTGATGCTCGCGAACCTCGCGAAGTCGCTGTTCGAGCACGGCCGGATCACCACCACCGAGGCGAAGGCGCGCAAGCTGCGTCCGTACGCCGAGCGTCTGGTCACCAAGGCGAAGAAGGGCGACCTTCACAACCGCCGTCAGGTGCTCCAGGTCATCACGGACAAGAGCATCGTCCACACGCTCTTCACCGAGATCGGCCCGCGTTACGAGAACCGTCCGGGTGGCTACACCCGCATCACCAAGATCGGTAACCGCCGTGGCGACAACGCGCCCATGGCTGTCATCGAGCTGGTCGAGGCGCTGACGGTGGCGCAGGAGGCGACCGGCGAGGCCGAGGCCGCGACCAAGCGTGCCGCCAAGGACGCCGAGGCCGCCGAGGCTCAGGTCGACACGACCAAGGCCGAGGACGCCGAGGAGTCCAAGGACGCCTGAGCGTCTGCCGGGGGCTGTGAACGGGCGGCTGCGGCTTCGCCGTGGTTGTTCGCGCAGTTCCCCGCGCCCCTGATGAGGGGCGGGCCCGCTTTTTTGTGTTGCTGAGAGGATCTGTACGTGAGTGATGAAGCAGCAGCCGGTTACGTTCGTGTGCGTCTCGACCTGTCGTACGACGGGAGTGAGTTCTCCGGGTGGGCCAAGCAGGCCGGGGGGCGGCGTACCGTGCAGGGGGAGATCGAGGACGCCCTGCGGACCGTGACGCGGTCGGGGGAGACGTACGAGCTGACCGTGGCGGGGCGTACCGATGCCGGGGTGCACGCCCGGGGGCAGGTGGCGCACGTCGATCTGCCGCGTGAGGTCTGGGCCGAGCACAACCAGAAGCTGCTGAAGCGGCTCGCCGGGCGGCTGCCCAGGGACGTACGGGTCTGGGCCCTCAGGGAGGCGCCCAGTGGCTTCAACGCGCGGTTCTCGGCGATCTGGAGGCGGTACGCGTACCGGGTCACCGACAATCCCGGGGGCGTCGATCCGCTGCTGCGGAACCATGTGCTGTGGCACGACTGGCCCCTGGACGTCGACGCCATGAACGAGGCCGCACGGCGGCTGCTCGGGGAGCACGACTTCGCCGCCTACTGCAAGAAGCGGGAGGGCGCGACGACGATCCGCACGCTCCAGGAACTGCGGCTCGTGAAGGGCGACGACGGCATCATCACCGCGACCGTGCGGGCCGACGCCTTCTGCCACAACATGGTGCGCTCGCTCATCGGGGCGCTGCTGTTCGTGGGCGACGGGCACCGGCCGCCGGACTGGCCCGCGAAGGTGCTGGCGGCCGGTGTGCGGGACTCGGCCGTGCACGTCGTACGGCCGCACGGGCTGACGCTGGAGGAGGTCGGCTACCCGGCCGACGAACTGCTCGCCGCGCGCAGCAAGGAGGCGCGGAACAAGCGGTCGCTGCCGCCGGCGGGGTGCTGCTGACGCCTACTCGTCGGCCGCGGCGGACGCCTGTGCCTGGCCGCGGCGGTGGATCTGACGGAACGTGAACAGCTGGAGGTTGTCGCCCGTGGCGAACACCTCGGTGTCCTTTTCCGTCACGTCCTTGCCGCTGGTGAAGCCGGCGTTGGTGAAGTAGGCGTAGCGGCCGTAGGAGTTGCTGGTCGTACGGCAGAACCCGGATTCGCAGAAGGGCTTCACGCCGCCGCCGGAGAGCGACTTGACGAAGCTCTTCTTGTTGGTCTCGCCCTTGGCCTTGGCGGCCTGTGCCTCGGTGTCGAAGACCGCCACGCCGACCGTCACGGCGATGCCGTCCGCGGAGTAGGTGACGCGTATCAGGCGGGTGCAGTCGTTCGCGGTGAGGATCTTCGGGAGGGTGCCGCCCGACGCCGAGGCGCAGTTCTTGGTGTCGGCCGTGGGGCCCTTCTTGTACGTCGTCTCGCCCATGGTCAGCTGCGTGCCGGGGAAGAGGGTGTCCGGGCTGAGCGGAGCCGTGTCCTTCTTCGCGCTGGCGATGAAGTCCTTGGGGTCCAGCGGGGGCGGGGCGCTGGTCGGGGCGAACGACGGGGCCGAGGCCGACTCGCTCGGGATGTCGGCCGAGGGCACCTGGGAGGTCGGGCTGTTCGCCTGGTTGTCGCCGCCCGCGGAGACCACGGCCACGGCGACGGCGGCGCCGATCGCGACGGTGGCGAGCGCGCCGCCGCCGACCAGGAGCAGCCGGCGTCGTTTGTTACGGGCCTCGGACGCCTCGGCGAGCGCGGCCCAGTCCGGAGACTGGCCGCCCCCGCTGTTCCAGGGCTGCTGCGACTGCGGTTTCCAGGGATCCCACTGGGACTGAGGTCCCCCCTGCCCAAAGCTCATGGGGCGCATCTTAGACGGGACATGGGGCGTGCTGGTCCGCCTGGATGGGCTCCGGAGCACCTAGCGTTCCTCCCATGCGGACGGGCAAAGGCGACATCTGCGGGTGGTTGGGGCGACTGCTGCCGACCGTGGTGCTGGTGGTGTGCCTGCGGTCCTGGCCCTCGGCCGCGGCCGCGGTCGGGGTGTGGCCGTCGGTCGCGGTCGGGGTGCTGCGGGCGCTGCGTCGTCCGCGCGGTGGCGGCTCACTGCCGCGCCGGTGCGTCGCGGTGCTCGCCGATGTGCTGCTGCCGACGGTGTTCCCGTACGTGCGGCCGCCGCGGCGCCGGACGCTGCGGAAGGCCGTGACTCTCTGTGCCGGCCTGTGCGTCTCCGTAGCCGATCGCCGGCGGTGATCCCGCGTTTTGACCCTTGTGGTGAGCACCGGTATTCTGCTTGTTCGTTGTGTATTGGCTTGCTCATTCTCACGGGACGGGCCCTTACACCGGTCCACCGGGCCGATGACCAGCGACCAGCACGCGGTTTGCGTCACCGCAGTGCGGTCAAGGCTGTCGTGATCGTTTCGGTGACCTGTTCAGGACCATTCACTCGAAGCGAAGGCTACGAACCGTGCGTACGTACAGCCCCAAGCCCGGCGATGTGACGCGCCAGTGGCACGTCATTGACGCTCAGGACGTTGTCCTGGGTCGTCTCGCCACCACCGCAGCGACCCTCCTCCGGGGCAAGCACAAGCCGATCTATGCCCCCCACGTCGACGCTGGTGACTTCGTCATCATCATCAACGCGGACAAGGTGCACCTGTCCGGCAACAAGCGGACCCAGAAGATGGCGTACCGCCACTCCGGCTACCCGGGTGGTCTGCGCTCCGTCCGTTACGACGAGCTGCTCGACAAGAACCCCGAGAAGGCCATCGAGAAGGCCGTCAAGGGCATGCTCCCCAAGAACACTCTGGGCCGTCAGATGCTCTCGAAGCTGAAGGTCTACAAGGGTGACCAGCACCCGCACGGCGCGCAGCAGCCGCAGCCGTACGAGATCACCCAGGTCGCGCAGTAAGTCCGGCCACCCCCTAAGACTGAAGAGAATCTGAGGAGAATCGTGGCCGAGACCACTGCCGAGCAGCCGCTCGAAGAGCTTGACATCGACAGCTACACCACCGAGTCCGAGGTCCCCGTCGAGGGTGAGTACACCTCGGAGTCCATGGCCTCCCGCTTCGGCGAGCCCCAGCCGGCCGCCGGCCTGGGCCGTCGCAAGAACGCCATCGCCCGCGTCCGGATCGTCCCGGGCACCGGCAAGTGGAAGATCAACGGTCGCACCCTCGAGGACTACTTCCCGAACAAGGTGCACCAGCAGGAAGTCAACGAGCCCTTCAAGGTGCTCGAGCTCGAGGGCCGCTACGACGTCATCGCCCGCATCGCCGGTGGCGGTGTCTCCGGTCAGGCCGGTGCGCTCCGTCTCGGTGTCGCCCGCGCGCTGAACGAGGCCGACGTCGACAACAACCGTGGCGCCCTCAAGAAGGCCGGCTTCCTCCGCCGCGACGACCGTGCGGTCGAGCGCAAGAAGGCCGGTCTGAAGAAGGCCCGCAAGGCCCCGCAGTACAGCAAGCGCTAATCGCGTCGCTGTTCTTGCGACTGTCTTCGCAACGTTGCGACGGTTTTCGCAACAATCGCCCCGGCGGCACATTCCGTGCCGCCGGGGCGTTCCCGTACACAACCCCTGCACATGCCGGGCAGTCTCAGGGGTCGTACCGGAGCCGCACTCTCTCGTAATTCGGAGGACACCACAGTGGGACGACTCTTCGGCACGGACGGCGTGCGCGGTGTCGCCAACGCGGATCTGACGGCGGAGATGGCCCTCGGCCTCTCCGTGGCCGCGGCGCACGTACTGGCCGAGGCGGGCACGTTCGAGGGACACCGGCCGACCGCGGTGGTCGGGCGTGATCCGCGCGCGTCCGGGGAGTTCCTGGAGGCCGCCGTGGTCGCGGGCCTCGCCAGCGCCGGCGTGGACGTCCTGCGGGTCGGCGTGCTGCCGACGCCCGCGGTGGCGTACCTGACCGGAGAGCTCGGCGCCGACCTCGGTGTGATGCTCTCCGCGAGCCACAACGCCATGCCGGACAACGGCGTCAAGTTCTTCGCCCGCGGCGGGCACAAGCTCGCCGACGAGCTGGAGGACCGGATCGAGTCCGTCTACGAGGAGCACCGCACCGGCGCCCCGTGGGACCGGCCGACCGGGGCCGGGGTGGGCCGGGTGCGCGAGTACGAGGAGGGCTTCGACCGGTACGTCGAGCATCTGCTGCGCGCCCTGCCGAACCGGCTCGACGGGCTGAAGGTCGTCCTCGACGAGGCACACGGCGCCGCCGCCCGGGTCTCGCCCGAGGCGTTCCAGCGGGCCGGTGCCGAGGTCGTGACGATCGGGGCCGAGCCGGACGGGCTCAACATCAACGACGGGTGCGGCTCCACCCACCTGGACAAGATCAAGGCCGCCGTCGTCGAGCACGGGGCCGACCTGGGCATCGCGCACGACGGGGACGCCGACCGGTGCCTCGCCGTGGACCACACCGGCGCGGAGGTGGACGGCGACCAGATCCTGGCCGTGCTCGCCCTGGCCATGCGGGAGGCTGCCACGCTGCGGGCCGAGACGGTCGTGGCGACGGTGATGTCCAACCTGGGCTTCAAGCTCGCCATGGAGCGTGAGGGCATCCGGCTCGTGCAGACCGCCGTGGGCGACCGGTACGTGCTGGAGGAGATGAAGGAGCACGGGTTCGCCCTCGGGGGCGAGCAGTCCGGGCACGTGATCATCCTCGACCACGCGACGACGGGCGACGGCACGCTGACCGGGCTGCTGCTGGCGGCGCGGGTCGCGCAGAGCGGGCGTTCGTTGCGGGAGCTGGCCTCTGTGATGGAGCGGCTGCCGCAGGTGCTGATCAATGTGCCGGACGTCGACAAGTCCCGGGTGACGACGTCGGCCGAGCTGTCCTCGGCGGTCGCCGACGCGGAGCGGGAGCTGGGCGCCACCGGGCGGGTGCTGTTGCGGTCCTCGGGGACCGAGCCGTTGGTTCGCGTGATGGTGGAGGCGGCTGATATCGAGCAGGCTCGGTCCGTTGCGGGGCGGCTTGCGGATGCGGTGAAGTCTGCGCTCGGTTGATGAACCGGGTAGGGGGGTGGGGAATTCTGTGGTGGGCGGGCTGCGGGTGCTTCGTGGCTGGTCGCGCAGTTCCCCGCACCCCTAAAGCCTGCTGACCTGCTGGCGTTGTCTGGACCAGAGCCACTTCTGTAGCAGCAGGGTTACCGTGCCGGCGACGATGATGCCCAGCAGGTTCAGCAGGAGCTGCTCCGTGGAGCCCCAGGTCTGCTTGGTGTCGCCGTAGCTCAGGGCCACGGCGGCGTTCGCGGCGGCCGGGACCGTGGTCACCGAGATGGCCACGCCCACCAGGGCGCCCGACTTCGCGGAGGTCAGGGAGAGCGTGCCGGCGATGCCGGCCAGGACCGCCACGACGAAGGAGAACCAGTCGGGGGCGTAGATGAAGCCCGTGTTGGGGCGGTCCCCCATGAGTTGCCGCTCGCTGAACAGGTCGACCGCGTCCATGAAGAGGCTGAAGCCGACCGTCACCGCCATGGCCACCGCGAAGCCCACCAGGAGGGCGATCACCGAGCGCAGGGCCAGGCCTGCTCGGCGGCGGACGATGGCGGTGCAGATGCCGGCGAGCGGGCCGAACTCCGGGCCGACCGCCATGGCGCCCACGATCAGGATCGCGTTGTCCAGGACCACGCCGCAGGCCGCGATCATCGTGGCGAGGGTGATGAACGCGAGGTACGTGACGGAGAGGGTCGACTCCTCGTGCGTCGCGTCGCTGAGGTGCTCCCACAGGACCGCGTCGGCGCCCTCACCGGGTGCGTCGGCCGCGGCCTGGTCGGCCCGCTCGGACAGCGACAGGTCGATGTTCTCGACGGCGATGGAACCGCTGGTGTCGATGCCGAGTTCGCGCAGGCCGGTGAGCAGTTCGTCGCCCGCCTCCCGCGCCACGTCGCACATCACGACGTCCCCGGCGGGGTTGCGTGCGGTGTCCGGCAGCACGACGAGGTGGGTGGTGCCGACCGTCTTCTCGATCAGCCGCACCACGTCGTCGGTCTGCTCGGGCGGGGTGATCAGGCGCAGGTGGAGCATGACGACCATCTAACCGGGCTTTTCCCCGGCGTCACAGCTTGCGCAGGCTGAGGCGCTGCACCTTGTGGTCCGGGCCCTTGCGCAGCACGAGGGTGGCGCGGCCGCGGGTGGGGGCGATGTTCTCGACCAGGTTGGGCCGGTTGATCGTGCGCCACATCGTCCGGGCGTAGTCGAGGGCCTCCTCCTCCGAGACCTGGGTGTACTTGCGGAAGTACGAGGACGGGTCCTGGAAGGCGGTCGCGCGCAGCTTGCGGAAGCGGTTGAGGTACCAGCGCTCGATGTCCTCGACGCGGGCGTCGACGTACACGCTGAAGTCGAAGTAGTCGGCGAGGCCGACCCGGGTGCGGCCGTCCTTGCCGGGAAGGGCGGGCTGGAGGACGTTCAGGCCCTCGACGATCAGGATGTCGGGGCGGCGGACCGTGAGCTTCTTGTCGGGGACGATGTCGTAGATCAGGTGGGAGTAGACGGGAGCCGTGACCTCGTCCTTGCCGGCCTTGATGTCGGCGACGAAGCGGGTCAGCGCGCGGCGGTCGTAGGACTCGGGGAATCCCTTCCGCGACATCAGGCCGCGGGCCTGGAGCTCCTTGGTGGGCAGCAGGAAGCCGTCGGTGGTGACCAGCTCGACGCGCGGGTGTTCCGGCCAGCGCGAGAGCAGGGCCTGGAGGAGCCGGGCGACCGTCGACTTGCCCACGGCGACCGAGCCGGCGACTCCTATGACGAACGGGGTGCCGGACTGGGAGCCCTGCTCGCCCAGGAAGGTGTTGAGCGCGCCTCTGAGGCCGTCCGTGGCACCGACGTAGAGGTTGAGGAGTCTGGACAGCGGGAGGTAGATGTCCCGCACCTCGTCGAGGTCGATGACATCGCCGAGACCGCGCAGCTTCTCGACCTCCTCGGCCGTCAGCGGCAGCGGCGTCTTGTCGCGCAACGCGCTCCACTCGGCTCGGGTGAGGTCGACGTAGGGAGTCGCCTCCGGCCGCTGCCGGTGGGCGCTCCGGGGGATCGAGGAGACCGGAGAGATCACAGTCCATTGTTACGGGCGTACGAACGGACGGTGAGGTGGGATCCGTCACGCAGGGGCCTCGGGGCCTCCTCTGCGGGGAGAAGGCCGACAGGGCTTCGTACCCCGGTGGTAATTTCCGATTTCGGGCACGCTGCGGCAGGTTCGGCGCGGGAAACGACCCTAAGCTGCCGCCCATGTGTGGAATCGTGGGTTACGTGGGGCCGCAGTCGGCGCTCGAGGTCGTGATGGCCGGGCTGAAGCGGCTGGAGTACCGGGGGTACGACTCGGCGGGCGTCGCCGTGCTGGCCGACGGCGGGCTGGCGACGGGGAAGAAGGCCGGCAAGCTCCTCAACCTGGAGAAGGAACTGGACGGCCGGCCCCTGCCGGCCGGCACGACGGGCATCGGACACACCCGGTGGGCCACACACGGCGGCCCGACCGACGCCAACGCCCACCCGCACATCGACAACGCGGGACGGGTCGCGGTGGTGCACAACGGCATCATCGAGAACTTCGCCGTGCTGCGGGCCGAGTTGGAGGAGCGGGGGCACGAGCTGACCTCCGAGACGGACACCGAGGTCGTCGCGCATCTGCTCGCCGAGGAGTTCTCCTCGTGCGCCGACCTCGCCGAGGCGATGCGGCTGGTGTGCCGGCGGCTGGAGGGCGCGTTCACGCTGGTCGCGGTGCACGCCGACGAGCCGGACGTGGTGGTGGGCGCACGGCGGAACTCGCCCCTGGTGGTGGGCGTCGGGGAGGGCGAGGCCTTTCTCGCCTCGGACGTCGCCGCGTTCATCGCCCACACCCGGTCGGCGATCGAGCTGGGACAGGACCAGGTGGTGGAGCTGCGCCGGGACGGCGTGACGGTGACGGGCTTCGACGGCCGCCCGGCCGACGTCCGCTCGTACCACGTCGACTGGGACGCGTCGGCCGCGGAAAAGGGCGGCTATGACTACTTCATGCTCAAGGAGATCGCCGAGCAGCCCAAGGCGGTCGCCGATACGCTGCTGGGCCGGATCGACGGCTCCGGTTCGCTGACCCTGGACGAGGTGCGGATCCCCGCGGGGGTGCTGCGGGAGATCGACAAGGTCGTCATCGTCGCGTGCGGTACGGCCTTCCACGCCGGGATGATCGCCAAGTACGCCATCGAGCACTGGACGCGCCTGCCGTGCGAGGTGGAACTGGCCAGTGAGTTCCGGTACCGGGATCCGATCCTGGACGCGCAGACCCTCGTCATCGCCATCTCCCAGTCCGGCGAGACCATGGACACCCTCATGGCGCTGCGGCACGCCCGTGAGCAGGGCTCCAACGTGCTGGCGATCTGCAACACCAACGGCTCGACGATCCCGCGTGAGTCGGACGCGGTGCTGTACACGCACGCCGGGCCGGAGGTGGCCGTCGCCTCCACCAAGGCGTTCCTGACGCAGCTCGTCGCGTGCTACCTGGTCGCCCTGTATCTGGGCCAGGTGCGGGGCACCAAGTGGGGCGACGAGATCCGGGCGGTGATCCGTGACCTGTCCTCGATCGCCGGTGCGGTGGATCAGGTGCTGGGCACCATGGAGCCGGTGCGGGAGCTGGCGCGCACGCTCGCCTCGAAGAACACGGTGCTGTTCCTCGGCCGCCACGTGGGGTATCCGGTGGCGCTGGAGGGCGCGCTGAAGCTCAAGGAGCTGGCCTACATGCACGCCGAGGGGTTCGCGGCGGGGGAGTTGAAGCACGGGCCGATCGCCTTGATCGAGGAGGATCTGCCGGTGGTCGTCGTGGTGCCGTCGCCGCGCGGGCGGTCCGTGCTGCACGACAAGATCGTGTCCAACATCCAGGAGATCCGGGCGCGGGGTGCGCGGACGATCGTCATCGCGGAGGAGGGGGACGAGGCGGTGGTGCCGTACGCGGACCACTTGATCCGGGTGCCGGCCACGCCGACGCTGCTCCAGCCGCTCGTGGCCACGGTGCCGCTGCAGGTGTTCGCGTGTGAGCTGGCGACGGCCCGCGGGAACGAGGTGGATCAGCCTCGGAACCTGGCGAAGTCGGTGACGGTGGAGTAGCGGAGCGACGGAGAGGGGCGAACGGCCGGTCGCCGTTCGCCTCAGTACGGGTAGCTCCAGGGTGGCGGCGGCGTGGGGCTGTACGCCAGCTTGGTCCAGCCGTCGGGGGTCACCTGGTAGAAGTCCCCGTTGTCGCCGTCCATCCGCGAGCGGCCGTTCACATGCACGACGTCCGCGTGCAGGCGGTAGTGGAAGCCGCCCATCATGCCGACCACACGGAAGAAGATCTGTCCGCTCAGACTCTCCGTCAGCGGGGACAGCGGCGGCAGCAGGTGTTCGGTCTCGTCGAAGCAACTGCCCGTCCGCTCCCGCAGCATCGCGTGGAAGTGGTGTTCCAGCGCGTCGGACGGGGCGGGGAGCCGCCGCACCTCGACCGGCTCCAGGAGCTCGAGCAGGTGCGTGTGACCCCGCTCCCGCGCGATGTCCACGGGGCGAAGTCCGTCCCGGGTGCGCTGGGTGCGCCAGGCGCCGTGCGCGATCAGCCGGGAGACGACGGCGATGCCGGCACCGTGCCAGGCGGCCTGGTGCAGCGGGGCGAATCCGCTGCGTTTCCCGGGCCGGGCCAAGTTGACCCGTTCGGGGTGCTTCCCCAACTCCGCGAACAGGCCGTCCCAGTCGGCGTCCCGGGCCAGGTCCGAGAACCGGTCCCGGTCCTTCAGATACCAGTCGTTGTAGTGCCCGCGGTCGGTGAGGCCGTCCCATTCCATGTGGATCATGCTAGGAGGCGGGAACGGAGCCGTGTCGGCGGGGAACGCCCCGGCAGGACCGTAGGGTGCTGCGCATGAGCATTATCGGGGTCGGGATCGACGTCGCCGAGATCGATCGGTTCGCGGCGTCGCTGGAGCGTACGCCCGCGTTGGCCGGACGGCTGTTCGTGGAGCGGGAGTTGGTGCTGCCCAGTGGGGAGCGCCGGGGGGTCGCCTCCCTGGCTGCCCGGTTCGCCGCCAAGGAGGCCCTGGCCAAGGCGCTCCGGGCTCCGGCCGGGCTGCTCTGGACCGATGCCGAGGTGTGCGTCGAGGACAGTGGACAGCCGTGGCTGCGGGTGACCGGGACCGTGGCCGCGCGGGCCGCCGAGCTCGGGGTGCGGTCCTGGCACGTGTCCCTGAGCCATGACGCGGGTGTCGCCTCGGCCGTGGTGATCGCGGAAGGGTGAGCCGGGGCCGGGGAGTGACGACATGGACCACAGGAGCGTGGCCCGCTGACCGGTTGATCACCCCTGTCCAGGAGGGCACGGCATGACCACGGTAAAGGGCGTCGACCTTCGCGGTACGCAGCACTGCGAGACGTCGGCTCTGGGCGTGCTGCTGCGGCACCAGGGACTCGATCTGTCCGAGCCCATGCTCTTCGGCCTCGGGTCCGGCCTGTCCTTCATCTACTGGGACAGCAAGAACATGGACTTTCCCTTCCTCGGCGGGCGCGTCAAGCCCTTCGAGCTCACCAGGAACCTGGCCGCCACGCTGGGCCTGGAGCTCGCGGTGCGGGAGACCGGCTCCGCCCGCAAGGCGTGGGAGAACGCGGCGACCGCGATCGACGCCGGCCGGCCCGTCGGGCTCCAGCTCGACAGCTACCACCTGGACTACTTCACCTCGAGGGTGCACTTCGGCGGTCACGTCGTCGCCCTGTACGGCTACGACGAGCACGACGCCCACCTGGTGGACACCGACCAGCAGGGCGGAGCCGTGTCCACCAGCCTGAGCAGCCTCGCCCGGGCCAGGGCCGCGCGCGGGCCGATGACCGCCAGGCACCGGTCCTTCACGCTCACCGTTCCGAAGAAGGCGCCCGACCCGCGGAGCCGGATCGTCCCGGCCGTCACCGCCTGCGCCGACGCCTTCCTCGACCCGCCGATCGCCAACCTCGGCCACCGGGGCATCGACAAGGCCGGCAAGCTGGTGCGCACATGGCTCCGGCGCACCGACGATCCGCGGCGGGACCTGCCGCAGGCCGCGCAGTTGATGGAGAAGGCCGGCACCGGCGGCGCGTTGTTCCGGAACCTGTACCGCGACTTCCTCGCCGAGTGTGCCGAGTGGCTCGACAGCGGCCATCTGCGGACCGGGCACAGGCTGTACGCCGAGGCAGCCACCCTGTGGACGGATGTCGCGGCACTCATCGCGAGAGCGGGCGAATCGGGTGACGGGCAGTGCCTCGTGCGGGCCGGTGCCGCCCTGTCCGAAGTCGCGCGCATCGAGCGCGAGGCCATGCGGGCACTGAGCCGCCTGCGGGGTGAAGCCCTCGCCGGGTGAGCCTCAGGGCGAGGGCTTCGAGGAGTGCGGAGGCTTCGGGGAGTGCCGGGGCGTCAGCAGATCGTCTGACTGCTGTTCACCCGCGTGATGTTGCGGAACGTCGTGTTCTCGCCGCACGGGCTCTCCCTGATGGCCGAGTTGGTGACCGTCAGGTTCTGGATGGTGATGTCCTTGTTGTTCGGGAACTCCGAGCGGGCGGCCAGGCGCAGTTCGCCGCCGCCCGAGATCGTGCCGCTCCGGGCCGCGAGGCTGACGTTGTAGCAGTTCTCGATCAGGACCGAGTTGTTGCCGGTGTTGGAGATCGTCACCTTGTCGATCGTCGCCCCGCCGCTCTCCGAGACGCAGAACACCCCGCGTCCGCCGCCGCGCGCGATGACCTCGCCGACCCGGATGTTGGTCGGGTAGCCGCTGCCGACCCGGCCGTTGCGGTTGGCCATGCGGAAGGCCGCGTAGCCGGTGCCCGTGCCCGCGTTCTCCGCGTCCACCTTGGTGACGCTCGCGTTGATGGTCTGGTTGAGCAGCAGGCCGGACTCGCCCACGTTGCGGGCGGTGACCGTGCCGATGGTGATGCCGTCGACGCCGTAGGTCTCGACCGCGTGGCTGGACGCGCCGGAGACGTAGACGTTGTCGATGCGGACGTTGCGCGTCCACTGGCTGGTGTCGCCGCGGTTGTCGATGCGGACGCCCAGGCCGCGGGAGAGGCGCATGTCTATCTGGCCGAGCACGACGTTCTGGACGTTGCGCATGAAGATGCCGTAGAGCGGGGTGCCGGTGAGCTTGAGGTTCTGGACCTCCACGTCACGGGTGCCGCGGGAGTAGACCGGCGCCTGGTCGCCGGAGCCGCTGCCGGTGACGTTGATGGTGCCGCAGACGTCGAGGACGGTGTAGCTCGGGAGCGAGATGCGTGAGCCCGCCGAGACCGAGCCCGAGCCGCGGACCACGACCCGCTCCTTCGACGTGCGGCCCGACGAGAGGCTGTTGACGGCCGCCTGGACGGCGGCGCGCATGTCGGTGCCGGTGTAGACGGTGCTGCTGCCGCGCCGGGTGGTCCAGTTGCCGCCGTTCTGCACGGCCTCTGCCTGGTACGAGCCGTCCCCGCAGGCAGTCACTCGCGTCGGGGCGGCGGTGGCGGGGGCGGTCAGGGTGCCGGCGGCGGTGAGGACGGCGGTGGCACCGGCGGCGGCGAGGAATGCGGCTCTGCGTCCCATGGGGGCCTCGGTTTCGTCGAACGTGGGGGGTGTGCAAGCGCTTTCTGCGCGGCCGGTGAGTCTGGCAAAGGGCAGGCAAAGCGTCAATGGATCCGACACGGTTCGCAGTTGCGTGAGCTACGGGGGAGTGCTCGGGCGGTCGTACGGGAAACTCGACCGCATGCGTAGTGCGTACAGCGTGGAGACGGTCAGGACCGCCGAACGGCAGCTGATGGCGCGGCTGCCGGAGGGGGCGCTGATGCAGCGCGCCGCCGCCGGACTCGCCGCGGCCTGCGCCGACCTGCTGGGGCGGGTGTACGGGAGCAGGGTCGTGCTGCTGGTCGGGAGCGGGGACAACGGGGGTGACGCGTTGTACGCCGGTGCCCGGCTGGCCCGGCGGGGGGCCGGTGTCACCGCGGTGCTGCTCGCGCCGGAGCGGGCTCACGCCGGGGGGCTCGCGGCGCTGCGGCGTGCCGGGGGGCGGGCCGTGAGCGCCGGTGGGGCCGAAGGCGCCGGCGGGGGCGCGGCGGGCGTCGAGGAGTTGATCGAGCGGGCGGATCTCGTCGTCGACGGCATCGTCGGGATCGGCGGGAAGGGCGGGCTGCGGCCGGACGCGGTGCCGCTGGCCGCCGCAGCCGAACGGTCGCGGGCCGCCGTCGTCGCCGTCGATCTGCCGAGCGGGGTCGATGCCGGCACCGGGGAGGTGCGCGGCGTCGCGGTCCGGGCCGATCTGACGGTGACGTTCGGGGCGCACAAGCCGGGGCTGCTGATCGATCCGGCGCGGGAGTACGCCGGGTCGGTGCGGTTGGTCGACATCGGGCTGGAGCTGCCGGTCGAGCCGGAGCTGGAGGCGTTGCAGCACGCGGACGTGGCGCGGTTGCTGCCGGTGCCGCGGGCCGAGAGCGACAAGTACCGGCGGGGTGTCGTCGGCATCGCCGCCGGGTCGGCGCGCTACCCCGGGGCCGCCGTGCTCGCCGTCGCGGGAGCGCTGCGGGGCGGGGCCGGGGCCGTGCGGTACGTCGGGCCGGCCGGGGACGCCGTCATCACCCGGTTCCCCGAGACGCTCGTGTCGGACCAGGGGCCGAAGCACGCCGGGCGGGTGCAGGCGTGGGTCGTCGGGCCGGGGGCCGGGGACGACGCGGCGACGGTGGGGGAGGTGCTGGCGGCGGATGTCCCGGTGCTGGTCGACGCGGACGGGTTGCGGTTGGCCGAGGCGGGGGTCGTACGGGCGCGGCGGGCGCCGACGCTGATGACGCCGCATGCGGGGGAGGCGGCGGCGCTGCTCGGGGTCGACCGGGCGGAGGTCGAAGGCGGGCGGCTGGCGGCGGTGCGGGAGCTGGCCGGGCGGTATGGGGCGACCGTGCTGTTGAAGGGGTCCACGACCTTGATCGCCGACTCGGGGGGCGGTGCCGTGCGGGTGAATCCGACGGGGACGGCCTGGCTGGCGACGGCGGGGAGCGGGGACGTGTTGTCGGGGCTGGCGGGGTCGTTGCTGGCGGCGGGGCTTTCCACGGTGGACGCGGGGAGCGTGGGGGCGTATGTGCACGGGCTGGCCGGGAGGCTGGCGGCGGACGGGGCGCCGGTCGGGGCGCATGACGTGGCGGAGGCCGTTCCGGAGGCGTGGCGGAATGTTCTCGCTGAGTGAGGGCGGGATGATTCTCGACTGAGTGAAGGCGGGATGTTCTCGGCCGAGTGACGGAGTGTTCTCGGCCGAGTGAGGGAGTGTTCTCGGCCGAGTGAGGGTGCGGGCGGAGTGGGCGGGGGTCGCTGTGGGGCGGGTCGCCCCCTCCATCCCGTCCCGAGTCCGGGGGCTGCCGTCCCCGGGCCCCCGCTTCGGCCTGGACGGCCTCGTCCGCAAGCGCCGGACGGGCTGGAGTGCGGCCGGCCGTGCCCGGTGTGGAGAAGGGGGACCGGGCGTTCGTGTGGGTGCGCAGGTCCGGGACGGAAGCGGCTGGTCGGGGGCCGCTGCCGCGGGTGGGTCGGGGCCCTCTGAGACACTGGGCGCGATGAGCGAGAGAACAGCCCCGCGGACCGCGCCCCTGCGGGCCCGCGCGGAGATCGACCTGGCCGCCCTGCGGGCCAATGTGCGGGCGCTGCGTGCCCACGCGCCGGGCGCGGCCCTGATGGCCGTGGTGAAGTCCGAGGCGTACGGCCACGGGGCTGTGCCGTGTGCCCGCGCGGCCGTCGCCGCGGGGGCCGACTGGCTGGGCACGGCGACGCCCGAGGAGGCCCTCGCCCTGCGGGCCGCCGGGCTGCCGGGCCGCATCATGTGCTGGCTGTGGACGCCAGGCGGGCCGTGGCGCGAGGCGATCGAGGCGGACGTCGACGTGTCCGTCAGCGGGATGTGGGCCCTGCGGGAGGTCACCGCGGCCGCCCGGCGGGCGGACCGGCCCGCGCGGGTCCAGCTCAAGGCCGACACCGGGCTCGGACGCGGCGGCTGCCAGCCCGGTGAGGACTGGGCCGAGCTGGTCCGTGAGGCGCTGCGCGCCGAGGCCGACGGGCTCCTGCGGGTCACGGGGCTGTGGTCGCACTTCGCCTGCGCCGACGAGCCCGGCCACCCCTCCATCGCCGCCCAGCTCGGCAGCTTCCGGGAGATGGTCGCCTACGCCGAGGAGCAGGGCGTCCGCCCCGAGGTCCGGCACATCGCCAACTCACCGGCCACGCTCACGCTCCCCGAGAGCCACTTCGACCTGGTCCGCACCGGCATCGCCACCTACGGCATCTCGCCCAGCCCCGAGCTGGGCACCCCGGCCGACTTCGGGCTGCGCCCGGTGATGACGCTGTCCGCCTCGCTCGCCCTGGTCAAGCACGTGCCGGGCGGGCACGGCGTCAGCTACGGCCACCGGTACGTGACGCCCGGCGAGACCACCCTCGGTCTCGTTCCGCTGGGCTACGCCGACGGCATCCCGCGGCACGCGTCCTCGGCCGGGCCGGTCCTGGTCGAGGGCAAGTGGCGCACCATCGCGGGGCGGGTCGCCATGGACCAGTTCGTGGTCGACCTGGGCGGCGACGAGCCCCCACCGGGCGCCGAGGCGGTGCTCTTCGGGCCCGGGGACCGCGGCGAGCCCACCGCCGAGGACTGGGCCCAGGCGGCCGGAACCATCGCCTACGAGATCGTGACCCGGATCGGAACGCGCGTTCCTCGCGTCTATGTGAATGACGAAGAGGACGGGTAACTCGCACAGGACCGGTCACGCACAACGACAGGCACCCTGACAACACCAGCACCACGAGCAGCAGCACCAGCATCGGCAGCAGCACCCCGGCGAAGAGGAGCGGTACGTGAGCGAGAGCAGTGCGGAGGTCGTCGCGAACGCCGCCACCGCGGCCGTCGCGGCCTCCGCCGCGGGGGCGGCGGGAGGCTGGCGCCGGGCGACCGGCATCGCCGGTGTCGCGATAGGCGTGGTGGCCGCGGGAGCGGCCGCCGGTGTCGCCCTGGAGCGGATGACGGTCGGCCGGGGCATGCGCCAGAAGGCCCGGCTCGCCCTCGACTCCGCGGGACCCTACGGCTCGCTGCGCGGCATGCCCGGCAAGGCGTTCGCCGACGACGGCACGGAGCTGTACTACGAGGTCGACGACCTCGACCCGGAGGCCGCCCCCGCCGCCATCGGCCCGCGCCGCCGACGGCTCTTCGGCCGCAAGGCCCCCGCCCCCGTCACCGTCGTCTTCAGCCACGGCTACTGCCTCAGCCAGGACTCCTGGCACTTCCAGCGGGCGGCGCTCAGAGGTGTCGTACGGACGGTCCACTGGGACCAGCGCAGCCACGGCCGGTCCGGGCGGGGCGTGGCCCAGGGGCGGGACGAGCCGGTCACCATCGAGCAGCTGGGCCGCGACCTGAAGGCCGTCATCGACGCGGCCGCGCCCGAGGGGCCGATCGTGCTGGTCGGCCACTCGATGGGTGGCATGACGGTGATGGCGCTGGCCGACCAGTACCCAGAACTGGTTCGGGAGCGGGTCGTCGGGGTGGCCTTCGTGGGGACGTCGTCGGGGCGGCTCGGCGAGGTCAACTACGGGCTTCCGGTCGCCGGGGTCAACGTGGTGCGGCGGGTGCTGCCCGGCGTGCTGAAGGCGATGGGGCAGCGGGCCGAGCTGGTGGAGAAGGGGCGCCGGGCCACCGCGGACCTCTTCGCCGGGGTCATCAAGCGGTACTCGTTCGCGTCCCGGGACGTCGACCCGGCCGTCGCCCGGTTCGCCGAGCGGATGATCGAGAGCACGCCCATCGACGTGGTCGCCGAGTACTACCCGGCGTTCAACGACCACGACAAGACCGAGGCGCTCGCCCACTTCGCCGACGTGCCGGTCCTCGTCCTGGCCGGGGTGCAGGACCTGGTCACGCCGAGTGAGCACAGCGAGGCCATCGCGGATCTGCTGCCGGACGCCGAGCTGGTGCTGGTGCCGGACGCGGGGCACCTGGTGATGCTGGAACACCCGGAAGTGGTCACCGACCGCCTCGCCGACCTGCTCACCCGCACGGGTGCCGTGCCCGCAGGGGCTACCGTGAAGGGCTATGGAAGCACCAGCAGCACCGCACAACCCGGCTGAGCCGGGATCCTCCGTCCAGATCGTCGTCACCTCCCCCGAGCAGATGCGGGAGCTGGGCCGCCGACTCGCGAAACTGCTGCGCGCCGGTGACCTGGTGATGCTCAGCGGAGAGCTCGGAGCGGGCAAGACGACCCTGACGCGTGGGCTGGGCGAGGGACTCGGCGTGCGCGGGGCCGTCACCTCGCCGACGTTCGTGATCGCCCGGGTGCATCCCTCGCTGGGCGACGGGCCGCCGCTGGTCCATGTCGACGCCTACCGGCTCTCCGGCGGGCTGGACGAGATGGAGGACCTCGATCTCGACGTCTCGCTGCCCGAGTCCGTGGTCGTCGTGGAGTGGGGCGAGGGCAAGGTCGAGGAGCTGACCGAGGACCGGCTCCAGGTGGTGATCCACCGCGCGGTGGGCGACACGACCGACGAGGTCCGGCAGATGACGATCACCGGTGTGGGGGAACGCTGGGCTTCGGCGGACCTGAGCGTGCTCGGGGCGTAGCTCCCGGCGCGTGGTGTTTTGATGAACGTTCCGACAAGGCGTCGGCAAAATGTTGCGTTCGGCGTCTTGTGCGTGGTCACATGGTATCCAGTCCGTAGTTAGGTCTGCCTAACTACGCCCGCCCCGCCTTCGGGAGGCGTCCATGTCGGCTACAGAGAGCAAGGGGCAGCCGCTGCCGTTCGCGGTCGCCGGGGTGTCCATGCGTGACCTGCTGGCGGCGGGCGAGGCGGCGGCGCTGATCTCCACGCCACCGCGGGTTCCGGAACCGGACTTCGCCGGGCCGGTCGATCCGGTGGCCGACCACCGGGAAGCCGCCTAGGGCCCGTCGTCCGGATCGGATCGCGGACGTGGGTGCTAGCGGACGACCACGACCTTGCGGCCGATCGTCGCGAACGTCCACATCGCCTCGCCGTCCGCGCGTGACTCGCGGATGCCGCCCGTGCGTTCCTTCGGGGCCGGTGCCGGGGCCGAGTCGTTCACGGCCGCGCTGAAGCCGATCACCACACCGCCCACGCTGGTGAAGCGCACGACGTGTTCGACGGGGACGCCGTCGGAGCCGGTGACCGCGTTCGAGCGGGACGTGACCGCGTAGTTCCCCGGGGCCGGATCCACCGCGCTCGGGGTGACCTCGAACGTGCGGGTGACCACCTCGTCACCGCCGACCAGCCACACCCGGTCGCCGTGCAGGGAGTACACGACCCGTGCGCCCTCGCCGGAGCCGGCGGGCAGCGCGGCGGGGTCCTTCCTGGCCCGGGGCGGCGCCTTCGAGGTGCCGGCCGGGGGTGTGGTGCCCGCGTGCGCCCGGCCCAGGCCGGCCGGGAGGGTCTGTGCCGCCTGGTGGGCGAGGTAACCGACCGTCGCCAGGGCCGCGGCGGTGAGCCCGGCCACGATCCCCGAGCTGCTGACTGCCACCGGCGCCCACCTCCACGTCGTACGTCCCTGTCGTGCACGGTGCGCATACCGCGCCGTGACGGAAGGTGACGGTAGCAGCAGGTGACGGCCTGACAGGTACGTCCGACACGGGCCCCGGGGAGCCGTAGGCTGTTTGCGTGCTCTTGCTCGCTCTGGATACCGCCACACCCGCCGTCACCGTCGCGCTGCACGACGGCCGGGACGTCATCGCCTCGTCGAGTCAGGTGGACGCGCGCCGGCACGGTGAACTGCTGCTGCCCGCGATCGACCGGGTGCTCGCCGAGGCCGGTCTGAAGCTCGACGCCGTCACCGGGGTCGTCGCCGGCATCGGGCCGGGCCCGTACACCGGACTGCGCGTCGGCCTGATGACCGCCGAGACCTTCGGACTCGCGCTCGGCGTCCCCGTGCACGGCGTGTGCACACTGGACGGCCTCGCCTACGCCGCCGACCTGGAGGGCCCGTTCGTCGTGGCGACCGACGCCCGCCGCAAGGAGGTCTACTGGGCCCGCTACGCCGACTCCCGCACCCGTGTCACCGACCCGGCCGTCGACCGGCCCGCCGACATCGCCGGGCAGGTCGCGGGCCTGCCCGCGGTCGGCGCGGGCGCGCTGCTGTACCCGGACACCTTCCCCCAGGCGCACGAACCCGAGCACGTGTCCGCCGCCGCGCTCGCCCGGCTGGCCGCCGAACGGCTGGCGGCGGGCGCGGACCTCCCCGCGCCCCGGCCGCTGTACCTGCGCCGCCCCGACGCCCAGGTCCCCAAGAACTACAAGGTGGTCACCCCCAAGTGACCGGGTCCGAGACGTGTGTGCTGCGCGAGATGCGCTGGTGGGACATCGACCCCGTGCTGGAGCTGGAGCGGGACCTGTTCCCCGACGACGCCTGGTCGCGGGGCATGTTCTGGTCCGAGCTGGCCCACGCGCGCGGGCCGGAGGCGAGCCGGAAGTACCTCGTGGCGGAGGCGGGGGAGCGGATCGTCGGGTACGCCGGTGTCGCCTCCTCCGGCGAGCAGGCCGACATCCAGACCATCGCCGTCACCCGGGAGTACTGGGGGACGGGGCTGGGCGGCCGTCTCCTCGCCGAACTGCTGCGGGCCGCGACCGCCTTCGAATGCGCCGAAGTGATGCTGGAGTGCCGTGTGGACAACGTCCGCGCGCAGAAGCTGTACGAGCGCTTCGGCTTCGAGGCCATCGGCTTCCGGCGCGGCTACTACCAGCCGGGGAATGTGGACGCCCTGGTGATGCGACTGACCACGAAACCCGACAGCGGCTCCGCCGCGGGTTCGACTTCCGTACAAGGAACCCAGATCAATGGCTGACTCACGCGACGAGCCTCTCGTTCTCGGCATCGAGACCTCCTGTGACGAGACCGGTGTCGGTATCGTCCGCGGCACCACCCTGCTCGCCGACGCCGTCGCCTCCAGCGTCGACGAGCACGCCCGGTTCGGCGGTGTCGTGCCCGAGGTCGCCTCCCGGGCCCATCTGGAGGCGATGGTCCCCACCATCGACCGCGCGCTGAAGGAAGCGGGAGTGAGCGCCCGCGACCTCGACGGCATCGCCGTCACCGCCGGTCCCGGCCTCGCCGGTGCCCTGCTGGTCGGCGTCTCGGCGGCGAAGGCGTACGCCTACGCGCTCGGCAAGCCCCTGTACGGCGTCAACCACCTCGCCTCGCACATCTGCGTCGACCAGCTGGAGCACGGCGCGCTGCCGGAGCCGACCATGGCGCTGCTGGTGTCCGGCGGCCACTCCTCGCTGCTGCTGTCCTCGGACATCACCTCCGACGTCCGCCCGATGGGCGCGACCATCGACGACGCGGCCGGTGAGGCCTTCGACAAGATCGCCCGTGTGCTGAACCTGGGCTTCCCGGGCGGCCCGGTCATCGACCGGTACGCACGCGAGGGCGACCCGGACGCGATCGCCTTCCCGCGCGGCCTGACCGGTCCGCGCGATCCGGTCTACGACTTCTCCTTCTCGGGGCTGAAGACGGCCGTGGCCCGCTGGATCGAGGCGAAGCGGGCGGCGGGGGAGGAGGTCCCGGTGCGGGACGTGGCGGCCTCCTTCCAGGAGGCGGTCGTGGACGTACTGACCCGCAAGGCCGTCCGGGCCTGCAAGGACGAGGGTGTCGACCACCTGATGATCGGCGGCGGCGTGGCCGCCAACTCCCGGCTGCGCGCCCTGGCCCAGGAGCGCTGCGAGGCGGCCGGGATCCGGCTGCGGGTGCCGCGGCCCAAGCTGTGCACGGACAACGGTGCGATGGTCGCCGCGCTCGGCGCCGAGATGGTGGCCCGCAACCGGGCCGCGTCGAGCTGGGACCTGCCGGCGGACTCCTCGCTGCCGGTCACGGAGCCGCACGTGCCGGGCCACGGGCACGGCCACGACCATGTGCACGAGATCAGCAAGGAGAACCTCTACTCGTGACGGTCGCCTTGATGTGGGAGGCGCGGGCGGTGCCAGGGCGGGGCGAGGACCTGCTGGCCTGGGCGCGGGCGCAGGAGCTCCCCGCTCAGCCCCTGCGCCGGGAGACCCTGCGCGCTCCCCAGGACCGGGTCCTCGTCATCACCTGGTGGGACGCCCCGTACGGCGCAGAGCTGCCCGAACTGCCGGAGCCGGACGGGGAGTTGGTGACCCGGGCCGTGCACCGCTGGCGGTTCGAGTCGGTGGGCTCCGGCTGACCCCCGCCGTCACCCCGCGTCCGTCACCTCGGTCTCGCAGCGCAGCCGCCGGTCGGCGCCGAGCACCCGGAGCGGGCCCGTGAGGATGAGGCGTGCCGTGTGGCGTACGTCCGCGCTGGACGCCGCCAGCCGCAGCTCCAGGGCGCCCGGTTCGACCACGCGCCGGCCCGAGCGGTCGGTGAAGGACGACAGGTCCGGGTGGAAGCGGAACGTCACCCGCACCGCCTCGCCCGGGGCCGCCGTCACACGCTGGTAGCCGATCAGCCGCACGTCGGGGCGGGTCACCGACGCCACCGGGTCGTGCAGATACAGCTGCACGACCTCCGCGCCCTCGCGGTCGCCCGTGTTGCGGACGGTCACCGAGACGTCGTACGTCCCGTCCGTGCCGATCTCCGCCGGCTCCTCGCCGCCCGTGCCGTCCTCCCAGGCGAACGTCGTGTACGAGCGGCCGTGCCCGAAGGCGTACAGCGGGGTCGGGTCGAGGTTGCTGACCTCGCCCGCGAGGCCGAGGGGCGGCTGGAGGTACGTCCAGGGCTGGCCGCCGGGGGCCTGCGGGACGCTCACGGGGAGACGGCCCGACGGGTTCACGCGGCCCGACAGCACTCCCGCCACTGCCGGGCCGCCCTCCTCCCCCGGGAAGAACGCCTGGACGACCGCGCCCAGGCGGCCGTGCCAGCGGCCGAGCGCGTAGGGACGGCCGGTCAGCAGCACCAGCACCACGGGGACGCCGGTGGCGACCAGCGCGTCCAGCAGCTCGCCCTGGGCGCCCGGCAGGGCGAGGTCCGTCGCGTCACAGCCCTCGCCCGAGGTACCGCGGCCGAACAGGCCCGCCCGGTCGCCGAGGACCGCCACGCACACGTCCGCCTCGGCGGTGCGGGCGACGGCCTCCTCGAAGCCGGAGGTGTCCGGGTCCGTCACGTCGCAGCCCTGCGTGAACGTCACCTTGGCGTCGGGCAGTTCGGTGCGCAGGGCGTCGAGGACCGTCGGGATCTCGATGCCGGTGGGCACGCCGGGGTGGTGGGTGAGGACATGGGAGGGGAACGAGTAGCAGCCCAGCATGGCCAGGGCGTCGGCCGCCCGGGGGCCGACCACCGCGATCCGGGTGTCGGGGGCCAGCGGCAGCAGGCCGTCGGGGTTGTCGAGCAGGACGACGGACTCCTCGGCGATGCGGCGGGCCAGGATCCGGTTGCCCGTGGAGTCGAGGTCGACCGTGGCGGCCGGCTCGGGGGTCCAGTCCTCGTCCAGCAGGCCCAGTTCGCACTTCTGGAGCAGGACGCGGCGGGCCGCGCGGTCCACGAGCTCCTCGGGGACCCGGCCCGAGCGGACCGCGTCCACCAGCGGATCGCCGTAGCACTTGAGGCTCGGCAGTTCCACGTCGATGCCGGCCTGAAGGGCCGCGTGGGCCGCCTCGGCCGGGGTGCCGGCGACCCGGTGGAGGGTGTGGAGGAAGCCGATGCCGAAGTAGTCCGCGACGACCGTGCCGGTGAAGCCCCACTCCTCGCGCAGGAGTCCGGTCAGCAGCTCGGGGTCCGCCGAGGCCGGGACGCCGTCCCGCTCCGTGTAGGCGGCCATCACCGAACGGGCGCCGCCCTCGCGCAGCGCCATCTCGAAGGGCGGGAGGGTGACGTCCGCGAACTCGCGGGTGCCGGCCCGTACGGGCGCCAGGTTGCGGGCGCCGGCCGAGGAGGCGTACCCGGCGAAGTGCTTCAGCGTGGCGATGACTCCGGCCGACTCCAGGCCCCGCACATAGGCCGTGCCGACCGTGCCGACCAGGTACGGGTCCTCGCCGATCGTCTCCTCCACGCGGCCCCAGCGCGGATCGCGTACGACGTCCAGGACGGGCGCGAGGCCCTGGTGCACGCCGGCCGAGCGCAGGTCGTCGCCGATGCGCCGGGCCATCTCCTCGACCAGCGGGGGGTCCCAGGTCGCGCCCCAGGCCAGCGGGACCGGGTAGGCCGTGGCCTGCCAGGCGGTGAAGCCGGCCAGGCACTCCTCGTGGGCGACCGCCGGGATGCCGAAGCGGCCGGCCTCGGTGATGCGGCGCTGGGCGCGGGCCAGCGCCTGCGCGCCCAGCGCCGGGTCCACGGGGGCGGTGCCGAAGGAGCGCGTGAGCTGGCCCAGGCCGCGGGTGATCAGCTCGTCCCACTCGTAGTCCACGGTCATGTCGTGCTGGTGCGGAGCGACCCCGTCGCCGTCCGTCGCGGCGCCCACCCACACGCCGTACAGCTGGGCGGTCTTCTCCTCCAGGGTCATCCGGGAGAGCAGGTCGTCGACGCGGGCGGCGGCGGGCAGGGCGGGGTCACGCCAGGGCGCGGTGGTCATGAAGCTCCTGTCGGGTGGACGGACGGCCCTCTCACGAACGGTGCTCACGAGCGTCTCTCACGCCCGCTTCCACGAATGTTTCGGTAAGTATGTCGAATGTTCCGGGAACCTATGGCGCCGCGGGGACTTCGTCAAGGGGGCCCGCAGGGATACGATCGCCGCCATGACATCCCCGGAGCCGGTTGAAAGCCGGACGCAAACCCGGACGCAGGGGCGCAGCGCGCAGACCGCGACGCTCGCCGAGATCGCCCGTGAGGCCGGTGTGTCGGCGCCGACTGTTTCGAAGGTCCTCAACGGCCGGGCCGACGTCGCCCCCGCCACCCGGGCCCGCGTCGAGGATCTGCTGCGCGCCCACGGCTACCGGCGCCGCCGTGCCGAGGCGACCCGCTCGCCGCTGATCGACCTGGTCTTCCACGAGCTGGAGAGCGCCTGGGCGCTGGAGGTCATCCGGGGTGTGGAGAACGTGGCCCGGGACGCGGGGCTCAGCGTGGTGCTGTCGGAGAGCGCCGGGCGGCTCACCCCCGGGCGGACCTGGGCCGACCAGGTCGCCGCGCGCCGCCCGCACGGCGTGATCCTGGTCCTGTCCGGACTCGACGAGTCGCAGCGGGCGCTGCTGACCAGCCGCTCCATCCCGTTCGTGGTGATGGACCCGGCCGGTGACCCGGGGGCCGACGTGCCGTCGATCGGCGCGACCAACTGGCAGGGGGGTCTCGCGGCCACCCGGCACCTGGTCGACCTGGGACACCGCAGGATCGGCGCGATCAGCGGGCCGACGCAGATGATGTGCAGCCGCGCCCGGGTCGACGGCTACCGGGCCGCGCTGGAGACCGCCGGTCTGCCGGTCGACCCCGCGCTGATCGCGAACGGCGACTTCCACCACGAGGCCGGCTACCGGATCGGCCTGGAGCTGCTGCGTCGCCCGGACCGGCCGACCGCCGTCTTCGCCGGGAACGACCTCCAGGCGCTCGGGCTGTACGAGGCCGCGCGCGAGCTGGGGCTGCGCATCCCCGAGGACCTGAGCGTGGTCGGGTTCGACGATCTGCCGCTGGCGCCCCTGGTCGGGCCGCCGCTGACGACCGTACGGCAGCCGCTGACGGAGATGGCCGAGGCGGCGGCCAAGCTGGTCCTCGACCTCGGCCGCGAGGCGGGCACTCCGGCGGCGACCCGGGTGGAGCTGGCGACCAGCCTGGTGGTGCGCAGCAGTACGGCGGCGCCCGCGGGCGGTTGACCGTTGGGGCTGTATTGACGGGTGTTCCGGGCGCCTCCACACTGCACCGAAGCCAATCGGTTGCACAACCGAAACTTTCGGAGGCACCCGCAATGAGATCGCTGAGATCGGGCTTACTCACATCCCTGCTGGCCGGTGTCGTCGCGGCCGGCTCCCTGCTGGCCGCGGCCCCCGCGTCGCACGCCGCCGACTCCCCGCTGCGCGACCTGGCCGAGGCCAAGGGCAAGGTCATGGGCACGGCGGTCACCGGCTCGAAGCTCACCGGCACCTACGGCGAGATCGCCGGACGCGAGTTCAACTGGCTCACCCCCGGCAACGCCATGAAGTGGGGCTCCGTCGAGCCGAGCCGGGGCAGCTACAACTGGGCCGAGGCCGACCAGATCGTGGACTTCGCCGAGGCCCACGACCAGCAGGTGCGCGGCCACACCCTGCTGTGGCACCAGCAGAACCCGGGCTGGCTGACGAACGGCAACTGGACCCGGGACCAGCTCAGCGCCATCGTCCGGGATCACATCGCCACCGAGGTCGGCCGCTACAAGGGCCGGCTGGCCGCCTGGGACGTGGTGAACGAGCCCTTCAACGAGGACGGCACCTACCGCCCGACCCTCTTCCACGACACCCTCGGCCAGGACTACATCGCACAGGCCCTCACCTGGGCCCGGGCCGCCGACCCGGGCGCCAAGCTGTACATCAACGACTACAACGTGGAGGGCGTCAACGCGAAGAGCACGGCTCTCTACAACCTGGTCAAGTCGCTGAAGGAGCGCGGAGTTCCGATCGACGGGGTCGGGCTCCAGGCCCATCTCATCGTCGGTCAGGTGCCCTCGACGATGCAGCAGAACATCCAGCGCTTCGCCGACCTGGGCGTCGACGTGGCGATCACGGAGCTGGACATCCGGATGCAGCTGCCGGCGACGCAGGCGAAGCTGACCCAGCAGGCCGCCGACTACAAGGCGGTCATGAACGCCTGCGTGGCGGTCGCGCGCTGTACCGGTGTCACCGTCTGGGGCTTCACCGACTCCGACTCCTGGATCCCGGACACCTTCCCCGGCCAGGGCGCGGCGACCCCGTACGACGAGAACTACCGGCCGAAACCGGCGTACCACGCCATCGCGCAGGCCCTCGGCGGGACGACGACCACGCCGCCGACGGGCGCCTGCTCGGCGACGTACAGCGTCACCAGTCAGTGGAGCACGGGCTACACGGGCCAGGTGCGGATCGCCTGCTCGGGCGCCTCGCTGTCGTCGTGGAAGGCGAACTGGACGTTCGGCGCCGGGCAGCGGATCACGCAGGCCTGGAACGCGAGCTGCACGCAGTCGGGTGCGGCGGTCAGTTGCGCGAACGCCTCGTACAACGGGTCGGTGCCGGACGGCGGTTCGGTCACGTTCGGCTTCAACGGCTCGTGGAGCGGGAGCAACCCGGTGCCCGTGGTGACCCTGGGGTGAGGGCGGACCGAGAAGTCTGAGAATTTCCGAAGAAAATCGCCCGGGGGGCCCTGCTCGTAATAATTCGGACTTACGTTCCTGCCCGTGACGGGACGTGACGGGAACGGGGACGAGGGCAGAGCCGTGGGCCGGCGGTCGAGAGCGCTGCGGATCGCCGGCCTCGCCCTGGCGGGCGCGCTGGTGCTCGGCATCGGCTCGGCGGGCTGGGCCTACTGGCATCTCAACGACAACATCAAGAGCGTCGACATCAACAACGCGCTGGGCGACAACCGCCCGCCGAAGCCGGTGGTCACGCCGTCTCCTTCCGCATCGGCCCTGCCCAGCGAGGCCCTCAACATCCTGGTCCTCGGTTCCGACTCGCGCAGCGGCGAGGAGAACCAGAGGCTCGGCGGCGGCGACAGCTCAGGTGCCCGCTCCGACACGGCGATGGTCGTCCACCTCGACGCCGGGCGCACCAGCGCGACGGTGGTGAGCATCCCGCGCGACACCCTGGTCACCCGCCCCTCCTGCCCGAGGCCGTCCGGCGGGACGACCGGTGTCGCGTACGACTCCATGTTCAACGACGCGTACGCGGTGGGCGGTCCGGCCTGTGCGGTGAAGACGGTCGAGTCGATGACCGGCGTCCGCATGGACCACTACGTCGAGATCGACTTCTCCGGCTTCGCGAAGCTCGTGGACGCGCTCGGCGGCGTCACCGTCGCCACGGACGAGGACATTGCCGACGACTACAGCCATCTGCACCTGAAGGCGGGCACCCATCACCTGGACGGCACGCAGGCCCTCGCCCTGGCCCGCACCCGGCACGGCATAGGCGACGGCAGCGACCTGGGCCGCATCGGCCTCCAGCAGAAGCTGGTGAAGGCACTGCTGCAACAGATCGCCGCGCAGGACCTGCTCACCGACCCGGCGAAGCTGTACCGCGTCGCGGACGCCGTGACCGCCGGCCTCACCACCGACACCGGCCTGGACTCCCTCGGCGAGCTGACCCGGCTGGGGCAGAGCCTGAAGGGCCTGTCGGCGAGCGAGGTGCGGACGGTGACGATGCCGGTGGTGCGGGCGCCGTCGGATCCCAACCGGGTGGTGGCCGAGGAGCCGAAGGCCCGGAAGCTGTGGGAGTCACTGCGCTGACCTGCGCAAACGCGCTCCGGGAAAGTTCCCGGAGAAAAAGACCGGGAGCGTGTCGATCCGGAGGTCTCCCGATCGACGCAGGGGTGAGAGCGAGGAAGGACCTCGCTCCGCAGAGTCCCGAGGAGTCACCATGCCGCGCTTTCTCACCCTGATCCGCATCGACGAGAAGAACGCCCCCGCCGAGGGTCCGAGTCCCGAACTCCAGGAGCGGATGGGCAAGCTCCTGGAGGAGATCACCAAGGCCGGGGTCATGCTCGACACGGCCGGTCTCACCCCGACCTCGGACGGCACCAGGGTGACCTGGGACGGCGGGCGGCTGTCCGTCACCGACGGGCCGTTCACCGAGTCCAAGGAGGTCATCGGCGGCTACTCGATCAGCCAGTGCAAGGACAAGGCCGAGGCGATCGAGTGGACCAAGCGGTTCCTGTCCCTGCACGAGGACTACTGGACGATCACCGCCGAGGTCCGGCAGATCGCCGAGGGCTGACCGGTCCTCCTTGGCCGGGCGGCGCCAGGGGTGTCTGATGGTGGGTTGTGACCCCGCAGCCCACCGCCTCCCCGGCGCCCCGGCCCGACCGGACCGCCGAGGCCATCGAAACGGTCTTCCGCATCGAGTCGCCCCGCATCATCGCCGGCGTCACCCGGGTCGTCCGGGACGTCGGCATCGCCGAGGAACTCGCGCAGGACGCGCTGGTCGCCGCGCTGGAGCAGTGGCCGCGGGACGGGGTGCCCGACAACCCGGGCGCCTGGCTCATGGCCACCGCCCGCAACCGCGCCGTCGACCTGGTCCGCCGCCGTGAGAACTACGCCCGCAAGCTGGCGGAGATCGGCCGGGACCTGTCGGCGGTGTCTCCCCCGGAGGAGCCCGCCGACCCGGACGACATCGACGACGACCTGCTCCGCCTGGTCTTCACCGCCTGCCACCCGGTCCTGTCCACCGAGGCCCGCACCGCCCTCACCCTGCGCCTCGTCGGGGGCCTCACCACGGCCGAGATCGCCCGCGCGTTCCTGGTCCCCGAGCCGACCGTCGCGCAACGCATCGTCCGCGCCAAACGCACCCTGGCGACGCGCAACATCGCCTTCGAGGTGCCCTACGGCCCCGACCGCGAGGCCCGCCTCGGCTCGGTCCTGGACGTCATCTACCTCGTCTTCAACGAGGGGTACGCCGCCACGGCCGGCGACGACTGGCTCCGCCCGTCCCTGTGCGAGGACGCCCTGCGCCTGGCCCGTGTGCTCTCGGGCCTCATGCCGAAGGAATCCGAGGTGCACGGCCTGACCGCGTTCCTGGAGTTCCAGGCGTCCCGCACGGCGGCGCGCACGGGTCCCTCCGGCGAACCGGTCCTCCTCAAGGACCAGAACCGCGCCCGCTGGAACCGCATGCTCATCGCGCGCGGCGTCGCCGCGCTGGGCAGGGCCGAGGCCATCTCCTCCGGCGCCCCGGGCCCGTACCTCCTCCAGGCCGCCATCGCCGCCTGCCACGCGCACGCGTACACGTACGAGGAGACCGACTGGCCCCGCATCGCCATCCTGTACGGCCTCCTGGCCGCCCGTACCCCGTCCCCGGTGGTGGAACTGAACCGCGCGGTGGCCGTCTCGATGGCCGAGGGCCCCGGCCCCGCCCTGGCCGTCGTCGACGCCCTGACGGACGACCCCGCCCTGCGGGACTACCACCTGCTGCCCAGCGTCCGGGCCGACCTGCTGTCCCGCCTCGGCCGCACGACGGAGGCCCGGGCGGAGTTCGAACGGGCGGCGTCGCTGACGCGGAACGAGCGGGAAAGGCACCTGCTGCTCAGGCGGGCGGCGGAGCAGAGCTGACGGCTCCTGCCTGGGCGGGGTGCCCGATGAGCATCGCCGGTGCTCCCGCCACCCGCGTCAGGAACACCGTGGCCGCGTGCCGGCCCTGGGGCTTGACCTTCTTGCGGAGTTCCTCCGGCTCGACCGCCGAGCCGCGCTTCTTCACCGTGAGGTTGCCGACCTCCCGCTCCCGCAGCAGGGCCTTCAGCTTCTTGACGTTGAACGGGAGGTGGTCGGTGATCTCGTAGGCCGTGGCGTACGGGGTCGGGTGCAGGGCGTCGGCCGTGACGTAGGCGATGGTCGCGTCGAGGAGCCCGCCGCCGACCTCGTCGGCCACCTCGGCGACCAGGTGGGCCCGGATGACGGCGCCGTCGGGCTCGTACAGGTAACGGCCGGGCGGGCGGACCTCCGGGTCGGGCAGGCCGCGGGAGAGCAGGGTGCGGGGGCCCGGCAGCAGGGTGGCCCGTACCGCCCCGGGCGCGGTGCCGAACCACAGCACCGCCTCCTTCACGTCGCCGCCGTCGGAGATCCACTCGGCCTCGGCGTCCTCGGGGACCGCCTCGTGCGGGATGCCGGGGGCGATCTTCAGCGCGGCGGCGCGAGGGGCGCGGCGGGCCGCGGACACCGCCCAGGACAGGGGCGGTGAGTACGCCTCCGGGTCGAAGATCCGGCCCCGGCCGCCGCGCCTGGCCGGGTCGACGAACACGGCGTCGTAACCGGCCGTGTCCACGTCCGTGACATCCGCCTCCCGCACCTCGATCAGGCCGGCCAGCCCCAGCGCCTCGGCGTTCGCCCGCGCCGCCGCGGCCGTCGCCGGGTCCCGGTCGACGGCCAGGACCCGGATCCCGGCCCGGGCCAGCGCGATCGCGTCGCCGCCGATGCCGCAGCACAGGTCGGCGACCGAGGTCACGCCCGACTCGGCCATGCGCCGCGCGCGGTGGGCCGCCACGCTCGCCCGGGTCGACTGCTCGACCCCGTTCGGCGTGAAGAACATCCGGCCGGCGTCCTCGGCCCCGAACTTCACCGCCGCCCGCTGCCGCAGCCGTGCCTGGCCCAGCGCCGCCGACACCAGCTCGGCGGGGTGCTCACGGCGCAACCGGGTCGCGACGGCCAGCTCCCGCGCCGGATCGGTGTCCCGCACCTCGTCGAGGAGGACGCGGCCTTCGGGGGTGAGGAGGAGGGCGAGGTCGTTCACCGGATCATTGTGGGCCACCTGGTGGATGGTGCGCCGTCGGTCGCGGTGTCGGGGCCGATCCGGGGTGACCGGCTGCGAGGATCCCGCATCATGGGAGTAGTCGTACAAAATGACAAAAGCCGGGCGTCTGGCGGCATGCGGATCGGCCTCGCCGTACTCACCCTCGCCGCCATCGCGTCGGGTTGCGCGCAGGACGACAGCGGCCGGATCCCCGCGGCCGGCGGCCAGCAGCCCCTGGACGCGCCCCCGGCCCGCGCGCTCGACTCCTACGCCTCCAAGCTGCGCGGCGCGCATGCCGTCCGGGTCGCCGCCGCGCAGCGCTGGGGGCTGCGGACAGTCCCGCTGACCGCCCCGTCGGCCCCCGCGAGGAAGCCGAGGATCAGGACCCGCGAGGGCTTCGAGGTGGACGGTCACCGGAGGCTGAACCTCCCGCCCGTCTTCACCACCGTCCCCACCCGGGACAAGGTCGTCTTCCTCACCGTCGACGACGGCGTCGAGAAGGACCGGGCGTTCCTGCGGATGATGAGCGACCTGAAGGTCCCGTACAGCGCCTTCCTCAGCGGCTACCTGATCAAGGACGACTACCGCTACTTCGAGAGGATGCAGGGCCTGGGCGTGGCCCTGAACAACCACACCCTCCGCCACCGCTACATGCGGGGCCTGCCGTACCGCACGCAGAAGCGCGAGATCTGCGGCATGCAGCGCCTCCTCGAGAGGCGCTACGGCAAGCGCCCGACCCTCTTCCGCCCGCCCTTCGGCAGCTACGACAGGGCGACCCTGCGCGCCGCCAAGGCCTGCGGCATCGAGTACGTCCCCCTCTGGAACGAGGAGGTCTTCGCCGACCACTGGGAGTACCGCGAGGGCGACAACAGACTCCGCCCGGGCGACATCGTCCTCACCCACTTCCGCGGCCGTGCCCAGTGGCAGGGCACGATGCCCGACATGATCCGCCGCTTCCTGAACAAGGTCACGGCCGAGGGGTACGCGGTGGGCCGGCTGGAGGACTACCTGTGAGGCGGCGGTCGCCGGCCGCGGTGGTGTGCGCGGGAGCGATCCTGCTGGCCGGCTGCGCCGGGACCGTGGGGGAGCGCGCGGGCGCGGAGGCCCGGGGCCGGCCCCCGACGCACGCGTCGAGCGACGCCCGCGGGCCGGACCGGGGCGGCCTCCCGCCCGTCGTGGACCACGTCCGCACCCGCGACCGGGTGGTCTTCCTGACCTACGACGACGGCGCCGAGCGCGACCCCCGCTTCGTCGGCCTCGTCCGCGAACGGCGGCTTCCGGTCAGCATGTTCCTCACGGACAGCGTCGTGGGGCCGGGTTACGGCCACTTCGCCCGGCTCCGCGCGGTCGGCGCGTCCATCCAGAACCACACCCTCGACCACCCCGCCCTGCGCGGCCTGCCCTACGCCGGCCAGCGTGCCGAGATCTGCGGCCAGCAGTTCAAACTCCGCTCCCGCTTCGGCATCCGCCCCCGCCTCTTCCGCCCGCCCTACGGCACGTACGACACGACGACCCTGCGGGCCGCCGCCGACTGCGGCATCCGGGCAGTCGTCCTCTGGCGGGCGTCCCTGGGCCCCGACGGCGACCTGACCTACACCCGTGGCAAGCCCGGCCTGCGTCCCGGTGACATCGTCTCCGTACCGTCGGGCGAGCCCACGTCCCTGACCCTGACGGAACGGACCGTGCGACTGCTGCTGGAGATCGAGGCGCGAGGGCTGCGGGTCGGGCGACTGGAGGACCACCTGTAGAGAGCACCTGGCCGACGCGCCGCCCGGCAATTGGCACTCCGCTTGACCGAGTGCTAATCGCAGTCATAGTCTCGGCTCTGGCACTCCCCAATGGAGAGTGCCAACACAGCGACGGGCAGGTCCGGCACCCGCGACGACGGATCCACCTGGTCGCCACCTCAGACAGTTAACCCCGTGAGATCTCCGAAGGGGGAGGTCGGATCGTGACGACCGCCAGCAAGGTTGCCATCAAGCCGCTCGAGGACCGCATCGTGGTCCAGCCGCTGGACGCGGAGCAGACCACGGCCTCGGGCCTGGTCATTCCGGACACCGCCAAGGAGAAGCCCCAGGAGGGCGTCGTCCTGGCCGTCGGCCCGGGCCGCTTCGAGGACGGTAACCGTCTTCCGCTCGACGTCTCCGTCGGCGACGTCGTGCTCTACAGCAAGTACGGCGGCACCGAGGTGAAGTACAACGGCGAGGAGTACCTCGTCCTCTCGGCTCGCGACGTCCTCGCGATCGTCGAGAAGTAATTCACCCCAAGCACATTGCTTTGAGCTGCGCCCCTGGCCCCCCGCGATCACCAAGAAGCCGGGCGCCCGGGGCGCAGTGCCGTTAACCCAGATTCCGGAAGAGGGCTCACGCTCCCATGGCGAAGATCCTGAAGTTCGACGAGGACGCCCGTCGCGCCCTCGAGCGCGGCGTCAACAAGCTTGCCGACACGGTCAAGGTGACGATCGGCCCCAAGGGCCGCAACGTCGTCATCGACAAGAAGTTCGGCGCCCCCACCATCACCAACGACGGTGTCACGATCGCCCGCGAGGTCGAGATCGAGGACCCGTACGAGAACCTCGGTGCCCAGCTGGTCAAGGAGGTGGCGACCAAGACCAACGACATCGCGGGTGACGGTACGACCACCGCGACCGTGCTCGCCCAGGCGCTCGTGCGCGAGGGCCTGAAGAACGTCGCCGCCGGTGCCTCCCCGGCCGCCCTGAAGAAGGGCATCGACGCCGCCGTCGCCGCCGTCTCCGAGGACCTGCTCGCCTCGGCCCGCCCGATCGACGAGAAGTCCGACATCGCCGCCGTCGCCGCGCTGTCCGCCCAGGACCAGCAGGTCGGCGAGCTCATCGCCGAGGCGATGGACAAGGTCGGCAAGGACGGTGTCATCACCGTCGAGGAGTCCAACACCTTCGGTCTGGAGCTGGACTTCACCGAGGGCATGGCCTTCGACAAGGGCTACCTGTCGCCGTACTTCGTGACGGACCAGGAGCGCATGGAAGCCGTCCTGGACGACCCGTACATCCTCATCACGCAGGGCAAAATCTCCGCCATCGCGGACCTGCTGCCGCTGCTGGAGAAGGTCATCCAGGCCAACGCCTCCAAGCCGCTGCTGATCATCGCCGAGGACGTCGAGGGCGAGGCCCTGTCGACCCTCGTCGTGAACAAGATCCGCGGCACCTTCAACGCCGTCGCGGTGAAGGCCCCCGGCTTCGGCGACCGCCGCAAGGCGATGCTGCAGGACATGGCCGTCCTCACGGGCGCCACGGTCGTCTCCGAGGAGGTCGGCCTCAAGCTCGACCAGGTCGGCCTCGAGGTCCTCGGCTCCGCCCGCCGCGTCACCGTCACCAAGGACGACACCACGGTCGTCGACGGCGCCGGCAACAAGGAAGACGTGCAGGGCCGCGTCGCCCAGATCAAGGCCGAGATCGAGACCACCGACTCCGACTGGGACCGCGAGAAGCTCCAGGAGCGCCTCGCGAAGCTGGCCGGCGGCGTGTGCGTCATCCGCGTGGGTGCCGCCACCGAGGTCGAGCTGAAGGAGCGCAAGCACCGTCTGGAGGACGCCATCTCCGCGACCCGCGCCGCGGTCGAGGAGGGCATCGTCTCCGGTGGTGGCTCCGCTCTCGTCCACGCCGCCAAGGTCCTGGAGGGCAGCCTCGGCAAGTCCGGCGACGAGGCCACCGGTGTCGCGGTCGTCCGCCGCGCCGTCGTCGAGCCGCTGCGCTGGATCGCCGAGAACGCCGGCCTGGAGGGCTACGTCATCACCTCCAAGGTCGCCGAGCTGGACAAGGGCCAGGGCTTCAACGCCGCCACCGGCGAGTACGGCGACCTGATCAAGGCCGGCGTCATCGACCCGGTCAAGGTCACCCGCTCCGCCCTGGAGAACGCCGCCTCCATCGCCTCCCTGCTCCTCACGACCGAGACCCTGGTCGTCGAGAAGAAGGAAGAGGAGGAGCCGGCCGCCGCGGGTCACGGCCACGGCCACGCCCACTGAGGCACCGACCTCTGCGAGAAGCCCCCGCCCCGCCTCGCGCGGAACGGGGGCTTCTCCCGTATGCGGGGACCCGTCACAACTCCAGCGGGTCCAGCACCCCGAGCTGCTGCATCAGCCCCAGCCGGTCGTACTGCCACCAGCCCTCGGCGAGCTTCCCGTCCGGCGTGCAGCGGTGGACGGTCGTCCCGGTCATGGTGACGTCCTTCCCGGTCGGCGGAATCCCGAGGAAGTCACCCTTGTGGTGCCCCCTCCAGGTCCACCGGGTGCACACCCGGTCGCCCTCGGCGAGCTGGTCCTCGATGGTGAACGAGAAGTCGAACCCGCCCCGCCACACCTCCACCTCGCGCCGCAGCGCGTCCAGCCCGATGACGTCCTGCACATTGGCCGGATCGTGGTCGTGGTAGTCCTCGATGAACACGTCGTTGAACGCGGGCGCCGCACCCTGCCCGGGCGCCAGCTCGAAGAACCTGCGCGCGGTGGCCGAGTTCAGCTGCTCGTCCCGCACCACGTCCAGGTCCGTGAACGTCGGCGCCTCGTCGCAGAGCGCCACCATGTCCTGGAAGATCCGGTCGGTCTCCGGAAGCCCGGAGTTGCGCATCGCCTCCTCGTACGACGGGAACTCCACGATCTCGACGATGTGCGAGGCGTCGGCCCGGTCCTTCGCCACCACACTGTGCGTAGCGGTCCGTTTCCCCTTGGTCTGTTCGACCCACCTGTCCATCAGCCGGTTCATCTCGTCGAGCCGGCTGGTCCTGCATTCGATGAGCTGTACGAAGGTCATGGCCTCGCCTCCGGCCCCCCTGGGTCCGGCTGAACAGCTCCATTGTCCCCACCGGAGCCGCTCGTCGCCTCCCGGCCCTTTGGCATCATGAGGCCATGCGCTGGTGGGGGAAGCGGGCGGAGCGGTCGGTGGCCGCGGGCGGTGACATCGCGGTGGCCGTCACCGGCGATCACAACCGGATCCTGCTCACTTCGGCGGTGCGTTCGGCGTACTGGGAGCAGGTCCGCCGCATCGCCCCGCCCCGACTCGTCGACCGCGAGGCGGAGTCGGCCGAGCTGTCCGCCTTCTGCACGGCCGACTCCGGCCCGGCGTACGCCTGGTGGCGGGCCGGCGCCTGGGCCGGCAAGACGGCGTTGCTGTCCTGGTTCGCCCTGCACCCTCCGCGGGGCGTACGGATCGTCCCGTTCTTCATCACGGCCCGGCTGGGCGCGCAGAACGACGTCGTGGCCTACGTGGACGTCGTACTCGAACAGCTGGCGGAGCTGTCCGGAGAGGCCCTGCCCGCCCACCTGACCGTGGCGACCCGCGAGGCCCACCTCCTGTACCTGTACGGTGCCGCCGCCCGCGCCTGCGCAGAGCGCGGTGAACGTCTGGTCCTCCTGGTGGACGGCCTGGACGAGGACCGCGGCGTCACGACCGGCCCGGACGCCCACAGCATCGCGAGCCTGCTGCCCACCCGCCCGGAGGCGGGGATGCGGGTCCTGGTCGCGGGGCGGCTCAACCCGCCGCTGCCCGGTGACGTACCCGAGGACCATCCGCTGCGCGACCCCGCGATCGTACGGACGCTGTCGCCCTCCCCGTACGCCCGGGCGATCCGCGCGGAGGCGGAACGCGAGCTGAAGCGGCTGATCGAGGCGGGCGGCCTGGAGCACGACCTGCTGGGCCTGGTGGCAGTGGCGGGCGGCGGCCTGACGGCCGAGGACCTGGCCGCGCTGACCGGAGCGGTTCCGTACCGGGTGCGGGACGTCCTGAGCACCCGGGCGGGGCGGACCTTCGGCCTGCGAGTCGACGTCTATCTGCTCGGCCACGAGGAGTTGCAGGCCCAGGCCGAGGAGATGCTCGGCACGTCCCGGATGGACCTCTACCGCGCGAAACTGCACGCCTGGGCGGAGGAGTGGCGTGCGCGCGGCTGGCCGGAGGAGACGCCGGAGTATCTGCTGCGGGGATACTTCCGGATGCTCCGGTCCACCGGTGACCTGGAGCGGATGCTCCGGTACGGGGCGGACACCCGGCGCCAGGAGCGCATGCTGGTCCTCACCGGCAGTGACGCGTCCGCCGTGAACGAGATCCACCTCACCGAGGACCTGATCATCGAGCGCGGTGCGCGACGGCCGCTCGACTCACTGCGCCTGGCGATCCACCGGGAACGGCTGGTCGACCGCAGTGCCGGCGCCCCGGACTCCCTGCCGCACGCCTGGGCCCTGGCAGGGCAGACCGGCCGGGCCGTCGCACTGGCCCGCAGCCTCCCGAACGGTCATCGCCGGGGCATGGGCCTGGCCGCCGTCGCCGATGTGCTGCTGGAGCAGGGCGACCGTGACGGGGCGGTGGACCTGCTCGTCGAGGCGGCGGAGGCCGCGCGTCAGGGCGAGGGCCACAGCCGGGACGACCTGGCGCGCTGCACGATCGCGGACCTCTTCGCCCGGGCCGGGCAGTTCGACAGGGCGGCAGCGCTGGCGAGGACGGTCGGCACGCAGTACTTCCACGTCCATGCGTACGTTCAGATCGGCAAGGCCTGCCTCGCGGCCCAGCGGTGGGATCTCGCACAGGAGTTGGTCGACGGCGCACCGAACGAGGCGTGCCGCACCGGTATGGGGAACGTCGTGATATCGGCCCACGCGACAGCAGGCCGGCACGCCGAGGCGGAGATGATGGCGAGAGCCACCGAACCGGGCGCCCGCGCCGCCGCGCTGATCACGCTGGCCTCCGCACTGCGCGAGTCCGGGCAGCACGAGCGCGCTGACGCCCTCTGTGCCGAGGCCGTGGCGTGGGCGCGGGACCGTGCGGAGGACGACGAGGTGGTGAGCCTCCTGGCCGACGCCGGCGAGTTCGACCGGGCCGAGTCGTTCCTGGCCGGCCTGTACGGCGAAGTGGACTACGAGGAGGCCGCGGGGGAGTTGACCGGGTGGCTGGCGTGGGCCGGGGAGCTCGACCGGGCCGAGGCCCTGCTCGCCACGCTCAGCCCGCGGGGACACCACCGCGCGCTGCGGGACGTGGCACAGGCCCGGGCGAGAGCCGGGCGCTACGAGCAGGCCGAGGCCCTGGTCCGGCAGATCCCGGCCGCGGACATCGCGTGGTCGGCACTGTGCTCGATCGTGCGCATCATGGCGGACGCGGGCGAGGTCGACCGGGCCGAGTCGCTGGCACGCGCCCTGGGACCGCGGATGGAGGTCCCGTCGGCCCTCTACGAGGTCGTCGAGTCCCTGGCGCAGTCCGGAGACCCGGACCGGGCCCGGGCTCTCGCTGATTCCCTGGCCCACCCGGTGGAGCAGAACCATGCGTCTCTCGAGGTGGCTGCCGCCCTGGTGCGGGCCGGACGGCGCGAGGAGGCCGTCCGGGTCCTGCTGGCCGTCGAGAGCCGGACCCGAGTGCTCCATCCCCTGACGGCCGCCCGGAAACTCGGCGCCGCCGCCACGGCGCTGGCCGAAGCGGGGCACCGGGAAGCGGCGCTCGCGGTGCTCCACGGGACCGAGACGCTGCTCACGGACCGCCGCAGCGAGCCCTACGCCTCTCCAGGGGAGTACATGTCGTCCTTGCGGGCGCTGGTCGCCGCCTGCACGGCCACCGGACAGCTGGACCGGGCGGAGACATGGGCAGGGCGGGCACCTGACGACTTCGAGCGACGAGACCTCCTGGCCCCGGTGGTGCGGGGATGGGCCAGATCCGGTGAGGTGGACCGGGCCGCAGCGGTGACGACGGCCGAGGCCGAAGCGGACCCCGCACTCGCGGGGATCCTGTCGTCGCTGGTCGTGCCGTTCGCCCGCGGTCTGGCCGAAGCCGGCGACGTCGAAGCGGCCGAGGCCCATGTGCGCGAGGCCGCCGAGCCCGGGAACGGTACCTCAGCACTCTGCGCGCTCGCGGTGACGATGACCGAAACGGGTCGCACCGACAGGGCGCGGCGCATCGTCGACGAACTGATCGCGATCGAGAGCGGGTACGACCGCCCCTCGATGATGGACCTGAGCGCTCTGGTCAGGGCCCTGGCCGCAGCGGGGGAGGGCGATGCCGCCCGGGCCGCGCTCGACGCCATGACACCACCGGACCGGCTGAGCGGGTCCGCGCGGTACATCGGGGTCACGGCATTCGCCGAGGCCCTGACCGCCCTCGGGCACCACGAGCGGGCCATGGAAACGCTGCGCACCATCGAGGACCCGTACGACCGCGCTCATGGGACGCTCGGCCTGGTCGACGTGCTGGCCGGGTCGGGAGAGTGCGCCCGCGCCGAGGAACTCGCCCGGACGGTCCCCGTCCCGGCGATGCTGTCCCGGGCCTGGGCGCGCATCGCGGCCGCGACGACCGACGACGAACAGGCCCGGCGACTGGCTGCCCTGGCCCTCCAGGGCGGTGAGTGGGTGTCGGCCCTGCCCGCCCTCCTCAGGCAGGCACCGGACGTGGTTCCGCTCGTGGTGGAGGCCGCCGACGCGATGAAGTCCGCCTGCGCGCAGCACCCTGGGGCGCCTACTGAGGCCCGTACTTCCGCCCCGTCCTAGACGACACCGCCCCGAGCATCCCCCGCGGCACCAGCTTCGCCGCCCCCATCAGGGCCTTGTACCGCGGGTCCGGGATGGACAGCGTCTTGCCGCGGGCCAGGTCGTGCAGGGCCGTCGCCACCAGCTTGTCCGCGTCGAGCCACATCCAGCCCGGGATGTTGTCCGTGCCCATGCCGGCCCGCTCGTGGAACTCGGTGCGCACGAAGCCGGGGCAGAGCGCCATCAGGCGTACGCCGCTGCCGGCCAGGTCGCGGGCCGCGCCCTGGGTGAACTGCACGACCCAGGCCTTGGACGCGCCGTAGGTGCCCCGGGGGACGAACGCGGCCACCGACGCGACATTCACGACCCCGCCGCGGCCGCGCTCCCGCATGGCCTCCGTCGCCGCCGACGTCAGCCGCAGCACCGCCTCGCAGTGCACCTTCAGCATCCGCAGCTCGTCGGCCATGGGGACGTCGAGATAACGGCCCTTGTTGCCGAAGCCGGCGTTGTTGACCAGCAGGTCGACGGGGTTCTTGCGGTCGGCCAGCCGGTCGGCCACCGCCTCGATGCCCTTGTCCTCGGCGAGGTCGGCCGTCAGCACCTCCGCCTCGATGCCGTGCCGGTCGTGCAGCTCGGTCGCCTGTTCCCGCAGCCGCTTGGTGTCGCGGGCCACCAGCACGAGGTTGTGCCCGTCCGCCGCCAGTCGCCGCGCGAACGCGGCCCCGATGCCTGCCGTCGATCCCGTAATCAGAGCCGTTGTCATGGCGCAAGGGTAGTTACCCGGACTGCGTGCGTCCGCTCAGCGCGGTGGCCCCGGAGCCGGTCTCGATCCAGGGTGGCTCAGCGGTGGGTGTGTCCGGCCCCGTGGCCCGGGTGCTCCCGGGGCGCGCCCGGCTCCCCCTTCTCCGTCACCACGAACTGGCCCATCATTCCCTCGTCCTCGTGGTACAGCAGATGGCAGTGGTACATGTACGGCGTGTCCGGGTCCGCCGGCCCGGTGAACCGCAGCGCCAGCCTCACCGTCGTCCCGTGCGGCACGAACACCGTGTCCTTCGGCCCGCTCAGGGCGGGCGGCGGTGCCGAACCGTTCACCTCCAGCACCCGGAACTGCACGTCGTGCACATGGAAGTTGTGCGGCATGCCGTTGCTGTTGCGGACCGTCCAGACCTCCGTCGTTCCCCGGGTGACCGTCTCGTCGACACGGCCCATGTCCATCGAGCGCCCGTTGATCCCCGACCGTTTCAGGTCGAAGTGCCGCCCGCGCACCGAACCCTTCCCGTCGGGTGTCTCCGGCTTCCCCAGCGTGGCCGGCAGCGCGGGTGACGGGCGCAGCCGCGCCGCCGCCCGCAACTCCAGCACGTCGAAGGAGTCGTCGCCGCCGCCGAACCGCCGCTGCCAGCCGTCCCCGTAGTTGCCCTGCGGGAAGCTGCGCAGCATCACCCGCTCACCCGCCCGCATCCGCACGACGATCTCGGCCCGCTCGCCCGGCGAGAGCTGCACCCGCTCCATGGACGCGGGCCGCTCCAGCAGACCTCCGTCCGTCGCGATCAGGGAGAAGGAACGGCCGTCCGGGAAACCGAAGGCGTAGGTACGTGCCGTGGAGGCGTTGAGCAGCCGGAGCCGTATCAGCTCGTCGTGCACCTGCCGGAACGGACGAAGGGTTCCGTTGACCATCGTCCGGTCGCCCAGGAAACCCACGTTCTGCAACATGCCGCGGTCACCAGCGAGCCGGGCGCCGTCGAAGCGGACGTCCTGCACGATCACCGGCAGGTCGTCGACGCCGTACCGCTTCGGAAGCGGAAGACGCCCGGACCTCTCGTCGTCGAGGAGGAACAGGCCCGCCAGGCCCCGCTGGACATGTCGCGCGGTCCCGCCGTGCGGATGGGGGTGGTACCACAGCGTCGCCGCCGGCTGGTCCACCGTCCAGTGCGGGCTCCAGGTCCCGCCGGGGGCGATCATCTGGTGCGGGCCGCCGTCCATCCGGGCCGGCAGGTGCATGCCGTGCCAGTGCACGGTGGACGCCTCGTCCAGGGCGTTGCTGATCCGGACCCGGACCTTCTCGCCGCGCCGCGCACGCAGCGTGGGACCCAGGTAGGAGCCGTTGAAACCCCAGGTCGGCGTCTTCACACCGGCGCGGAACTCCGTCTCGCCCGCCCGCATGCGCAGGTCGAAGACACGTGTGCCGTCCTTGTCCACGGACGACTCGGCCTGCGGTGGTATGGCCAGGGCGTTGCCGAACGGCTCCTTGCCCACGGTGCTGACCTTCGCGTCGGTCCACAGCCAGGCGAAGAGAGCGCCCACGGCCATCGCCACGGCGGTGACCGAGGACCCGAGCACGAGGACGAGGCGCTTCCAGCGGAACGGGCGTCGCGAGGCGGCCCGCGGACCCTCGCGGGACGCGTCGGTGGAACCCTCCAGAGGACCGCCGGTCGGGCCGCTGCGAGATGTGTGGCGAGACATGCTTCGAGCGTGGCCGGGCCCTGCCCCGTCGGGCATCGGGGAGCTGCCCTGACCCGCCCCTGAGGCGACCCCGGCCCGCCGCCCGGGGTTCCCCCCAGGGGCACCGGGCCGGACGCCGTCGGGGTTGCCGTCCGCAGGCCCGGACTCCTCCCGCCCGGAGCCGGGCACCGCAGAGCCGCCGGCCCGGCCGGACAGACCGGGGTGACGTGACGTCAGGCCCCGCCGCCGCCCCCGTACTTCTCCTCGTACTCCCGCGCCGTCCTCAGCAGCTCCGGATGCAGCGCCTCGCCCGCCGCCAGCAGGCGCGGCAGCAGTGTCCGCTCGGTCGTCACCGCCCGGAACTGCAGCGCCACCGTCACGTCGTGGCCGGGTCGGTGCACGATCTCGACGGCGTCACCCGCGCGGATCTCACCGGGCTCGATCACCCGCAGATACGCCCCGGGCGCGCCCCGCCGGGTGAACCGCTTCACCCAGCCCTTCTCGTCCATGTGGCCTTGGAACGTGCGGCACGGTATCCGCCCCGAGGTGACCTCCAGCACCACCTCGGGCCCGATGCGCCAGCGCTCCCCGATCAGCGCGCCCGAGACGTCGAGGCCCTGGGTCGTGAGGTTCTCGCCGAACGCGCCGTCCGCCAGCGTCCGTCCCAGCTCGCGCTCCCACGCGTCCATGTCCTCGCGGGCCATCGCGTACACCGCCTGGTCGTTGCCGCCGTGGTGCTCCAGCTTGCACACCGCGTCCCCGGCCAGCCCGCTCCCGCCGACGCCCTTGGGCCCGGGCGCGGACACCCGCACGGGCCCCTCCACAGGCCGCTTGTCGATCCCGGTCACACCCTCCGGGTTGTCCGTGTACGGCACAGCCTCGGCACGGCCCAGATTCACTGACAGAAGCTTCATGCCCGCACGGTAAGCGAGCCTTCCCCAAAGCGTCGACGCATTATTCGCAGGAGCATCAAAGACTCACTTATCCTCGAAGGGTGATCGAAGCTCGCCACCTCCGTGTCCTGCGCGCCGTCGCCGCCACCGGCTCCTTCTCCGCCGCGGGGCGCGAGCTGGGCTGCACGCAGCCCGCCGTCAGCCAGCAGATGAAGGCCCTGGAGACATCCGTGGGCACCCCGCTGCTGATCCGCACCGGTCGCGAGATGCGCCTCACCCAGGCGGGCGAGGCCCTGGTGCGGCACGCCGCCGGGATCCTCGCCGGGCTCACGGCCGCCGAGGAGGAGGTCGCGGCCATCGCCGGGCTGCGCGCGGGCCGGGTCCGGCTCGTCTCCTTCCCCAGCGGCAGCTCCACCCTCGTGCCGACGGCCCTCGCCGCCCTGCGCGACGCGCACCCCGGCACCCGGGTCTTCCTGGAGGAGGCCGAACCGCCGGCGTCCGTCGGCATGCTGCGCGAGGGCGACTGCGACGTGGCGCTCGCCTTCCGCTACGAGGGGGCGGCGGGTGCCGAGGAGTGGGAGGACCTCGTCGTACGGCCGCTGCTGACGGACCGGCTCGTCGCACTCGTGCCGGAACGGCACCGGCTCGGGGACGCGCAGTCCGTCGCCATCGGCGAACTCGCGCGGGATCCGTGGATCGCGGGCTGTCCGCGCTGCCGGGGCCAGCTCGTCGAGGTGTGCGCGGCGGCCGGCTTCACACCGCGCATCGACTTCGCCACCGACGACTACCCGGCGGTCGCCGGCCTCGTCGGCGCCGGTCTGGGCGTGGCTGTGCTGCCCCAGCTGGCCATCGAGTCCGTACGGCCACGGGGGGTACGGACCGTGACGCTGGAACCGGCGGTACGCCGGGAGATCGTCGCGCTCACCCTGCCCGACCTCGCACAGGTCCCGGCGGTGGCGGCGACGCTCGACCAACTGGCACGCGCCGCCCACCGCTAGCCGCAGCGCAGCGCGTCAGAAATGAACGGCACGCGTGCGCGTGCCTGACTCGCAGAAACGTTCCTTCAGTTGTTCGAGGCGGCGTGCCCGCCGGATGTCGACGCCGGCACCAGCCGGTTGCGCGCCCGCCCCATCAGCTCTTCGCGTTCGTCCTCGGTCAGCCCGCCCCACACGCCGTACGGTTCCCGCACCGCCAGCGCGTGGGCGGCGCACTCGGCACGCACCGGGCACCTCATGCAGACCTCTTTGGCCGAGTTCTCGCGAGCACTCCGAGCCGCACCGCGCTCACCCTCCGGATGGAAGAAGAGCGAGCTGTCCACTCCGCGACAGGCAGCCAGCAGTTGCCAGTCCCACAGGTCCGCGTTCGGTCCGGGAAGGCGGGAGAAATCTGCCATTACGTGACCCCTTGTAGCCGTTTTGGGCGGATCCGGTGTCCACGACCGTACAACTACGATCTAAGGAGATGAAAATATGACTCATTGCGAATCTAGCTCCAGACACCGGCAAAGCGGAAGAAATGGGTCTGAATGGGGCATAGGTTGTGATGAAAGTTCGAGGGTCTGTTGCGCATGTCTGCACCGTGTCCGGTCCCTCACGTAGAGTGCCGAAGATGTCAGCCGACCCCGTAACTCTTTCGAGTGACCGTCGTTGAGAGTGCGAGGCGGTTGAAGGAACAAGCGCTCGGGCAGGCGTCCGAGGCGGTCGACCGCACAGGTGACGATTTCGTACCAGCCTGGAGGCTCAAGGTGACGCGCATCAGCTGCGGAGGGCGGCCATGACTTCCGTCCTCGTCTGCGACGACTCCCCGCTTGCCCGAGAGGCGCTCCGTCGCGCGGTCGCAACCGTGCCCGGCGTAGAGCGCGTGACGACGGCGGCCAACGGCGAGGAAGTCCTCCGCCGCTGGGGGGCCGACCGCTCGGACCTGATTCTGATGGACGTACGCATGCCCGGCCTGGGCGGCGTCGAGACGGTCCGGCGGCTGCTGTCCGCCGACCCCGGTGCGCGCATCATCATGCTCACCGTCGCCGAGGACCTGGACGGCGTGGCCCTCGCGGTCGCCGCCGGTGCCCGCGGCTATCTGCACAAGGACGCCTCCCGCGCGGAGCTCCGCGCGACGGTGACCCAGGCCCTGGCCGACCCGACCTGGCGGCTCGCCCCGCGCCGGCTGCGCTCGGCCGAGATGGGCGCCGCGCCGACGCTCACGGCGCGTGAGATCCAGGTGCTCGAAGGCATGAGCCACGGCCGCTCGAACGCGGAGATCGGCCGTGAGCTGTTCCTCTCCGAGGACACCGTCAAGACGCACGCCCGGCGCCTGTTCAAGAAGCTCGGCGCCTCGGACCGGGCCCACGCCGTGGCGCTCGGCTTCCGGTGGGGTCTGGTGCGCTAGGGCCTGTCCTTCGGATCGGGTCGGCTTCGAGGCGCGGGCTCCGGCCAGGGCCGGAGAGCGGGGGCACGCGGATGCCCCCGCGCGAGCCGTACCCGCGTGTGCCGAAGCCGGCGGCCGACGACAGCCTCGGCGGGGATCCGTCCCTGCCCGAGCGAGGTCGAGAGCTCGGCAGGGTGCACGCGAGGACCCACGGCCCCGGGATGATCCGAACGGCAGGCCCCAGCGGTCGTGGTGAGGGCACGGAAAGCCAGGTCGGCGGGGGCGGACCGCGGGTCCGCAGGGTGCCCGCTGCTCGTTTCGCCGCGGATGCCGCATCCTTGAGGGTGTGGAGTTCCTCGGGGACGAGTCGGTCGAGCGGAAGGGGAGGGCGCAGGGGATGAGTTCCGGCGCACCTGCTCATAACGCTTCGGTGCACAACAACGGGCGCGGTGCCACGGACCCGGCGGCCGCAAGGCACCATGGACCGATGCGCGACGACGAGGCGGTCAATGCCCAAGGGGCGATCGGCGCGCTCGTCCACCGCGCCGTCGACGGGGACGAGCAGGCCACGCACGACCTGCTCGCCCATGTCCACCCCCTGGCCCTGCGCTACTGCCGCACCCGTCTGTCCCGCCTCCCGGGCGACGCCCGGCACTTCGTGGAGGACCTCGCCCAGGAGGTCTGCGTCGCGGTGCTCCTCGCGCTGCCCCGCTACCGGGACACCGGGCGCCCCTTCGAGGCGTTCGTCTTCGCCATCGCCGCCCACAAGGTCGCCGACCTTCAGCGCGCGGCGATGCGTCACCCCGGCTCGACGGCCGTCCCCTCGGACGAGATGCCCGAGCGGCCCGACGACTCCCTGGGGCCGGAGGAGCGCGCCCTGCTCAGCAGTGACGCGGAATGGGCCAAGAAACTCCTGGCCAACCTGCCCGAGAACCAGCGGGAGCTGCTGCTGCTGCGGATCGCGGTGGGCCTCACGGCCGAGGAGACGGGCCAGATGTTGGGAATGTCACCCGGCGCGGTCCGGGTGGCGCAGCACAGGGCGCTGAGCCGGCTGCGGGCGCTGGCCGAGCAGTAGCCCTGCTTGAACAACCCCTCTGTTGAACAGGCGGTGGGCCGCTTCCGTACGAACATACGAAGCCCGGAGCCGACCGGAACCGTGGAATGAGACAGCCGCGCTTCCCGTTAGCATGGACATCCGCACCGATCAAGGCCATTTGGGGAAGGTGTCATGACTGCCAACGTCGACGGAGTGCCCGGTAAATTCGCGACACTCGGGCTGACCTACGACGACGTGCTGCTGCTGCCGGGTGCATCCGAAGTGCTCCCCAACGCGGTCGACACCTCGTCCCGCATCTCGCGCAACGTCCGGGTCAACATCCCACTGCTGTCCGCCGCCATGGACAAGGTCACCGAGTCGCGCATGGCGATCGCCATGGCCCGCCAGGGCGGCGTCGGCGTACTGCACCGCAACCTCTCCATCGAGGACCAGGTCAACCAGGTCGACCTGGTGAAGCGGTCCGAGTCCGGCATGGTCACCGACCCGATCACGGTGCATCCCGACGCGACGCTCGCCGAGGCCGACGCCCTGTGCGCCAAGTTCCGCATCAGCGGCGTCCCCGTCACCGACGGCAACGGCAAGCTGCTCGGCATCGTCACCAACCGTGACATGGCCTTCGAGACCGACCGCTCCCGTCAGGTGCGCGAGGTCATGACCCCCATGCCCCTGGTGACCGGCAAGGTCGGCATCTCCGGCCCCGACGCCATGGAGCTGCTGCGCCGCCACAAGATCGAGAAGCTTCCGCTGGTCGACGACGCGGGTGTCCTCAAGGGCCTCATCACGGTCAAGGACTTCGTCAAGGCCGAGCAGTACCCGAACGCGGCCAAGGACGCCGAGGGCCGGCTGATCGTCGGCGCCGCCGTGGGCGCCAGCCCCGAGGCCCTGGAGCGGGCCCAGGCGCTCGCCGCGGCCGGTGTGGACTTCCTGGTGGTCGACACCTCGCACGGCCACAACAGCAACGCCCTCAGCTGGATGTCGAAGATCAAGTCGAGCGTCGGTGTCGACGTGATCGGCGGCAACGTCGCCACGCGTGACGGCGCCCAGGCCCTGATCGACGCCGGCGTCGACGGCATCAAGGTGGGCGTCGGCCCCGGCTCCATCTGCACCACCCGCGTGGTCGCCGGCATCGGCGTCCCGCAGGTCACCGCCATCTACGAGGCGTCCCTCGCCGCCCGTCCGGCCGGTGTGCCGCTGATCGGCGACGGCGGTCTGCAGTACTCGGGCGACATCGGCAAGGCGCTCGCCGCGGGCGCCGACACCGTCATGCTGGGCAGCCTGCTCGCGGGCTGTGAGGAGTCCCCCGGCGAGCTTCAGTTCATCAACGGCAAGCAGTTCAAGTCGTACCGCGGCATGGGCTCGCTCGGCGCGATGCAGTCCCGCGGCCAGGGCCGGTCCTACTCCAAGGACCGCTACTTCCAGGCCGAGGTCGCCTCCGACGACAAGCTCGTGCCCGAGGGCATCGAGGGCCAGGTGCCCTACCGCGGCCCGCTGGCCAACGTGCTGCACCAGCTCGTCGGCGGTCTGCGCCAGACCATGGGCTACGTGGGCGCCGCCTCCATCGAGGAGATGGAGACCAAGGGCCGCTTCGTCCGGATCACCTCCGCGGGCCTCAAGGAGAGCCACCCGCACGACATCCAGATGACGGTCGAGGCACCGAACTACAGCCGCAGCAAGTAGCGGCCCGGCCTTCCGAGGGCGGCTCCGGAGCATCCGGGGCCGCCCTCGTCGTGCCCGTCGGCGATACTGGAAGACGCTGAAACGCATCAGGGAAAGGCCACAGACGTGACTGAGATCGAGATCGGGCGCGGCAAGCGCGGCCGCCGGGCGTACGCCTTCGACGACATCGCCGTCGTCCCCAGCCGCCGTACGCGGGACCCGAAGGAGGTCTCGATCGCCTGGCAGATCGACGCCTACCGCTTCGAGCTGCCGTTCCTGGCCGCTCCCATGGACTCGGTCGTCTCCCCGGCCACCGCCATCCGCATCGGCGAGCTCGGCGGCCTGGGCGTGCTGAACCTCGAAGGTCTGTGGACGCGGTACGAGGACCCGCAGCCGCTGCTCGACGAGATCGCCGAGCTGCCCGCCGAGGCGGCGACCCGGCGCCTCCAGGAGATCTACGCCGCGCCCATCAAGGAGGAGCTGATCGGCGCGCGCATCAAGGAGGTGCGCGACTCGGGCGTGGTCACGGCCGCGGCGCTCTCCCCGCAGCGCACGGCCCAGTTCTCCAAGGCCGTCGTCGACGCGGGCGTGGACATCTTCGTCATCCGCGGCACGACGGTCTCGGCGGAGCACGTCTCCGGTTCGCACGAGCCGCTGAACCTGAAGCAGTTCATCTACGAGCTGGACGTCCCGGTGATCGTCGGCGGCTGCGCCACGTACACGGCGGCGCTGCACCTGATGCGCACCGGTGCGGCCGGTGTGCTGGTCGGCTTCGGCGGCGGCGCCGCGCACACCACGCGCAACGTGCTGGGCATCCAGGTCCCCATGGCCACGGCGGTCGCCGACGTGGCCGCGGCCCGCCGCGACTACATGGACGAGTCCGGCGGCCGGTACGTGCACGTGATCGCGGACGGCGGTGTCGGCTGGTCCGGCGACCTGCCCAAGGCGATCGCCTGCGGCGCCGACGCGGTCATGATGGGCTCCCCGCTCGCCCGCGCGACCGACGGCCCGGGCAAGGGCCACCACTGGGGCATGGAGGCGGTGAACGAGGAGCTCCCGCGCGGCAAGAAGGTCGCCCTCGGCACGGTCGGCACCCTCGAGGAGATCCTCACGGGCCCGTCCCACACCCCCGACGGCTCGATGAACCTCTTCGGCGCGCTGCGCCGGGCGATGGCCACGACCGGGTACAGCGAGCTGAAGGAGTTCCAGCGGGTCGAGGTGACGGTGGCGGACTCGCAGCATCGGCGGTAGGCCGGAGAGCACAGGACGGGAAGGGCCTGGTCACTCGTGTGAGTGGCTGGGCCCTTTCGCATGTCCAACTGGCTTTGACAGGGCGCTTGTTGCCGTACGGAGGCGCGGTTGCCTTTGGGCCGTTCGGCCCCGTGGAGGGCGGTTTCGAGGCGCCGGTGTCCGTGGTCGGCGCCCCAGGTTCTTCTAGGGGGCGCCCATGGGACGCCACCGCAAGCCCACCCGCTGGGACCGACTCCGTCTTCGGATGGTGCAGTGCCGGAGGAGGTGGATCTTGCGGATTTTCGGATGGCGAGCGGCCGCCCCCACGAAGACTAGGGGCGGACACTCCGTGATCCATCCAGGAGCCTGCCTCAGCGACCACTCTGCGGTGGGCTCCGCCGTCTCCCAAGGTACTGGCGGCGGGGTGCCCCGCGCCACCAGCCCAGAGGGCTCGGCGCCCCCACGCGCCCCTCTTCACAACCGATGCGCCGCCCCCGTGGGCGCCGCCCCCCGCGTGTCCAGCAGCAGCTGGGCCTTCACCGACAGGCCCTGGAGGTCGTACGTGCGGTGCTGCTGGAGCAGGATGGTCAGGTCCGCGTCGGCGACCGCCTCGTAGAGGGAGTCCACGCGGGGGACGGGGCGGTCGAGGACGCTCCAGGCGGGCACGTGCGGATCGTGGTAACTGACCGAGGCGCCCAGTTCCAGCAGGCGCAGGGCAACCTCCTGGGCGGGGGTGCCGTGCAGGTCGGCGAGGTCGGGCTTGTAGGTGACGCCCAGGAGGAGCACGCGTGCGCCCCGGGCCGACTTGCCGTGCTCGTTGAGGAGCGTGGCGCCGCGCTGGACGACGTAGCCGGGCATCCGGTTGTTGACCTGCTGGGCCAGTTCCACCATGCGCAGGGTGCGGCCGCCGTGGGCGGTCAGGTCCTGCGGGACGGCGTGGCCGCCGACGCCGGGACCGGGGCGGAAGGCCTGGAAGCCGAACGGCTTGGTCTCCGCGCAGCGGACGACGTCCCACAGGTCGACGCCGAGGTCGTGGCAGAGGACGGCCATCTCGTTGACGAGGGCGATGTTGACGTGCCGGTAGTTGGTCTCCAGGAGCTGCACGGTCTCCGCTTCGCGGGGTCCACGCGCGCGTACCACCTTGTCGGTGAGCCGTCCGTAGAAGGCGGCGGCCGACTCCGTGCAGGCCGGCGTGAGGCCGCCGATGACCTTGGGGGTGTTGGCGGGGGTGAAGTCGCGGTTGCCGGGGTCGACGCGGCTGGGGGAGTAGGCGAGGTGGAAGTCGCGGCCGGCGCGCAGACCCGATCCCTCTTCGAGGAGGGGACGCAGGAATTCCTCTGTCGTCCCTGGGTACACAGGTGACTCCAGGATCACAGTGGTGTGCGGGCGCAGGTGCGCGGCCAGGGTGCGGGCGGCCGCCTCCAGCTGGCTCAGGTCGAGTCCGCCGTCGGCGCCCCGCGGGGTGGGGGCGCAGATGACCGCGGTGCGTACCCGGCCGAGCTCGGTTGCGTTCGTGGTCGGCCGGAAGCCCCCCGAGAGCATCCGGCGCTGTTCGGCGGGGCTGAGGGAGCCGGCCTCGGGGCCGGTCCGGTAGCCGATGGTGGCGACGCCGGCGGCGACGGCGGCCTGGGCCAGGGGCAGGCCGTACGGGCCGAGTCCGATGACGGCGAGATCTGCGGGCATGGCGTGGCCGTCCTTCCCGATAGCCGAAGTGGGACAGGTGCGCAAGCCCTGTGGACAGGACGGGCGAGCGCAATGTCAGACTAGGAGTAAATATGACCGATATGCGGGATTGCTCGCCCGAGTTTCGGTGAGTGTCCCGTGGACGTTGTCCACAGGCTGACGGCCCGTGGTGGCTGAAGTCGGGCAACACGGTCAGAATTTGGGCATGGGGGATACGGACGGGGTCTCACCCGACGGGTGCGGCCGGCGCGACCGATGAGCGGGAGGCAGCGGTGAGGACAGCGACACTCGGGCCGGCGCAGCGCGTCGAGTCACTCGCATCTATGGCCGAGCGCGAGCTGGACGTGCTGGTGGTGGGCGCAGGCGTGGTCGGTGCGGGCACCGCCCTCGACGCCGCGACCCGGGGCCTGTCCACGGGCCTGGTCGAGGCGCGCGACTGGGCGTCCGGCACCTCCAGCCGGTCCAGCAAGCTGATCCACGGTGGCCTGCGCTACCTGGAGATGCTCGACTTCGCGCTCGTACGGGAGGCCCTGAAGGAGCGCGGCCTGCTGCTGGAGCGGCTCGCCCCGCATCTGGTGAAGCCCGTGCCGTTCCTGTACCCCTTGCAGCACAAGGGCTGGGAGCGCCTGTACGCAGGGTCGGGCGTCGCGATGTACGACGCCATGTCCATGGCCCGTGGGCATGGCCGGGGCCTGCCCATGCACCGCCACCTGACCCGCTCTCACGCCCTGCGGGTGGCGCCCTGCTTGAAGAAGGACGCGCTGGTCGGGGCGCTTCAGTACTACGACGCCCAGATGGACGACGCTCGCTATGTGGCGACCCTGGTGCGCACGGCGGTGGCCTACGGCGCCAAGGCCGCCAACCGCGCGCGGGTCACGGGCTTCCTGCGCGAGGGCGAGCGGGTCGTCGGCGCGAGGGTGCAGGACGTCGAGGCCGGCGGCGAGTACGAGATCCGCGCCAAGCAGGTCGTCAACGCGACCGGCGTGTGGACGGACGACACCCAGGCGATGGTCGGGGAGCGCGGCCAGTTCCACGTCCGGGCGTCCAAGGGCATCCATCTGGTCGTCCCGCGCGACCGGATCCACTCCACGACCGGGCTGATCCTGCGCACGGAGAAGTCCGTGCTGTTCGTCATCCCCTGGGGGCGGCACTGGATCGTCGGCACGACGGACACCGACTGGGACCTCGACAAGGCCCACCCGGCCGCGTCCAGCGCGGACATCGACTACCTGCTGGAACACGTGAACTCGGTCCTCGCGGTACCGCTCACGAGGGACGACGTCCAGGGCGTGTACGCGGGCCTGCGGCCCCTGCTCGCGGGTGAGTCGGACGCCACCAGCAAGCTGTCGCGCGAGCACACCGTGGCGCATCCGGTGCCCGGGCTCGTCGTCGTGGCGGGCGGCAAGTACACCACCTACCGGGTCATGGCCAAGGACGCGGTGGACGCGGCGGTGCACGGGCTCGACATGCGGGTCGCCGAGTGCGTCACCGAGGACGTGCCGCTGCTGGGCGCCGAGGGCTATCGAGCGCTGTGGAACGCGCGGGCACGGATAGCCGCCCGGACCGGACTGCATGTGGTGCGGGTGGAGCACCTGCTGAACCGGTACGGGACGATGACCGAGGAGCTCCTCGCGCTCATCGCCGAGGACCCCTCCCTGGGTGAGCCCCTGCCGGCGGCCGACGACTATCTGCGCGCGGAGATCGTGTACGCGGCCTCGCACGAAGGGGCGCGGCATCTGGACGACGTGCTGACCCGGCGGACGCGCATCTCCATCGAGACCTTCGACCGGGGCACGCGCAGCGCGCGCGACGCCGCCGAGCTGATGGCGACGGTCCTCGGCTGGGACAAGGACCAGATCGAGCGCGAGGTGCAGCACTACGAGAAGCGGGTGGAGGCCGAGCGGGAGTCGCAGCGCCAGCCCGACGACCTCACGGCGGACGCGGCGCGGCTGGGGGCGCCGGACATCGTGCCGTTGTAGGACGCTGTCACCCGAACGGGTGCGGGGAAGTGGGACCTTCGTTCGGAACCCGCTCGTTCTACGAGGTGCGGGGGCAGAACTCGGCCGCGAGCACCGCGGGTTCGAGACCGGGATCTGCGATCGCGTCCGTGTTCACGCGGAAGGTGAGGACACGCCGGCCGTCGACGGTGGCCGCGGCGCGCACGTAGCTGCCGGATATGTGCCCGTTGTGCCCCCACACCGTGGTGCCGCACGGCAGTTTCTCGGGAAACAGGCCCATGCCGTACGCGCCGTGCGCGGCACGGGTGTCGAGCATCTCGCGCAGCCTGCGCGGAGGCAGCAGCCGGCCGCCGAGCAGGGCCGAGTAGAAGCGGTCCAGATCGGCGAGCGTGGTCACCAACTCGCCCGCGGCGCCGGCCACCCGCGGGTCGAGATCGGTGACGTCGGTGCCGTCGGCGGCGTAGGCGCGGCCGTGCGGAGAGGGCAGCGAGGAGCGGGATCCGGGGAAGGAGGTGCCCGTCAGTTTCAGGGGAGTGATGATGCGCCGCTCGGCCTCGGCGGCGTACGAGTGGCCGGTGACCTGCTGGACGACCATGCCGAGCAGGACGTAGTTGGTGTTCGAGTAGGAGAAGCGGCCGCGTTCGGCCGGGGGGTGGGTGAGTGCGATGCGTACGGCCTGACGGGGTGTGACGGGTGCGGTTCCGCCGGTGTCCGCGGTGTAGTCGTACAGGCCGCTGGTGTGGGTGAGCAGGGAGCGCAGGGTCAGCGCGCGGCCGTCGTTGCCCGCTCCGCGCACCAGGCCCGGCAGGTGCTGCTCCACGGTGTCGGACAGCGACAGCCGGTGCTCGGCGGCCAGTTGCAGCACGACCGTCGCGATGAACGTCTTCGTGACGCTGCCGGCGCGGAAGTGGTCCGCCCGGGAGATTCCCTGCCCGGCGTGGGCATAGCGCGTGGTGGTTCCCTCCTGGGCGAGCAGGGCCGCGGCCGGAGCCCTGCCCTGGGTCACCAGCAGGGGGAGCACCGCGTCCGTGGGCGGAGCGGAGAGAGCCGACGAGTCGGCCGGAGGCAGGCCGAGGACGGCGACGGACACGGGCAGGGCCAGCAAGGTCCGAAAGGGCGGCACACCGGCTCCTCCCTGGTCGGGGCGTCGGGGGCCCATCATGCAAGGCGGCGCGCTGGGCGCAGCACCCGGGTTCCGGGTGGGCGGCCCGCCGGGGCGTTCCGCCAGGGGGCCCCTGGGCGCTGGGCACTTGTCGGGTGAGAGACAATGGAGGCTCTGTCAGGGCGGGTTGTATGAGGGGACGCATGTCGGAGGCGGAGCGGGCGGGCACATCTCGTCAGGACACTCGTCAGGACAACATGGAGCGTCTCCTCGCGGGGCGTTACCGGCTGGGCAAGGTGCTCGGCCGCGGGGGCATGGGCACGGTGTGGCGGGCCGAGGACGAGACGCTGGGGCGGACGGTCGCCGTCAAGGAGCTGCGGTTCCCGTCGAACATCGACGAGGAGGAGAAGCGGCGGCTGATCACGCGGACGCTGCGCGAGGCCAAGGCGATCGCGCGGATCCGCAACAACAGCGCCGTGACGGTCTTCGACGTGGTCCAGGAGGACGACCGGCCCTGGATCGTGATGGAACTCGTCGAGGGCAAGTCGCTCGCCGAGGTCATCCGGGAGGACGGCCTCCTCGAGCCGAAGCGGGCCGCCGAGGTCGGGCTCGCCGTCCTGGACGTGCTGCGCTCCGCGCACCGCGAGGGCATCCTGCACCGCGACGTGAAGCCGTCCAACGTGCTGATCGCCGAGGACGGCCGGGTCGTGCTCACGGACTTCGGCATCGCCCAGGTCGAGGGCGACCCGTCCATCACCTCGACCGGCATGCTCGTCGGCGCGCCCTCCTACATCTCCCCCGAGCGGGCACGCGGGCACAAGCCGGGCCCGGCGGCCGACCTGTGGTCGCTCGGCGGGCTGCTGTACGCGGCGGTGGAGGGCGCGCCGCCGTACGACAAGGGGTCGGCCATAGCGACTCTCACGGCGGTGATGACCGAGCCGCTGGAGGAGCCGAAGAACGCCGGCCCGCTGAGGGACGTCATCCACGGGCTGCTCACCAAGGACCCCGCCAAGCGGCTCGACGACGCGGGCGCGCGGGCGATGCTGAACTCCGTCATCCACGCACCCGTGACGGCCGAGCCGGAGCCGATGGACGCGACGAAGGTCGTGCCGCTGCCGGCGCAGCCGGACAAGGCCTCGCGCAAGGGCAGTTCGGCGGGGTCCGGGAGCAAGCGGAGCGAGGAGGCCGGGGAGCGGTTGCGCGGTGCGCTGCGTTCCGTGCGCAAGGCCGCCGCCGGAACGGCCGGGGCGTCGGCCGCGTCCCGGACCCGGGCCGAGGACGGTACGACCGCATCCGGACCGGAAGGCGGAAAGGCCGGGGCCGGGGACGCGGGTGCGTCCGTGCCGGAGCCGGGTTCGGCGGCGGCGTCGGCCTCGGGGGCGGCTGCCGGGGCTGGTGCAGGGTCCGGTGCGCACGGGACGAAGGGCGAGCCCGGGGGCCGGAGTTCGGGGTGGCCCGTCATGCCGCGGCCGGACCTGCCGCCACGGCCCGCGCCCAGGGCGCCGCTCACCGACGTGGTGCCGCGGCGGACCATGATGATCATCGCGGCGGTCGTGGTGCTCGCCGTGATCGGCACGGTGCTCGCCATCGCGCTCAGCGGAGACGACAAGGACTCGAAGGGGGCCGCCGGCGAGCGCGGCGGCAAGACCGTCGCCACCGCGTCGGGCAGCGCCGACACCAAGGGCGACGCGAGCGACGGCACGCGCACCGACAGCGCGGCGACGCAGCCCGCGCAGTCGGGGTCCGCCTCGAACAGCACGCCCGACGGCCGCGCGAGCGAGTCTTCCGGTGGCGGCAAGGGCACCGCCGCGGAATCGACGCACCAGGGCAGCCAGGGATACTCGATCGGGCTGCCGAAGGGGTGGAAGTACCAGTCCACGGGGGGCGCGGGCGACCGGTTCACCGGGCCCGACGGGCAGAAGCTGCTCATCGCCTGGACGTCCACGCCCAAGGGCGACCCGGTGGCGGACTGGAAGAGCCAGGAGCGCTACATGCAGCGCGCGCAGTACAAGAAGATCCGAATAGAGCAGGTGGACTACCGCGACTGGAACACGGCCGACTGGGAGTTCACCTACGTGGAGAGCGGCACCGAGTACCGGACCATCGACCGGGGTTTCGTCGTCGACGACCGGCAGGGCTACGCGCTCATGTACACGGCGAAGGCGGCCGACTGGGACGGTGAGCTGCGCAAGGAGACCTGGCGGACGCTGACCAAGACCTTCGAACCCAAGTCCTGAGCATGAGCGGCCCCGGGTTTGGGGAGTGAGATCTGGCATCCCCCCATTGCGGGTTGCCTGCGGCACGTATCGTAAATGTTTGCGGACCGTGCGCAGCCGGAACGGACCGTGGGGCGAACGGATGTGACCGACCAGGCTGCCGGGGGAGGCATCGTGGACGACTATGCGGGACGGGTGCTCGCCGACCGCTACCGCCTGCCGCTGCCGCCGTCCGACGAGTACGAACTCACCGAATCCCGGGCCTTCGACACCTACAGCGGACAGGAAGTCCTGGTCAGACAGGTGCCGTTGCCGGAGGTGGTCGAGGCGGAGGTCCTCGACGCGGAGGGGCTGCCCGACGGCTTCACGGCACGTGACGGTGGCGCGCGGCGGCCCGGCGCCCGTCCGGGCACCCGACGGCCGACGGATCCGGTGGTACGGCGCGCGGTCGAGGCCGCGCAGGCCGCGGCGGCCATTCCCGATCACCCCCGACTCGACCAGGTCTTCGACGTGTTCGCCGAGGGCGGCTCGCTGTGGATCGTCAGCGAGCTGGTGGCCGCGCGTCCGCTGGCGGCGCTGCTCGCCGAGAAGCCGCTGACGCCGTACCGGGCGGCCGAGGTGGCCTCCGACGTCCTCATGGCGCTGCGGGTGCTGCACGCGCACGGCTGGGTGCACCGGAACATCACCGCGCGGACGGTCCTCGTCTGCGACGACGGCCGGGTGATGCTGACCGGGCTGGCCGTGGGCGCGGCGGAGGAGGCGCTGTGCGGGTACGACCCCGTTCCGGCTCCGGCCCTCGACGAGCCCGGCCAGGAGACCGGTGGCGCCGCGATGGTCAATGGCGCCGGAGGCCCGGGGCGTGCCGGGGGCCCGGGAGGCGTCGGCGGCGCGGGTGATCCCGAGGCCGCGCGGCGGGCCGCCATAGAGGCCCGGGAAGCCCGGGGGCTGCCGACGGCCGGTGCCGGCGCGGGAGGCGCGGGCTCGCCCGTGCCGGCCCGCAGGAGCGTGGAGGACAGCGAGGATCCGCGGGCCGCGCGGGCCGGGGCGATCGCGGCCTACCGGGCGGGTGCCCGGGCCGCGGCCCGGGTCCAGGAGGCGCAGCAGAACGGCCGGGCCGCGCTGCCCGGTGCCCGGCCCGCCCCGGACGGCGGACCCGGGCCCCACGGCAACGGCTCGGTGCAGTCGCCGTACGTCCCCGGGCAGAGCACAGGCCCCGGGGCGCCCCCGCCAGGGCGGATAGCCGACCCCTACGGCGTGGGCGGCGCCCCCCGTACGACCGCCTGGCACGGCGCCACACCCCGCGGCGGAACCGGCAGCGCGCCCGCACCGCAGGAACAGGAGCAGACGGCTGTCTCCCCGGCCTCGGACCCCGTCGCCCCCGGCGAGTCCACCCGGTGGGACGACCTGGTCGCCCACACCCCGGCACCCCGGCGCGGCCCGGCCACGGCCCTGGCCGCCGAGCGGGCGCGGCAGGCGCGGATGGCCGTGATGGGGCCCGTGACGGAGCGCTGGGCGCCCGAGCAGGCCGGACCCGTGCACGAGAACTGGCAGTTGGCCGCGCCGATCGGTCCCGCCACCGACCTGTGGGCGCTGGGCGCGCTGCTCTTCAGGGCCGTGCAGGGGCATGCGCCCTACCCGGAGGAGTCGACGGCCGAGCTGGTGCAGATGGTGTGCGGGGAACCGCCCGCGTACGCCGAGGAGTGCGGGCCGCTCAGGCCGGTCGTGGAGTCGCTGCTGCGTCAGGACCCGACCGAGCGCCTGGACTTCGAGGAACTGCGCGGCTGGCTGCGCTCGCTCGTGCGCTCGGCGCCCGAGCCGGAGGCCGGTGTGCACGTCGTCGCGGCGCCGCCCGCCGACGCGAGCCGGCTGCCCGTCGTACGGCGCCGGGGCGAGCTCGTGCGCAGGCGGCGGGCCGGGCTGCCCGCGCACCACGGGCGGCACAAGCGGGCCAAGAAGGAGTCCCGGTCGCCGCACCGACTCGGCCGGACCCTGCTCCTGCTCGTCCTGCTCGTCATGGCCGCGGCGATCGCCTACGCCATGCTCTTCATGCCCAAGTCGCAGAGCGACGGCGCGCAGGGCACGGACCGCACCGGTGCCGCCGGTGAGGTCAGTCAGGCGCCCGAGGCGGACGCCAGCGGCGAGCCCCGGCCCGACCGGGCGTCGCCCGAGCCTGAGAAGAGCCCGTCGACATCGGCCGGTTCCACACAGACGCAGACCACCGGCCCGGAGGTCGCCGACGGCTTCACCCTGCGCAAGGACTCGGCGGGCTTCCAGGTCGCCGTAGCCAAGGGCTGGGACCGCACTCCACGAGGCGGCAGCGGTCAGGTCGTCTACGCGAAGGGCGACTTCGAGCTCATCGTCGTACCCGGCCGGGACAGCGCGTCGGAGTACGGCAGCGATCCGATGGACTACCAGCGGGAGAGGGAACGCGAGTTGCAGCCGTACCGCGATTCCAGCTGGGCCACCTCCACGGGGCTGAAGACGATCGAGGTGGGCGGGCGGACCATGGCCGAGGGGCAGTTCACCTGGACCGGCGACGACGGGGGCGAGCTGTACGTGCGCAACCTGGCGATGCTGGTCGCCGGGCGGTACCACGTGGTCCAGGTGCGCGGCCCGGAGTCCGAACGGGACGAGGTGACGCGGCTGTACGAGCAGGCGGCGGCGACGTACCGGGTGACGAAATGACCTTCTGAGCCGGCTGTCGTGCGCCGGAGTTCACCTCCCGGTTCCCTTCCGTCCCGGACACCGACAACCGTCACAGTGCGGTCACCGTGGTACCCCGCTTGTTCCCTGGGGATGGGCGGGTCCTTACGCTGACCCTGTCAAGACCATTGCGGGGCAACGTGAATCAGATGCAGGGCCTGCTCGTCGCGGGCCGCTACCGGCTCGCCGACTCCATCGGCAGTGGCGGCATGGGCCGGGTATGGCGAGCACATGACGAGGTGCTGCACCGGTCCGTCGCCATCAAGGAGCTGACGGCCGCCCTCTACGTCTCCGAGAGCGAGCAGGCCATCCTGCTGGCGCGCACCCGGGCCGAGGCCAGGGCAGCCGCGCGGATCAACCACTCCGCGGTCGTCACCGTGCACGACGTGCTGGAGCACGACGGCCGCCCGTGGATCGTGATGGAGCTGGTCGAGGGCCGCTCCCTGGCCGACGCGGTCAAGGAGGACGGGCGTGTCGAGCCGCGCGAGGCGGCGCGCATCGGCATGTGGGTGCTGCGGGCCCTGCGCGCCGCGCACGCCGCCGGCGTCCTGCACCGCGACGTCAAGCCGGGCAACGTCCTCCTCGGCCGGGACGGACGCGTCCTGCTCACCGACTTCGGCATCGCCCAGATCGAGGGCGACACCACCATCACCCGCACCGGAGAGGTCGTCGGCTCGGTCGACTACCTGGCGCCCGAGCGCGTGCGCGGCCACGACCCGGGCCCGTCCTCCGACCTGTGGGCGCTCGGCGCGACGCTCTACACCGCGGTGGAGGGCCGCTCGCCGTTCCGCCGCACCACACCGCTGACCACCATGCAGGCGGTGGTCGAGGAGGAGGCCGCCGAGCTTCAGCACGCGGGTGCGCTCACGCCCGTCATCACCGCCCTGCTGCGCAAGGATCCGGCCGCCCGGCCCGACGCGTCCGAGGCCGAGCAGATGCTCGCCGAGGCGGCGGAGGGGCGGCGGCCGAACGGGGCGCAGGCCTATGTGCCGACGCAGTACGGGGGATCGTCGCCGTACCGGGACGCGCACAGCGGCAGGAGCGCGTCCGGCACCAATCCGTCCGGCACGAACTCGTCCGGCACGGGCGCGGTCGGTAACGGCTCGGGATCGCACACCCGGACGCCGCTCCCGCCGCTGGCCGGGACGCCCGCCGGCGGGACGCCGACGGCCGGTGCCGCCACGGCCGGCACGCCGACGGCCGGTGCCGCCACGGCCGGCACGCCGGCGGCCGGGGCCTTTGCCACCGGCCACGGGACGCCCGGTCCCACCCGGCTCGGTCCGATGGCGACGGGCCCGCAGCCGGCCGGTTCGGGGCGACGCCGCCGGCTTCGTACCCTCGCCCTCGTCGTCGCTCTCGCGGCCATCATCGGCGGGGGCACCGCCGTGGCGCTCCAGCAGTGGAACGAGAGCCGGCAGACGGCGAGCGGCGCAGCCGGCTCGTCCGGTACCACGAGCACGGAGCAGCCCGGGAGTTCGGTTCCCGCCGGCTGGACCCGCCGCGACGACCCCGCGGGTTTCAGCCTCTACCTGCCCAAGGGATGGAAGCGCCAGACCTTCGGCCCGCAGGGCGAGCTCAAGCAGATCGACTACACGCCCGACGGCGGACGGCACTTCGTCCGGATCGCCGTCGACACCTCCCCGGACTTCGCCGACCCGTACGCCCACCAGCTCGACCTGGAGCAGCAGTTGCAGCGGCTGGTGGACTACAAGCGAGTGAAGCTGGAGCGCAACGTCTACCGTGACCGGGACGGCGCGCTGTGGGAGTACACCTGGACCGCGCAGCCGAAGGACACCAAGTTCCCCGGTCCGCGCAGGGCCATCGAGGAGACGTACGTCGCCCGCGACGGCACCGAGTACGCGCTCTACATGTCGGCGCCCGCGCGGGACTGGGCGAAGGCGCGCAAGCAGTTCACGTCGCTGCTGCAGGGCTGGCACGAGAAGACCCCCTGACGTGGGAGCCCTCTGACGCAGGGCCATGTGTTTCGGCCACCCGCGGGTCGCTGCCCCGGAGCCCCTCCCTCCGGTGGGGCATGATTGCCGCATGGGGACCGAGGGGCACAGCATGCGTGTCATCGCGGGCCGTTACCGGCTCGAGGCGAGGCTCGGGCGCGGTGGCATGGGCGTGGTCTGGCGGGCGACCGACCAGCTGCTCGGCCGGGGCGTGGCCGTCAAGGAGCTCCCCTTCGACGAGACGCTCTCCGCGGCGGAAGCGCGCCGGCAGCGGGACCGTACGCTGCGCGAGGCGCGGGCGGTCGCACAGCTGAGCCATCCGCACATCATCGTCGTCCACGACGTCGTCGAGGACGACGAACGCCCGTACATCGTCATGGAGCTGATCGAGGGCGGTTCCCTCGCCGACCGCCTCGCCACCCAGGGCCCGGTCGACGCCGCCGAGGCGGCACGGATCGGCATCGCCCTGCTCGGCGCGCTGCGCGCCGCGCACGCGGCCGGGGTTCTGCACCGCGACCTCAAGCCCGACAACGTGCTGCTGGAGGCCGGTACCGACCGGGTCGTCCTCACCGACTTCGGCATCGCCCAGGTCGCGGGCGCCCCCACGCTCACCGAGAACGGCTCCTTCGTCGGCTCACCCGAGTACACCGCGCCCGAGCGGATGTCCGGGGTCAGGACCGGGCCAGAATCCGACCTGTGGTCGCTGGGCGCGCTGCTGTGCGCGGCCCTCAGCGGCGAGTCGCCGTTCCACCGCGACTCGCTGGGCGGCGTCCTGCACGCGGTCGTCGTCGGCGACATCCGCCCGCCCGCGCAGGCCGGGCCGCTCCTGCCCGTCGTACAGGGCCTGCTGGAACGCGATCCCGATCGGCGGCTGGACGCGGACCGGGCGGAGCGGATGCTGCGGGCGTTCCGCGAGACGGGCAGCACGCCGCAGGCTCCGCCGCCCGGGTACGCGCCGACGGCGCGGGGTGCCTCGCACGGACGGCCGCAGGACAGCGCCGATCGGCAACCGCCGGTGCCGCCGACGGACCTGCCCGGGCCGGACGAGCGGCACGAGCAGTTGCTCCGGCAGCCCACGCGCCGGGTGCTCGTGGCCGCGCTGCTGGTCGCCGCGATGGCCGGGGCGGGCGTGTCGGCGGCGGCGCTGCTCATGGACGAGGGCGGCGGCGACGGCGGCCGTACGCCGAAGAGTTCGGCGCCGGAGACGCCCTCGGCCGGACCCTCCGCCCACCGGTCGGGCACTCCGAGCACTCCCGCAGCGACCAGCGCCACCACCACCGCGGCCGCCTCACCCTCGCCCTGACCCGGACATCGACGGAACGTGAACCGGCGTCCGGCCAGGGCCTCGCGTCGACAAGCGGCCGCCCCGCGGGGTACTGATGGGGCATGAGCAACGACGGGGGTGGGACGGGCGCCCAGGGCCGGTCGATCGGTGGGCGGTACCGGCTGATCGAGCGCATCGGCTCCGGCGGGTCGGGCACCGTCTGGCGGGCCTACGACGAACTCGTGCAGCGGGAAGTCGCCGTGAAGCAGCCCCGGTTGCCGGGCGATCCGGGCGACCCGGAGGACGAGAGCCGCCGGCGTGCGGCCCACCGGCTCTACCGCGAGGCCCGCGCCGCCGCCCGCGTCGACCATCCCGCCGCCGTCACCATCCACGACGTGGTCGTCGAACCGGAGCGGCAGCCGGAGGCACGGGCCGGGCGGACCGTTCGCCACGGCCGGGTCGGACGCGACGGGCTGGACGCGGTCGACGCGGCGCTCGACGGACTCCCCTGGATCGTCATGGAGTTGGTGCCGGGCGGGTCCCTGCACGAGGTGCTCCGGCGCGGCCCGGTGGAGGCGCGCGAAGCCGCCCGGATCGGCCTCGCCGTCCTCGGTGCGCTGCGTGCCGGGCACTCCGTCGGCATCGTGCACCGGGACGTGAAACCGGCCAATGTGCTGCTCGGCCCGCACCGACGTGTCGTCCTCACCGACTTCGGCATCGCCCATGTGCAGGGCGAGGAGTCGCTCACGACCGGCGGGGAGTCCATCGGCTCGCTGGAGTTCGTCGCGCCCGAGCGCATGACCGGCCGCATCGCCGGGCCCGCCTCCGACCTGTGGTCCCTGGGCGTACTGCTGTACGCGGCCGTCGAGGGGGCGTCCCCGTTCCGCCGGGACACGCCGGAGGCCACGCTCACCGCGATCCTCGCCGCCGAGCCGCCCGAACCGAAGCAGGCCGGACCCCTCGGGCCGCTGATCGCGCGCCTGCTGGTGAAGGAACCCGAACAGCGGCCGGGCGCAGAGGAGGTCGCGAAGGCGCTGGAGGCGGCGGCCGGGCAGCGGCCGGCGTCGGACGAGACACCGAAGGAGCCTCAGCAGGCCGCGCATACACGGGAGTCTGCGAACGTACGGGACTCTGCGCGGATGAGCGACTCTGTCGACATACGTGACTCTGCGAGCATGCAGGAGTCCGCGGACGACACGGTACCGCCGAAGCGTCAAGGCCTCCTCCGCCCCGGCCCCCTCGCCCTGATGAGCGCGCTCCTCGCCGGCGGCATAGGCGCCGCCACCCACCTCGGCGACACCAGCAGCGCGGAGACGACCGAAGAGGCCGCCCGCAAAAGCCCGGCCCCCACCGCCCCTGGCCCGAGTCCTGACGGCGCCTGGACCCCGCACCGAGACCAGGACATGGCGGCCGTACTCCGGCTCCCGAGCCACTACCGCGAACTCGACAAGGCCGGCAGCACGACCGACCAGCCCCGGACGGCGCTCTACGGCAGCGAGCGGGGCGGCTCGATCCAGGTCCGCCTCCTCGTCTGGGACAAGGCGCCGGGCTCCCCGATGGCCCAGGCCAGGAAGGCGCGGGTGGTCCGGGGCGGTGCCGAGGAGGACGCGCACACGCAGTACACCCGCACCAGCGTCCAGGGCTTCGAGGCCGCCCTCGCCGACACCACCTACAACCTGGACGAGGACCCCCGGCGGGTCATGCGGGTGGTGATCCGCACCGACGACGACCGCATGTACGAACTGCGCGTCGACATGCCCAAGGGCACGCCCGAGGAGACTGAGGGCACCTCGGTGTTCAAGGGCGCACGGGACCGGCTCAGGATCGTAAAAGGCTGAATCACACCCACTGGTCACCGCACAACGCCCTGATCAGGGCGTTCGTGCCAGCAGCCGCTGGCGCCTTGTGTGTACTCGGTGAAGCCGTATTACCGACGGGTACCCAAAGGCTCCGCCGGGGCATACCCTGCGCCTCATGACGGACGCGCACGCCCCGGAGAAGACCGGCACGGCACAGACCGGCACGAACCCCCTCGCCCCCGCCCCGGCGGGCGCCCGCACCGCCGCCGACGTGGTCACCCCCGAGCTGGTCGCCCAGCTCACCAAGGGCGTGGCAGGCTCCGGCCGGACCGCCAACCACACGCCGTTCACCGGCGAGAAGCTGGCCGACCTCCCCGAGTCGACGCCCGAGGACGTGGCGAACGCCTTCGAACTGGCCCGCGCCGCCCAGGCCGTGTGGGCACAGACCCCGGTACGGCAGCGCGCCGCCGTCCTGCTGCGCTTCCACGACCTGGTGCTGGAGCGCCAGGCCGAGGTGCTCGACCTGATCCAGCTGGAGACCGGCAAGGCCCGGCTGCACGCCCACGAGGAGGTCCAGGCCGTCGCGGTCGCCGCCCGGCACTACGGCCGCAAGGCCCCCGCCTACCTCCGCCCGAAGCGGCACGCCGGCGCCATGCCGACCCTCACCAAGGTCACCGAACTGCGCCACCCGCGCGGCGTCGTCGGCCAGATCGCGCCCTGGAACTACCCCCTGGAACTGTCGGTCGGCGACGCGCTCCCCGCCTTCGTCACGGGCAACGCGGTCGTCATGAAGCCCGACACCGAGACCTGCCTGACCGCCCTGTGGGCCCGTGACCTGCTCATCGAGGCCGGCCTGCCCGCCGACGTCTTCCAGGTCGTCCTCGGCGACGGCCCGGTCGTCGGCCCCGAGGTCGTCCGGCACGCCGACTACGTGTCCTTCACCGGTTCCACCCGCACCGGCCGCGAGGTCGCGCAGGGCGCCGCCGCCCGGCTGGTCGGCGTCTCCCTCGAACTGGGCGGCAAGAACGCCATGCTGGTGCTGGAGGACGCCGACATCGAGAAGGCGGCTGCCGGTGCCGTCCGGGCCTGCTTCTCCTCGGCGGGCCAGCTGTGCATCTCCATCGAGCGGCTCTACGTCCACGAGTCGATCGCGGACGCCTTCCTGGAGCGTTTCGCCGCCCGCACGAAGGCCATGCGCCTCGGGACGTCCCTGGCGTACGGCGCCGACATGGGCTCCCTGGTCGGCGAACGCCAGCTGGAGACCGTCACCCGGCACGTCCAGGAGGCGGTCGCCAAGGGCGCGAAGGTCGTCGCGGGCGGTGTGGCGCGGCCGGACATCGGCCCGTACTTCTTCGAGCCCACGATCCTCGACGGGGTCGCCACCGACATGTCCGTCTGCACGGAGGAGACCTTCGGCCCGGTCGTCTCGGTCTACCGCTTCACGAACGAGGACGAGGTGATCGAGCGCGCCAACGCCACGGCGTACGGCCTGAACTCCTCGGTCTGGACGAAGAACGCCCGCCGCGGCCAGGAGGTCGCCGCCCGCCTGCGCACCGGCACCGTCAACATCAACGAGGGCTACGCCCCCGCCTACGGCAGCGTCCAGGCACCCATGGGCGGCATGAAGGACTCCGGCCTCGGCCGCCGCCACGGCAGCGAGGGCATCCTCAAGTACACCGAGGCCCAGACTGTCGCCCACCAGCGCGTGCTCCCCATGGCCCCCTCACTGGGCATGGACGACGAGAGGTACGCCCAGTTCATGAGCCGCAGTCTGCGTCTGATGAAGGCACTGAGGTTCCGGTGACCGGCCTTCCTTAGACGCCTGGACCCACCCGCACTGCACACTCGAAGAGGAGACGGCACGTGCCCGAGGACGCTTACGACTACGACGTCATCGTCGTGGGCTCCGGATTCGGCGGATCGGTAACCGCCCTTCGCCTCACCGAGAAGGGTTACCGCGTAGGCGTCCTGGAAGCCGGCCGCCGCTTCACCCGCGAGTCCCTCCCGAAGAACTCCTGGGACCTCAAGAACTACCTCTGGGCGCCGAAGCTCGGCATGTACGGCATCCAGCGCATCCACCTGCTGGGCAACGTCATGGTCCTGGCGGGAGCGGGCGTCGGCGGCGGCTCCCTCAACTACGCCAACACCCTCTACGTCCCGCCCAAGCCGTTCTTCGAGGACCCCCAGTGGCGTGACATCACGGACTGGCAGGAGGAGCTGAAGCCGTACTACGACCAGGCCCGCCGCATGCTCGGTGTACGGCTCAACCCGACCATGACCCCGTCCGACGTGCACCTGAAGGCCGCCGCGGAGCGCATGGGCTGCGGCGACTCCTTCCACCTCGCCCCGGTCGGCGTCTTCTTCGGAGACGGCGAGGACGCCGACGGCACGGCCAAGGCCGAACCGGGTCAGGAGGTGCCCGACCCGTACTTCGGCGGGGCGGGCCCGGCCCGCAGGGCCTGCGCGGAGTGCGGCGAGTGCATGACCGGCTGCCGCCACGGCGCGAAGAACACCCTCAACGAGAACTACCTGTACCTCGCCGAGAAGGCCGGCGCTGTCGTCCACCCCCTGACGACCGTCGTCTCGGTCACCGACGACTCACGCGGTGGATACGCGGTCGCCACCCTGCCCACCGACGACCGCCGCAAGGCCAGGGGCCGGACCTACACGGCCCGCCAGGTCGTCCTCGCCGCCGGCACGTACGGCACCCAGACGCTGTTGCACCGGATGAAGGCCGGTGGCCAGCTGCCGTACGTATCGGACAAGTTGGGTGGGCTGACCCGCACCAACTCCGAGGCCCTGGTCGGCGCCCAGACCGACGACCGGCGCTACCGCAAGGCGCACGGCGCTCCGAAGGCCGACTTCACGCGGGGCGTGGCCATCACGTCCTCGATCCACCCGGACGAGAACACCCACATCGAGCCGGTCCGCTACGGCAAGGGTTCCAACTCGATGGGCAGTCTGTCGATCCTCCAGGTCCCCTACGCAGGGAGCGACTCGGGCGCCTCACGGGTCCTGGGCTTCCTCGCCCACGCGGCGAAACACCCCTTGCTGGTGCTGCGCTCCCTGTCCAACCGCCGCTGGTCGGAGCGGACCATCATCGGCCTGGTGATGCAGTCCCTGGACAACTCCCTGACGACGTACTTGAAACCGTCGGGCGTCGGCCGCGGCCTGCTCACCGCCCGCCAGGGTCACGGCGCCCCCAACCCGAAGCAGATCAAGGCGGCCACGGAGAGCGCGTCGGCACTGGCCGCCGAGATCAACGGCTTCGCCGGCTCGAACGTCGGCGAACTGATGGGAACCCCGCTGACGGCCCACTTCCTGGGCGGCTGCCCGATCGGCGACTCCCGGGAGACCGGCGTGATCGACCCGTACCACCGCCTCTACGGCCACCCCGGCATCTCGGTGGTCGACGGCGCCGCGGTCTCCGCCAACCTCGGCGTCAACCCGTCCCTCACCATCACCGCCCAGGCGGAGCGGGCGATGTCGTTCTGGCCCAACAAGGGCGAGCCCGACCCGCGCCCGCGGCAGGGCGCGGCCTACGAGCGCCTCCAGCCGGTCGAGCCGAAGTCCCCGGCGGTCCCGGCGGACGCGTTCGGCGCGCTGCGGCTGCCGTTCCTGGGTGTGCCGGCGGTACCGCCGAAGAACTGACCGACAGCCGGAAGCAGAAGAGGGACCTGCGCCCCCCTCCGAGCGCAGGTCCCTCTTCTGCTTGGTGCCACGGCCCATCGGCCGCTATGGCTTACGCCTGGACGCCGGCCTTGCGGCGACGGACCACGAAGATCGCACCGGCACCGGCGACGACCGCGGCACCGCCGACGAGGCTGATCATCGGCAGGGCGGAGCTGGAGCCGGTCTCGGCGAGGCTGCCGGTGACCTCCGGCGTGTTGCCGCTCGGCTTCTCGTCGGTGACGGGCGCCTTGCCGCCTTCGGTCGGCTTGGTGCCACCGGTGTCCGTGCCGGCCGCGACGATCTGGAACTTGTACGACACGTCGCCGAAGCCGGTGCACTCGTCGTCGTTGTCGCCGTAGATCGTCGCGCCGAGCGAGAAGCCGGCGCCGACCGGGGCGGACTTGCTGACGCTGAGGCGCAGCGGGATGTTCACCTCGTAGTCGGGCTTCAGCTCGTCGGTGTAACCGACGTAGCCGACCGCGTAGCCGCCCTCGTTGAGGTCGACCCAGGTCTTGTCCTGGGGGTCCCAGGCCTGGAGCTTGACCTGCTTGCTGGTGAACAGCTCCTCGCCGTTCTTGTCGGGGGAGGCCCCCGCGAAGAAGTCGAGGTCGTTGAGCGTGGAGTCGGAGTTGTTGAGCACGTTCAGCGAGAACTTGTGCCAGCCGCTGCCCGCCGCGATCTTGCCGGGCAGGCCGGAGATGCTGACGTCGACCTTGGTGTCCTCGCACACCGAGGGCTCGGGGTCCGGGGACTCCGACTCCTCGGGCTCGGACGCGGTGGGCGCCGGGGAGGACTCGCTCGCGGACGCGCTCGGCGAGCTGGACGTCTCGGGAGCGGACTCGCTCGCGGACGTGCTCGGAGCGGGCGGCGTCGTCTCGGGCGTGGACTCGCTCGCCGACGGCGAGCTGGACGTCTCGGGAGCGGACTCGCTCACGGACGCGCTCGGCGTGGGCGTCGTTTCGTCGGTCGCGTACGCGGCCGGTGCCGCGAGCAGTGCCACCGGGGCTATGACCGCCGTGGCGGCCGCTGCTGCCATGGCGCGGCGAAGCTTCATGAAGACCTCGGAGAGTCCGGGCGTACCGCGGTGCGCGGTACGAACGTTGGGGGAGGCCTCCGCGTGTGGGGCGCGGGAGTGGCCCTTGGTTCGCCAGGTTTGATCCGTGAAACCTGTGAATGGTTGTGCTGGCATTCACAGAATTCTTATGTGGGCTGGGTCACATCCAAGACCTTCTTGTGAACGCGCTTCCCACCCGCTTAGATCTGGGCTTCGTGTCTGAAAAGCCGCCCGACGATCAGCCGTCGGCCTCGGAGATCCCCGACGACGTCTGGGAGCAGTTCATCCGCGACACCGAGCGGGACATCCACGCCTCAGCCCCGAAGGAGCCGTCAGCGCGGGCGCGCATGGTGACCGAGCGGCTGCGGCAGCAGGAGGCCCGGGGGGAGGTGCCTCCGGGCTGGCGCACCGGTCCGGCCTGGCAGGAGATGAACGGCCGGGTGGCGCGGCGCCGCAAGCTGTGGGCCGTGCTCGGCGTGCCCGTCGCCGTGGCCGTGGCCTTGGTGGCGCTGAAACCGTCGCTGCTGCCCGGTGACCCCTTCGGTACGGACGAGTCACGCGCCGCGGCCTCACCGCTGCCTGCCGAGACCGCGGCCCCCAGTGCCGCGCCCGGGGCGTCGGACCCCGAAATCCCCACCCTGGACGAGCCGTTCGCCGGCTCCCCGGCGCTGCGCTGGGCCGACGGCGAGGCCGGCATCGTGCTGCCCGAGGCCAAAGCCGTCGGACCGGTCCCGAAGGACCGTGTGGAGCAGGCGCTGAAACTGACGAAGAAGCTGCTGGTGGGCGCCAACCTCGACCCGAAGTCGGTGCGGGGTGCCCGCCCCGAGGCCGCGCTCTCCGTGCTCGACCCCAAGCAGCCGGACGTGATCGACGACCTCGACACCGCACTGCGCTCCCCGAGCAGGGAGCACGACCCGGTGACGCTGTTCAGCCGCTTCGACCCCGACGAGGTGCGTCCGGTCGGCGACGTGATCAAGACGCGCGGGCGCATGACCTTCGAGAAGGGATCGCAGGGGGGCGTGGCCGTGCACGCCGACTACACCTTCGTCTACCCCGTCGTACGGGCCGACGGTCCCACCGAGGTCACCCGCACGATCGTGCGCCGGGTGCTCGACGTCGAACTCGCCGACCCCGCGCGGTACCGGGTCACCGAAGGCCGGCTGCTGCTCATGGAGTACGACCAGGAGATCGGCAACTCCTCCTGCGACGTCCACGACGGCTATCTGCACCCGGAGTTCCCGTCGAGCGAGCCCACGGGCGCGGAGCCGAGCGGCCCGACGACGGATCCGTACGACCGGAGCAAGGACATCGACCACGACCAGGACGCGTGCGGCACGGTGTCGCGCACCTGACGGCAGAGCGAAGGGCCCCGCGGGGTGGAGCCGCGGGGCCCTTCTTCTCGTCAGCACCGACGTCAGGGCAGCGCCGGTGCCTTGGAAGCGGCGCCGGGGGGTTGCGCCGCTGGTCTCGACCTTTGGCGGTCGGGCCATGCAGGTGTCCGCACGGGGGACTTGGGCTGTCTACGCATCGTGCTGGATGAACGCGGCGCCCGCAACCGTTTGACCCAGGCTTGTGCATTTTTGCAAGGTCCGCCGGTCGGCCCCGGGCGTCCCCGGGGCCGACCGTTCTCTTGGGTGACCGGGCTGCTGTCCCCTGCCGTCCGGTCACTTCCCTGGAGCGAGGTCCCACGACACACGGCACGATCCGTACGTCTCATCGCTCCAGCGAGCCACGCGTGGTTCTCTCGGGCCCGCGCCTGGCTGGCACGGACACCGGGACCAACGAAGCGGCTCGCGGCACGGTCACGCGCCGTACGGGTGAGAAGGGGGCGCACGTCTGTCCCGGGAACGGGGATTCAGATCCTGCCCCGGCACAGCTCCAGCAGGGTCATCGCGAGGGCCGTGCCCGGCTTGCCCAGCGCCTCCCGGTAGCGGCCGAGGACCTCCATCTCGCGGGAGAGGTTCACGCGCCGGCCGCCGGAGGAGATCCGGGCCTCCTGGATGACGGCGGAGACGGCCGCCCGTTCCTGGATCAGGCCGATGATCCGGTCGTCCAGCGCGTCGATGCGCTCACGCGCGCCGGTGATCACGCCGACGGCCTCGGGGGTGCGGGCGCCGGTCACGTCGGTGGCGTTCATGGGGGCTCCTTGTCGTCGAGGGGTGCCCCGGAGCGGCAAGGCCCGGACGACGGCAGGCGCCCCGGACCTTGTCGGCCCGGGGCGCCTGGGAAGTCGCTTGTCAGTTGCTCAAGCAGCACGACCATGGCAGCCGGCGGGCCGGATGCCATAGGTAAAGAGGAACGTCTGGTGCTGGAGCATGGGGCCAGTATGCCCCGCTCCCCGGGGGTATCCAACCCGGCTCGCATCCTGAGACGGCCCCGGTCCCCGCCGCCCGGACGGCGTCCCGCTCCACCCCGGTAGAATCGGGTGGCACAAGACCCCCGCCCCACCGCCGGAAGGCACCCTGTGTCATCAGCGAATCCCGCTGCCAGCGCCGCCGACACCGTCCTGGTCGTCGACTTCGGCGCGCAGTACGCCCAGCTCATCGCCCGTCGTGTCCGCGAGGCGCGGGTCTACAGCGAGATCGTGCCGAGCACCATGCCGGTCGCCGAGATGCTCGCCAAGAACCCCGCGGCGATCATCCTCTCCGGCGGCCCCTCGTCGGTGTACGAGGAGGGCGCCCCGAGCCTGGACCGCGAGATCTTCGAGGCCGGCGTCCCCGTCTTCGGCATGTGCTACGGCTTCCAGCTGATGGCGCGGACCCTCGGCGGCACCGTCGACAACACCGGAGCCCGCGAGTACGGCCGCACGGACCTGCACGTCTCCAAGTCGTCCTCCACCCTCTTCGAGGGCACCCCCGCCGAGCAGGCCGTCTGGATGTCGCACGGCGACGCCTGCTCCGCCGCCCCCGAGGGCTTCTCCGTGACGGCCTCCACGGACGTGGTGCCGGTCGCCGCGTTCGAGAACGACGAGAAGAAGCTGTACGGGGTCCAGTACCACCCCGAGGTGATGCACTCCACGCACGGGCAGCAGGTGCTGGAGCACTTCCTGTACCGGGGCGCGGGCCTGACCCCGTCCTGGACCACGGGCAGCGTGATCGAGGAGCAGGTCGCCGCAATCCGTGAGCAGGTCGGCGACAAGCGCGCCATCTGCGGACTCTCCGGCGGCGTGGACTCCGCCGTCGCCGCCGCCCTCGTCCAGAAGGCCATCGGCTCCCAGCTGACCTGCGTGTACGTCGACCACGGCCTGATGCGCAAGGGCGAGACCGAGCAGGTCGAGAAGGACTTCGTGGCCGCGACCGGCGTGCAGCTGAAGGTCGTGGACGCCGAGGAGCGGTTCCTCAAGGCGCTCGCCGGGGTCTCCGACCCCGAGGAGAAGCGGAAGATCATCGGCCGCGAGTTCATCCGGGTCTTCGAGCAGGCCCAGGCCGAGATCATCGCGGACGAGGGCCCGGCGGTGGAGTTCCTCGTCCAGGGCACCCTCTACCCCGACGTGGTCGAGTCCGGCGGCGGCACCGGCACCGCCAACATCAAGTCCCACCACAACGTGGGCGGCCTCCCCGAGGACCTCGAGTTCCAGCTGATCGAGCCGCTGCGCAAGCTCTTCAAGGACGAGGTCCGGATGGTCGGCCAGGAGCTCGGCCTGCCGGACGAGATCGTCCAGCGCCAGCCCTTCCCCGGCCCCGGCCTCGGCATCCGGATCGTCGGCGAGGTCACCAAGGAGCGCCTGGACCTGCTGCGCGAGGCCGACGCCATCGCCCGCGAGGAGCTCACGGCGGCCGGCCTCGACCGGGACATCTGGCAGTGCCCGGTGGTCCTGCTCGCGGACGTCCGCAGCGTCGGCGTCCAGGGCGACGGCCGCACGTACGGCCACCCGATCGTCCTGCGGCCCGTCTCCTCCGAGGACGCGATGACCGCCGACTGGTCCCGCCTGCCGTACGACGTCCTCGCCCGGATCTCCACGCGCATCACCAACGAGGTCAAGGACGTCAACCGAGTTGTCCTCGACGTCACCTCCAAGCCGCCGGGGACGATCGAGTGGGAGTAGTTCCCACCCCCTAGGTGCGCTTGATCGTGCGCAGGGGCTCGCCTGGTGTCCAGATCTGGACGACGAGGTACTTGTCGTCCTCGATGGAGGTCCGCACGACCTCGGTGAGCTCGGTACGGAAGAGGTGGAACGGCTCCGGCGGCTCCACCTCTTCCACGTATCCGGCCTTCGTCTCCACGTCGTCGACCTCGATCGCCCGCCCGCTGATCCGGACGTCGCCGCCGCCCATGCCCGTACCCTCCCCGGGGTTCGCCTGGAGCGCGAAGCGCGGGTCGCGGCGCAGGTCGAGCGCCTTGAGCGAGTCCGGCATCATGCCGAGCCACAGCTCGCCGTTGAGGAACCGCACCTCCAGACCGCTGGTGCGGGGCGAGCCGTCCTTCCGGAGAGTGGCGAGGACGTGGTGGGTGTACGCGCCGAAGCGCTTCTCGACGGTGCCGGCCAGGTCCGGTTCGGCGGTGACGAAAGCCGCCCAGTTCGCTGTCATACGGAGAGTCTGGCGCCGAAACCCGACATCCTCTGTCGGCTATTCGTGGGATCGGGGAGACCGGGGGCGAAAGGGGTGCGCACAGGTGCTCACCGGCGCTCACGGGGCGTTCGCCGGGGCGCTCGCCTCATCTTCACCAAACGCTTCTGTCTTTCCGACCCGACCAGCGGTAGCTTCCGCCCCGTACGTAGAACCAGCGCTGGAGGACCTATGCACGGGCCCACCCCGCCCCTGCCACTGCCCACCGACAGGCTGCGGTTCGCGATGCCGCCGATGCACGAGTCGGTCGAGGACGAGCGCCGGCACCGCAAGGAACGGCTCGCGGGCGCCCTGCGGATCTTCGGGCGGCTCGGCTACGAGGACGGCGTGTCCGGGCACATCACCGCCCGCGACCCCGAGTACAGCGACTGCTTCTGGGTCAACCCGTTCGGGATGCCCTTCCGGCACGTCACCGTGAGCGACCTGGTGCTCGCCAACCAGGACGGCCAGGTCGTCGAGGGCGGCTACCACGTCAACCAGGCCGCCTTCACGGTGCACGCCCAGGTCCACGCCGCCCGCCCCGACGTCGTCGCCGTCGCCCACTGCCACTCGGTGCACGGCCGGGCGCTCGCGTCCCTCGGCGAGCTGCTGGAGCCGATCACCCAGGAGAGCTGCGCCTTCTATGAGGACCACGCCCTCTACGACGCCTACACCGGTGTCGCCGTCGACGCCGAGGAGGGACGGCGCATCGCGGCCACGCTCGGCTCCCGCAAGGCGCTCGTGCTGCGCAACCACGGGCTGCTGACCGTCGGCGACTCGGTGGACGCCGCCGCCTGGTGGTTCGTGTCGATGGAACGGTCCTGCCAGGTGCAGCTGACGGCGCAGGCCGCCGGGCGGCCGGTCCGCATCGACCACCGGATGGCGGTGGCGACACGGGAGCAGCTGGGGGGCGACCTGGTGGCGTGGATCAACTACCAGCCGATGTGGCAGGAGGTCACCCGGAGTGAGCCGGATCTGCTGAGCTGAGCGGCCGGCCCGTCAGAAGCCGCGGAGCACCACGGCCTTCGTCCTGGCGAACTCCTCGTCGGTGAGCACACCGTCCCGGTGCAGCTCGCCCCACTCGCGGAGGCGGCGCAGCAGTACGTCGTGGTGGTCGGCCGCGGGCGGTAGGGCGGAGGCCGGGCGGGGTCCCGGCGCGCCGGCCGCCTGGTTCCCCGCCACGGTGCGGGTGGACGGGTGCGGCAGCCGGGCGGTGACCGCCGTCGCGACGAGCGCGGTCAGCAGGTCTCGGCGGGCGCTGCCCCACAGGTCCAGGGCGTACGGATCCTTCTCCGGCGGCAGTTTCGAGAGCACCGTCTCGCGGGTCACGAAACGCAGAAAGCCGTCCTCGTGGCCGGAGTTCGGCAGCCACTCGACCTGCACCAGGTCTCGCAGGTCGATGATGCGCGGGCCGGTGGCGCGTTTGACCCGCTCGGAGGTGTCGGCCCAGTCGATCCGGACCCGGGTCCCGTCGAAGGAGACCGTCCCGTCGGACGAGCGCACCGAGACCGGAACCGGCGGCCCGGGCAGCAGATACGCCTTCGCCGGCCCCCTCGGGACCTGGTCGAGGAGCAGCGCGCGGCGGATCTCCTCGGCGACGTACTCGGCGACCCCCGTCCGGTCGGCGTCCACCGCCAGCCGGTACGGATCGGCCGCGTCCGGCAGCCGCCCGCCGGTCGCCTGGAGCAGCGGGTCGGCGCCCTCCCGCAGCCGCAACCGGAGCCGTCCGCGCCTGCGTTCCGGTTCGAGGACGACACCCCAGACCGCCTCCAGCGGCACGGAGACCTCTCCGTACGTCTGCCGGAACAGCGGCACGGAGCGGTGCAGACCGGGCGTGATCCGGACCGTGCTGCCGTCGAAGGCCCAGGTCCCGTCACGCTGGATGATCTCGGCCATAAGGGAATTCTCGCAGCCGGGTCAACACGGGGCGCCGAACTTCACCCGTGTTGACCAGACGGGGCGGACGCGGGACAGGTGGTGAAGGGATAATCCGCTGTCGTCGCACGGGAGTTGTACAGCGGTGTTTCCGGGGTCCGGAAGACCGACGGTGGTTGGGTCGCGGGAAGGCGGGCGTCGGGCGTGACGGTGCGCGAGGCGGGACAGGGCGGTGCGGACGCGGGTGCGTATGCGGAGGGGGGTGCGTATGCGGACGGGGGTGCGTATGCGGGGCGGTACACCGGTGGGGCCGCGGGGGCGTATGCCGGCGGGTACGCGGGTGGGCGTGGCGGTGTGCCCGGAGGTATGGACGGCGGTGGCCACGGTGGTGCGCACAGCGGTGTGCACGGAGGGGGGTGCGCCTGTGGGGACTGTCCGCACGGGGCACGTGAGGGGCATCGGCGGGCCGTCGCCGCGTTTCTGCGCAGGCGCGACGAGTTCGCGGCCGGGCTGGGGCTGCCCGCCGCGGTGGCCCACTCCGCCTCGGCTTCCCGCCAGTGGGTCTCGGAGGAACTGGCGCAGTCCGCGGAACTCGTCGCCGAGCGCGGCCGGGCCGAGAGTCAGGCCTGGCTGGCCGGCCTGTGGCGCCGCACGGTGGGTGTGGTGTGGGCGGCCGTCGTGCTGTTGCTGCTCGGCCAGTCCCTCGCCGCGGTCGGCGCCGGCTGGACTTCGGCGCGTACGGCCGGGCTGGCCGCCGCGCTGGTGGTCGCCGGCGCGCTGACGGCGGCGTCGTGGTTCCACCGGGCGAAGGGCGGTGCGCTGGCGCCCGTCATCGGTGAGGACAACCGGCTGTCCACCTCCCGTACGGTCGCCGGGGCGTGGGTGCTCTTCGTGGCCTACGCGGTGCTCGTGCTGGCCGGGCGGCTGGCGGGCGCCTCCCGGCACGCGGACCGGGACGCGCTGCTGTCCGGACTGGAACTCGCCCGCGGGGCGGGGGTCGTGACCGTGCTCGCCGTGGTGTGCGGGATCGCCGTGCTCGTACGGCGGGTGGTCGGGCTGCGGGTGCGGGGGCAGCGGCTCCAGAAGGTACCCGCCGACCGGCCGCGGGCCGCCGACCTGCTGACCGACGACGCGGGCCGGGGCACCTTCGCCGACATCCAGTACGTCGTGGTCAGCGCCGTCGCCCTGGTCTTCGCAGCCGTACGGCTGGCCCGGCGGCCGGACCAGTTGCCGGATCTGCCGTGGGGGCTGGCGGCGGTGGTCCTGGTGTCGGCGGCGACGTACCTGGCCGGCAAGTACGCGGAGGGAGGCCGGCCGGTCATCCTGTCCGTCGTGCGGTCGCGGGAGGCGGGCGACCTGGACGGGCCGATCCGCACGGGCGACGACATCGAGATCCGGGGCGCCGGGTTCGTGCCGCCGGGTGCGCAGGGGGCGGACCGGCTGGCCCGGATGGTCGTCCGGGTCGGTGCGGTGCATGTGCACGTCCCGTTGGTGCCGGTGCCCGGGGGTTTCGACAACCCGACGGACACGCTGCTGACCGTGCCGGTGCCCGCGGATGTGGAGCCGGGGCGGGTGGAGGTGCAGGTGGTCACGGCGGCGGGGGTGGAGACGAACCGGTACGCGGTCGACGTGACGGAATGACGGCCCCGGTAACAAAAGCCGCCGCACAGGGTTGAGCGGGGTCGGTTCGTCGTACGTATGGTCGTTGAGGGGGTCTCGGCACCGGCGGGAGAGGCGGCTAGCAGCGATGACTCACAGTATGAGAACGGACACGCACACCCCCCACTTCGGCAGCGGAGGAGACTGGCGGGACACCGCCGTCCGCTACGCCCTCCTTCCCCTGCGGGTCTTCCTCGGCGTCACCTTCATCTACGCCGGCCTGGACAAAATGACCGACAGCGCCTTCATGAAGGACGCCGGTGCCGGCTCGATCGGCGACATGATGCGCGCCGTCCGCGATTCCTCCGCCATCCCCGCCCTGGTCGACCTCTCTCTGAAGAGCCCTGTCGGGTTCGGCTACGCCATCGCCTTCGGCGAGTTGGCCGTCGGCATCGGCACCCTGCTCGGCCTCCTCGCCCGGCTGGCCGCACTCGGCGGGGCGCTGATCTCCCTCAGCCTGTGGCTGACCGTGAGCTGGGCCTCCGACCCGTACTACTACGGCAACGACCTCGCCTACCTCATGGCCTGGATCCCCCTCGTGCTCGCGGGCGCTCCCCTGCTCTCCGTGGACGCCGCCCTGCGGTCCCGGCGACGGCAGAGGACGGCGGGTTACCGGTAGTGCCCGTGGGCTGCGTGGCTGGGCTGAGCGGCGGGCGTGGCGGTCGTCAGGCGGCCATGTCCGGGCCGGGCTCGTCGGTGGTGCGGCCCGACGCCCGGCGCCGACGCATCCGGCCCGTCACGATCGCCACCGCGCCGGCCAGGCACAGCCCGCCCATGACGAGCGGTACCGCCACGAACCACGGGGTCTCCCAGGCGCCGCCGGCGTCACCGGCGTAGAGGACGCCCGCCAGGGCGAAGACGGTGCCGGCGACCAGCTTTCCGGGCTGGACTTCATGACGCAGCACGGGCCACCTCCGCCTGTCCCATGCCGACCTGGAGATCCAGGTCGATGGTGCCCGACTTCTTGACGCCCTGGGCGGGGGAAAGGGTCATCTCCTTGTGCTGTCCCGGTTTCACGTCCACGTCTTTCTCGTCGTCACCCGGCAGCTGGAGGTCTCCGATCCCCACGTCGACGCTCAACCGCACGGTCACGTCCTCGGGCACGAGCACCTTCACCCGGCCCACGCCGACGTCGGCGCGGGTCGTGACGGTCTGGTTCCGGCCTATGTCCACCCGGGTCAGGTCCAGGGTGCCGACGCCCGTGCCCAGGTCGTACTTCCGGTGTACGTCCGCCACCGCGGTGGGCTGCCAGGTCGTGCGGGTCCACTGCGTGCCGATGTCCTTGGGCAGCGCCGCCGAACCGGCGAGCAGGCCGGCCGTGATGATCGCCAGGAGGATCGAGCCGGCACCGGTCCGCCCCAGGAAGGCGCTGACCGCCATGCCCAGGCCCAGAACGGCGAGCGCGCAGGCCAGGCCGGTCTGGAGACTCGTGCCGAGCGGGTGCCGGTCCCAGGTCAGGCTCGTCCCCAGGGCGCCCGCGAGCAGCGCCAGCAGGAAGACCCAGCCGCCGATCCAGCGAGGACCGTGCGGCTTGGGCGGCCGGGTGTGCGGCGCTGGTGTGTCCTCGCGGTCGCGGGGCTGGACGCCGAGGCTGATGTTGATGGCGGCCGCGACGTCCAGGTCGCGGGAGTCGCGCGGACCCCAGAGGTAACCCGTGCCGCCGATGTGGGTGCCGTCCTTGACGATGGGGTCGCGCCACCAGGAGGGGAAGGCGGCGGGCACGGGCGGCGCCTGCGGTTCCGGCGGGGCGTCGGCGGCCGCCTGGGCGGCCAGCGGGTCGGGGCTGGGGGCGCCGCGCTGGCGTGACCAGTAACCGGAGCCCGCGAGGAGGAGGGAGAGGACGACGGCGAAGGTCAGCACCCCGCCGTTGTTCAGCATGGTCAGGAACACTCCGCAGCCGACCAGCGCGAACAGCACCGCCGTCAGGGCCTGGCCGTCGACGCGGCCGGTCAGCAGCTTGCGCACCTCGTTCTCGTCCTCGTCGTCGTACGGGACGACGAGCCAGGCGAACGCGTAGAAGAGGAGGCCGATGCCGCCGGTGGCGGAGAGCACCGCGAGGGTGATCCGGAAGATGACCGGGTCCATGTCGCACTGCCGCCCGAGCCCGGCGCAGACGCCGGCCAGGGCCTTGTGGCGGCGGTCGCGCCGGAACCTGTGCGGCGGTCCGGGCGGGGTGGCTTCCCCGGCCGGGTCGGCCACGCCGGGCGTGCCTCCTCCCTGTTCTCCCGCGTCCGCGTGCCCGGGCGCGGGCGGGGGCGCGGCATCCGGCGGCCCGGCGCCCGGTGCGGGGCGCGGGCCGGAGCCGGGTCCCGGACCCGTCGCGGCGTGCTCGTGATCGGTCATGGGTCCATGGTGACGGGCGCGGCGGCGCGGCGGCAGCCTGAATGACCCTGGCCCGACCCTGATATCGGCCCTGAGGGACGGCGCGGGAAGCGTTCGAAGGCCGGGGTTCGGAGATCAGGGGAGTCTCCGGGGTCGACCCTGATGCTCCGGCCGTCCGGGCGTGTGACCATCAATGGCATGTCGGAAGCCGCAGCAGCGCCAGTCGCCGGACCGCGGCCGCCGCGCAAGCTCTACCGCAGCAGTGACGGACGCTGGCTGGGCGGGGTGGCGCGGGGGCTCGCCGGGCATCTCGGGCTGCCCGTGATCTGGGTGCGGCTCGTCTTCGTCGGCCTGTTCATGGCCGACGGCCTCGGTGCGCTGCTGTACGCCGCGTTCTGGTTCTTCGTCCCGCTCGGCGTCGGCGGAGTCGAGGCGCAGAAGCCGCCGTCGCTCGTCGCCTCGGAGACCTCGCCCGACGGCCGCCGCAGACTCGTCGCCCGCAGGCCCGACAAGGGCCAGATAGTGGCCCTGCTCCTCATGGTCGTCGTGGCCCTGGTGTTCGTGGGCAATGTGAACCTCAGCGGCGGGGCCAGGGCGTATCTCTGGCCGGCGGTGCTCGTCGGCGCGGGCGTCGCCCTGGTCTGGCGGCAGGCGGACAACGCCCGCCGGGCCCGCTGGGCCGAGGTCGGCCGCCGCCGGCGCACGGTCACGCTGCTGCGCTCGGTGGGCGGTGTGCTGCTGGTGACGGCCGGCGTCTCCGGCATCTTCGTCATGCAGGGCTCCGCCGCCCACCTCGGCTCCGTCCTTCAGGCGGCACTCGCGGTCCTCGTCGGGATAACGCTTCTGGCCGGGCCGTATCTCGTGCGCATGACGCAGGACCTCTCCGAGGAGCGCCTGATGCGCATCCGTGCCCAGGAGCGCGCGGAGGTCGCCGCGCATGTGCACGACTCGGTGCTGCACACCCTCACCCTGATCCAGCGCAACGCGGAGAACGCGAACGAGGTGCGCCGCCTCGCCCGGGCCCAGGAGCGTGACCTGCGCACCTGGCTGTACAAGCCCGAGGGCACCGGCAAGGACGAGGCCGACGAACCCACCACCCTCGCCGACGCCGTGCGGCGCAACGCGGCCGAGGTGGAGGACAAGCACGGCGTGCCCATCGAGGTCGTGGTCGTCGGCGACTGCCCGCTCGACGAGAGAATCGGCGCACAGATGCAGGCCGCGCGCGAAGCAATGGTGAACGCCGCCAAGTACGGTGGCGAGGGCGGAGCCGTACAGGTCTTCGCCGAGGTCGAGGGGAAGACGGTCTTCGTGTCCGTCCGGGACCGCGGCCCCGGCTTCGACCTCGACTCGATACCCGCCGACCGGATGGGTGTCAGAGAATCGATCATCGGCCGCATGGAGCGCAACGGCGGTACGGCGCGGCTGCGCGCGGTGCCGGACGGCGGCACGGAGGTCGAGCTGGAGATGGAGAGGGCGGAGAAGACGTCATGAGCGACCCGACCGAGGCGAACGGTACGGCGGGATCGGCGGAGGCGGCCGGGCCCGCGGAGTCGGACGGCGGTACCGGCGGTCGCCGTGTGCGCGTGGTCCTCGTCGACGACCACCGCATGTTCCGTACGGGGGTCCAGGCCGAGATCGGGCAGACCGAGCAGACCGGTGTCGAGGTCGTCGGCGAGGCCGCGGACGTCGACCAGGCGGTCACGGTCATCACCGCGACCCGGCCCGAGGTGGTCCTCCTCGACGTGCACCTGCCCGGTGGCGGCGGTGTCGAAGTGCTCCGCCGCTGCGCCGCGTTGATGGGCGACGCCGAGCAGCCCGTCCGTTTCCTCGCGCTCTCCGTGTCGGACGCCGCTGAGGACGTGATCGGCGTGATCCGCGGCGGTGCCCGCGGGTACGTCACCAAGACGATCACCGGCACGGACCTCGTGGACTCCATCTTCCGTGTCCAGGAGGGCGACGCGGTCTTCTCCCCGCGGCTGGCCGGGTTCGTCCTCGACGCCTTCGCCTCCACGGACGCGCCGCCGGTCGACGAGGACCTGGACCGTCTTACCCAGCGCGAGCGCGAGGTGCTGCGGCTCATCGCCCGGGGATACGCGTACAAGGAGATCGCCAAGCAGCTGTTCATCTCCGTGAAGACGGTCGAGTCGCATGTCTCGGCGGTCCTCCGCAAGCTCCAGCTCTCCAACCGGCACGAGCTGACGCGCTGGGCGACGGCTCGCCGGTTGGTCTGACCCGGCACCGCCCCGGTCAGACCACCCGGGTGGCGCCCGTGAACGGCATCTCGTCGAGCGGGGCGACCCGGACCGGGGCGGAGGGGTTCGGGGCGTGGATCATCCGGCCGTTGCCGACATAGATGCCGACGTGACTGATGCCGGCGTAGAAGAACACCAGGTCCCCGGGGAGCAGTTCGGAGCGGGCGACGCGGCGGCCCGCGTCGATCTGGGAGTACGTCGTGCGGGGCAGGGAGACGCCCGCGGAGCGGTACGCGGCCTGGATGAGGCCCGAGCAGTCGAAGGCGTTCGGGCCGGTCGCGCCCCAGACGTAGGGGCTGCCGAGCTTCTGGTAGGCGTAGGACACGGCGGCGGCCGCGCGGGAGTTGGGCGCCTGCGCGCTGCTGCCGGCTCCGGGGGCGGTCAGGCTGTCACGCGCACCCGTGGAGGAGCGTGAGGCACGGTCCGTGCCCCTCGTGTCGCCGATGAGGGCACGTTCCTGCGCGGTCAGCCGGGACAGCAGCTGACGCGCGGTGCCCAGCTTGCCGGTGATCGTCTTCTTGTGCCGTCTCAGCTCCGTCTGCCGCGATCTCAGGGAGGTCAGCTCGATGTGGGCGGCCCCGCGCAGCTGCTCGATCTCCCGGAGCTGCCGGCGTACGCGCGAGACATCGGCCCGCTGCCGGTTGCCGGCCCGCTCGACGAACTCGGCGTTGTCGAGGTACCGGTCGGGGTCGTCGGACAGGACGAGCTGGAGCGCGGGGTCCAGGCCGCCCCCGCGGTACTGGGCGGCGGCGACCGAACCCAGTGCCTCACGGGCGGAGTTGAGCCGTTCCTCCTTGCGTGCCGCCTGGTCCTGGAGGTTTTTCAGCCGCTTTCCGGCCGCCTCGGCCTTCTCCTTCGCGCCGTTGTACTTCTCGGTGGCGACCTCCGCCTCCTGGTACAGCTCGTCCACCTTGGCCTTGACCTGGCCGGGGGTGAGCTCGGGTTCGGCGTGTCCGGTGCCGTCGAGGCCCGTCGCGGTCGCCGCGCCCGCGAGGGCGATCGTGGCGGCCGTACGGGCCTTGTTGCCGCTCGCGGAGCGCTGGCGGGGCTTGCGGTGCGCTGCCACCTGGGGGGCCACGTCCTTTCCTGCGACCGCCGACGGGTGCGTACGGCCGCCAGGGGGAGCGGACGGGCGGCCTGCGCGTCCGGCGGCGGCCCGCACAGGGGAAGCGGACCGCCGCCGGACCTTTTCGGCGGTGGTGTCCGACTGCCGCCCCTGGCCCGGGCGGCGGTGGGGAGCCGGGCACCTGGTGGAGGACGCTAAACCTCGCCGCGGCGGCCCGGTGGCGGGTGCGCGGAAGTGTCCCGAGAGGACCGGTGGTGACCGTATGCGACCGTGATCCCATCTCGCCGCCGTCGAATTAACTCAGCGTGATGACCGATGCGCCGAATCATGGGCGCGAGGCGGCGGGCGGGTGCTATGGGCGCATATGTGCATCCGAAGGGCCGGTGTCGGGCGGCTGTGGAGCCCCTGATTAGGCTCCGGCCTCATGGACGTACTCATCCACCTCTTCGTCGGCCTCCACATCATCGGCATCGCATCCCTGCTGGGCGGTTTCCTCACCCAGATGAAGGCGATGGGCGAGGGCACCGCCCGCTACACCCCCGCGATGCTGCACGGCGCGCTGACGATGCTGGTCACCGGTGTGATCCTGGTCGGCCTCAACCAGGCCGACGACCAGTCCGTGAACAACATCAAGATCGGCGTCAAACTGGCCCTGCTGATCGTGATCCTCGGCCTCGTCTACGTGAAACGGGACGACGAGAAGGTGGACAAGGGCCTGTTCGGCCTGGTCGGGGCGCTGACCACCGCGAACGTCTTCATCGCCGTGCTCTGGACCTGACCCGGCCGGGCACGACGCGGGCCCGGGCCGAGGCGGCCGTCCAGGCGGTACCCCCGAGCCACGCGGCCACCGCGACCCACAGCAGTACCTCTCCCAGGCCGTCGAGCCAGGAGACGTCGAGGGCGGCGGCGACGGCCAGTGCCGCCGCCGCCGTCTTGGCCCAGGTGAACACGGTCGCCCAGCGGCGGATGTCGGTGCGGGGCCGGGGCCGCAGGAGCTCGGCGGCGAGCAGGACGGCGCAGCAGGCCAGTGTGAGCACGAGCAGCACGACGGTCACATGGCGCAGGATGCCGCGGTCGTCGACGTTCCACAGGTACAGGTGCGCGCTGTCGGCGCTGATCAGCCGTGCCCCGGCCAGCGCCGAGATGGCGAGCGCCCCGCCCGCGAGCCAGTGGTCGCCGCGCCCCTCGGCCACCTGCCGCACGTCGAAACGGGCCAGGGCGAGGACGTACAGCACGAGCCCCAGCCAGAACAGCACCAGCGCCGCGTGGGCGAGCCAGGCCGCCGACTCGGCAGCGGCGAGCGTGGCGCCGAGCACGGCGAGCCCCTGCGTGGCCGTGCAGCGCGCGAACACCGTCCCCGGTCTGCGCCGCTCCCCGTCCTGCGCGGGGATGGCCAGCGGCACGGGCCAGAGCAGCACGGCAAGCACCAGCAGGGCCGCGGCCGTAGCCTGCGAGCCGGCCGCCGAGAAGCCCGCGCCCAGGACGGCCGTCGCCGCCACGGTGATGAGAGCGGCCGTCGCCATGGTGTCCACGAGGCCCGGCACCCGCGCGTACGCCCGCCCTCTCGTGCCGGCCGGCAGCAGCCGCAGGGTGAAGTCCGCGGCGAGCACCAGCCAGGCGGCGCAGGCCAGGCCGAGGGCGACACGGGAGAGGACGGCGTACCCCGCCAGATCGATACCGACCGACAGGGTGCCGGTCGCCAGCACGGCAGCGCCGGCGGACGGCGCACGCTGCGCCCACCAGTCGGTGGAGGGGGAGGGGCCCGGCATGGGCCCGATGCTAGGAGGCGCCGCGCGCGATATGAGCGGGGCACGCGCGCGGGCGCCTCAAAAACGCGCGAGCGCCCTCAGGCCGGCCGCACCACGCTGTGGATGGCCGACTCGCCGTCGTAGTAGATCGACTCCTCGCGCACGTAGGTGCCGGGCTTCGGGGCGTGGATCATCATGCCGTTGCCGATGTAGATGCCGACGTGGGTGACGTCGTCGTAGAAGAAGACCAGGTCACCGGGCTGGGCGTCGGTCAGAGAGACCGTGGTGCCGGCGTTGACCTGGTCGTAGGTCGTGCGCGGCAGGGTGACGCCCGCGGCCTTCCAGGCGGCCTGGGTGAGGCCGGAGCAGTCGTAGGAGCCGGGGCCGACGGCGCCCCAGACGTACGGCTTGCCGATCTGGGCGCGGGCGAAGGCGAGCGCCTTCTCGGCCTTGGTGGCGTACGAGGAGTCGGCGGGGGCCGTCGAGGAGGACGAGCCGGAGCCCGCCGACGCGGAACCGCTGTCCTGCTGCTGGGCGGCCTCCTCCTGCGCCTTCTGCTGCGCGGCCTGCTGCCGGGCCAGCTCGTCGGCCTTGCGGGCGGCCTCCTGCTGCTTCTCCCTCTCGATCGCCGCGAGCCGCGCCTTCTCCTCGGCGGTCAGCTTCGACAGCAGTTCGCGCGCGTCGGCGAGCTTCCGCTGGACGGTGGCCTTGGCCGTCTTCAGGTCGCCCTGCGTCTCGGTGAGCGTCTCGAGGCTCTCGGTGGCCTCCTGGCGCTTCTTCATCGTCTCGGACTGCTGCGTGACGTAGTCGTCGACCGCGACCTTCTGGCGGCCGGTCATCCGGTTCATCAGCTGGGTCTGGTCGAAGTAGTCCTGCGGGGTGTCCGCGAGCAGGAACGTCGCCGTGTCCGGGGCGGAGGCGCCGGTGCGGTACTGGGCGGCGGCGAAGGAACCGAGTTCCTCCCGTGCCTCGTTGAGCTTCTGGGTGCGCTTGGCGACGTCGTCGAGGAGGGTGTCGACGCGCTTGCGCTGCTTGGTGGTCTTCTCCTTGGCCGAGTTGTACTTGTCGGTCGCCGACTCGGCCTGGCGGTACAGGTCGTCGACCTTCTTCTCGACTTCCTCGAGACTCGGCTTGTCGTCGGCCTCGGGGGCGGCGTTGGCCGACTGGGACAGCAGGGCCACGGAGGTGAGGGCCGCCGTTGCGAGGGCGGGGGTCCGTATGCCTGCGACGCGCGTACCAGCGGGACGCGACTTGCGGTGCGACGCCAAGGGAGGCGACTCCTTCCATGCTCCGCCTACCGGGTTAGCTGTCGGGTTCGGGCGGGTACATCGGAAGGGTTGCCCTACGGCCATCTCCGCGAAGGGAGTCGGGCCGATTCACCCCGGAGTTCTCGGTTGGGTCCCCGGCTCCGGCTGCCGCTGCGGCACACCGGACTCGGCGGAGGCCGCGCGGCCCGGCGACGTTCGCCGGTGGGGGTCGTGCGGCCTGCCCGCACGGTAGCCAACTCGTGTGGCCCTTGTGAAGGTTGATGGGTGATATGCCCGATACATTTTCGTGACCTTGTCCCGGAGCGTCGCCGAGCGTGATCGGTCGAGGGGGGTTGGTCACGAGTCGTCCATAATCATGACGGTCATAGCAGGCTGTGATCATGCGGGGATGCACGGTGACGAGGGGGGCGTTCGGGCGATGTTCTCAGGGCGGCGGCGGGCTGTCAGTGGGGCGCCCTAGACTCGGAGAGCGATGAGCAGCCTCTTTGACGACAGCTTCCTGGCGGACCTCCAGGCCCAGCGGGGCCCCGCGGACGAGCCCCCGCCGCCACCCGAGGACGATCACGTGCCGGAGCCGGTTCCGGACGATCTGTTCGGCGGGAAGTTCGACGTGCCCCCGGACAGGGACGCGTACTACCGCGACGGCGCCCCGCGCCCGGTGGTGGACACCGCCGCCCTCCTGGAGGGGCTGAACGACAACCAGCGCGCCGCCGTCGTGCACTCAGGTTCCCCGCTGCTCATCGTGGCCGGCGCCGGCTCCGGCAAGACCCGCGTGCTCACGCACCGCATCGCCCACCTGCTCGCCGAGCGGGGCGTGCACCCGGGCCAGATCCTCGCGATCACCTTCACCAACAAGGCCGCGGGCGAGATGAAGGAGCGCGTCGAGCAGCTCGTCGGCCCGCGGGCGAACGCGATGTGGGTGATGACCTTCCACAGCGCGTGTGTGCGCATCCTGCGGCGCGAGAGCAAGAAGCTCGGCTTCACGTCCTCCTTCTCGATCTACGACGCCGCCGACTCCAAGCGGCTGATGGCCCTGGTCTGCCGCGACCTGGACCTCGACCCCAAGCGCTTCCCGCCCAAGTCCTTCAGCGCCAAGATCAGCAACCTGAAGAACGAGCTGATCGACGAGGAGGACTTCGCAGCCCAGGCCTCCGACGGCTTCGAGAAGACCCTCGCCCAGGCCTACGCGATGTACCAGTCACGGCTGCGCGAGGCGAACGCCCTCGACTTCGACGACCTGATCATGACGACGGTCAACCTGCTGCGCGCCTTCCCCGACGTCGCCGAGCACTACCGCCGCCGCTTCCGGCACGTCCTGGTGGACGAGTACCAGGACACCAACCACGCGCAGTACGCCCTGGTCCGCGAGCTGGTCGGCACCTCCGAGCACCCTGTCGACGTGCCGCCCGAGGCCGAGATCCCGCCCGCCGAGCTGTGCGTCGTGGGTGACGCCGACCAGTCGATCTACGCCTTCCGCGGCGCGACGATCCGCAACATCCTCCAGTTCGAGGAGGACTACCCGGACGCGACGACGATCCTCCTGGAGCAGAACTACCGCTCCACCCAGACGATCCTCAGCGCGGCCAACGCGGTCATCGAGCGCAACGAGTCCCGGCGTCCCAAGAACCTCTGGACCAACGCGGGCACGGGCGCGCAGATCACCGGCTACGTCGCCGACACCGAGCACGACGAGGCGCAGTTCGTCGCCGACGAGATAGACCGGCTCACGGACGCCGGCGAGGCGAAGGCCGGCGACGTCGCCGTGTTCTACCGCACCAACGCCCAGTCCCGTGTCTTCGAAGAGGTCTTCATCCGCGTCGGCCTGCCCTACAAGGTCGTCGGCGGTGTCCGCTTCTACGAGCGCAAGGAGGTCCGGGACGTCCTGGCCTACCTGCGCGTGCTGGCCAACCCGGAGGACTCGGTGCCGCTGCGCCGGATCCTCAACGTCCCCAAGCGGGGCATCGGCGACCGCGCCGAGGCGATGATCGGCGCCCTCGCCCAGCGGGAGAAGATCAGCTTCCCGCAGGCGCTGAAGCGCGTCGACGAGGCGTACGGCATGGCCGCGCGCTCCACCAACGCCGTCAAGCGGTTCAACACGCTGATGGAGGATCTCCGCACGATCGTCGAGTCCGGCGCCGGACCGGCCACGGTGCTGGAGGCCGTCCTGGAACGCACCGGGTACCTCGCCGAGTTGCAGGCCTCCACCGACCCGCAGGACGAGACCCGGATCGAGAACCTCCAGGAACTCGCCGCCGTCGCCATGGAGTTCGAGCAGGAGCGCGGCGAAGAGGAGCGGGGCACGCTGTCCGACTTCCTCGAACAGGTCGCCCTGGTCGCCGACTCCGACCAGATCCCCGACGAGGAGGACGGCGACGGCGTCATCACGCTGATGACCCTGCACACCGCCAAGGGCCTGGAGTTCCCGGTCGTCTTCCTGACCGGCATGGAGGACGGCGTCTTCCCGCACATGCGCGCCCTCGGCCAGACGAAGGAGCTGGAGGAGGAGCGGCGCCTGGCGTACGTCGGCATCACGCGTGCGCGGGAGCGGCTGTATCTGACGCGGTCCACCCTGCGCAGCGCCTGGGGCCAGCCCTCGTACAACCCGCCCTCCCGCTTCCTGGAGGAGATCCCGCCGGCCTACGTGGAGTGGAAGCGGACGGGAGCCACCGCGCCCGCGTCCTCCGGCCCCGTCTCCGGGGTGGCGGCCTCGCTGTCGTCGTCCCGCTCGCGTTCGTCGGCGTCGGGCGCGTCCGGTTTCGCCACGCGCCGGACCTCCGAGAAGCCGGTCGTGTCGCTGGCGGTCGGGGACCGGGTCACACACGACCAGTTCGGGCTCGGGACCGTCGTCGCGGTGAAGGGCACCGGCGGGAACGCCGAGGCGACCATCGACTTCGGGGACACCAAGCCGAAGCGGCTGCTGCTGCGGTACGCGCCGGTGGAGAAGCTGTAGCCCAGCGGGGTCAGCCCCTGCCGGATGTCCGGTGGGGGCTGCCGGGACGTTACGTCGGGTCGATGCCGTGGCTGCGCAGCCACGGGAGCGGGTCGATCGCCGAGCCGCCGGCCGGGCGGACCTCGAAGTGCAGATGAGGGCCGGTCGAGTTGCCGGAGTTGCCGGAGCGCGCGATCGGATCGCCGGCCTTGACGGTCGTACCGGAGGGCACCGTGTAGGTGGAGAGGTGGCAGTACCACGTCTCCGTGCCGTCCTTCGCGGTCACGATCATCATGTTGCCGTACGCGCTGTTCCACTGCGTGCGGACGGTGCCGTCGGTCGCGGCCATCACGGTCGTGCCGTACGAGACGGGGAAGTCGATGCCGGTGTGCAGGGACATCCAGTTGATGCCGGACTGCCCGTAGTAGGCGCTGAGTCCGTGCCGGGCGACCGGCAGGGCGAACTTCGGGCGCAGCCGCTCCTTGCGGGCCGCCTCCTCCGCCGCGCGCTTGCGCTCGGCCGCCTGCTGGGCCTTGAGGTCGATGCGCTCCTGCGTACGGCTGGCGCGGTCGGCGAAGTCGTCGGCGCCGGCGGCGAGGCTCTGCAGCTGTGTGTCCAGCTTGTTGTTGGCGGCGGCCGGTTTCACCGGCTGTGCGTCCGCCGCGGTCGTCTGCGCCTCCGCGGCGCCGTCGTCGGTGAAGCTGCCGACGGAGGCGGCGGCGATCCCCGCGACGCCCATCACACACGCCGAGGGCACCGCGATCGTCAGCAGTGCCGAGCGCTTGGGCGGCGTACGGCGGCGGGAACGGGACCCGGCGCGTGAGGCCGCCCGTGAGCCGGCACGCGGGTTGACCTCTTCCTGGCCGTCCAGGAGCGGGGCGACGGCGGGCAGTTCGCCGGTGGCGGCCGGCTCGCCGCCGTCCGCGGCCGGGTCGTGGTAGGCGGCCCCGGTGGCTTCGTCGTAGGCGACCTGCTCGAACGACGCGGTCTCGTGCTGCTCGAAGGTTTCGCCGCGCTGCTCGTACTCGTCGGGGGCCTGCGCGACGCCGTCGGTGTTCCACTGCGTGGCGTCGTAGGCACCGGTGTCGAAGGCCTGCGTGCCCCATTCCCACTGCTGGGTCTGGTCGGCCGGATTGCCGGACTGGTCGGGGTGGAGCCAGGCGCCGGCGTCCCACTGCCCGGTGCTGTCCGGGGAGGTGGCCTGCGGCGGGATGACCGAGAGTAGCTGCTGCTCGGCCGTCCAGGCTGTCGTGTCGTAGACGCCGGTGTCGTAGGCGGCGTGGTGCTGGGCCGCGTACGCGTCGTAGTGCGGGTTCTCGTGCGCGCCGGTGGGCCAGTGGCCGGTGTCGTACGTGCCCGTGTCGTGGCCGCTGCCCGGGAGGTCGCCGAAGAGGGGGTCGGTGGCGAAGGTCGCCGTGGTGTGGCCGGTGGCGCCGAAACCGGTGCCGTCGGTACCGGTGGAATCAAATCCGGTGGCGGCGTAGTCGCCGTACGTGGTGAAGTCGCCGTACTGGGCTTCCTGGGTGCCGTACGACGCGTAGTGCGCCGAGTCGGCGTCGGAAGCCGGGGCCGGGGTCATGGTCCCCGACGGGTGACGGTCGTTCACCAACTTCTCTTTCGCCTCGACAACAGGGGCTGCCAGAGCAGTGCGGCGACTGTACCCGGCGGTACGCGGGCACGACAATCTTCGGCAGGTTTCGCGCGCGCAGGAAACGGGCATTCGGCCGTGTTTTGGCGGACTGCGGGCACGGGCTTGGCCCTGTGTTCGAGGTTTGTTCGAGGGTGATCGGTGCTTCGACGCTGTGTGGCGGCTGTATGACGAGTCTCAGGCCACCGTCAGGCCATCGGTCCGGCCGGCCGACGGTTCACCCGCGCGGGCCGTGTCGAGCACCTGCCGTATTCCGTTGGCGACGGCGGGGTGCACGGGCAGGGCGAGATGACCGATGCCGGCCACCCGCACGTTCTGCACCGTCAGATCCGGATGGTCGATGCAGGCCGTCTCCAGCGGGTCCATCACGTGGTCCAGGTCGCTCCAGAAGCTGACGAAGTGCGTACGGCAGCCCGGGGCCGGCCGAGTGAGCTCCTCGAGCACCGGTGAGCCGGGGCGCATCTGGCGCACGATGGGGTGCGCGTCGGCCAGGGGCACCACTCGGGTGCCCGAGTGCGGCGTGCCGAGTGTCACGAGGGTCCGCACGCGCGTGTCGCCGCCGAGTCGCTGCACGTAGTAACGCGCTATCAGGCCGCCGAGACTGTGCCCGACGACATCGACCTGCGGGGCTCCGGTGCGCTCGCAGACCTCCTCTATGTGGCGGCCGAGCAGCTCGGCCGCGGCGCGTATGTCGCAGGTCAGCGGCGAGTAGTTGAGGGACTCGATCTGCTGCCTGCCGTGCTGGGCGAGGCTGCGGCGCAGCAGGACGAAGACCGAGCGGTTGTCGATGAAGCCGTGCAGCAGGACGACCGGGGGTTTGGCCTCCGTGGGGAGTTGGGCGGCGCCGCCCGTGGGCAGTGCAGGGGCGGGGGCCCGGCGCTCCTGGGTGATGCCGGAGGGGTAGAGGAGGAGATGCCCGGCCAGGATCGCGATCTCCAGGGCGGTGGCCTTCAGGAGAGCCAGGGAGAGTCCCGCCAGCCGGCTCGGCAGCAGGCGCTGGCAGAACGGAAGAAAGGGCAGAGCAGCCCTGGTGACCTTCATGGCCGACCTCCTGTCGGCACGCGGGAGGACAGCCGCCCCCCGGGTGCCCTCGTGGAAAGCAGCGGCGAAGACGGCCGATGACTGCGTGAGCGGCGTGAGCCGCGGGGACTGAGCGCGGCATGTGGCGCGTGTGACGCCGGTGGTACGACGAGGTCTCCTGCCGGTGCGGCGACGAGGCTCCCCGCTGTTGCGCCGTGTCTGCCCTGCGTGCTGTGCGTGCCCTGCGTGTCCCGCGTGCCTTCGCCGAAGTGCCGTACCGCCGCCGTGCGTGGTGGGTGGGGCGGCGGTACGGCGACCTCGCCGCGGCTCCCCTTGCGCTTGTCCCATCGTGTGATTTCCCCCTCGGTCCGCAACGCGAAACTGCCGGTTGCGGGATCCTGGAGATAACGTTCGTTCACTTGCCCGGACGAAACGGGGCGAGGTGTCCGTGCGGTGCGGCGTGTACGGCGTGAGCGATGTGTGCGGTACTTGTCGGTACGGATGGATGTAGTCGCTTCATGGAGGCAGTGATGGGTGTGGCAGCCGGTCCGATCCGCGTGGTGGTGGCCAAGCCGGGGCTCGACGGCCACGATCGCGGAGCCAAGGTGATCGCGAGGGCCCTGCGCGACGCCGGTATGGAGGTCATCTACACGGGGCTCCACCAGACGCCCGAGCAGATCGTCGACACGGCACTCCAGGAGGACGCCGACGCGATCGGGCTGTCCATCCTCTCCGGCGCGCACAACACGCTCTTCGCGGCGGTGATCGACCTGCTCAAGGAGCGGGAGGCGGAGGACATCCTGGTCTTCGGCGGCGGGATCATCCCCGAGGCGGACATCCCCCTGCTGAAGGAGAAGGGCGTCGCGGAGATCTTCACGCCCGGCGCGACGACGGCGTCGATCGTGGACTGGGTCCGGGCGAACGTGCGCCAGCCGGCCGGAGCGTAGGCCTCCGGCGGTGGCGCCGGCTTGCGTGCCGGTCGCCCGGGGCGCCGTCGGCGGGTGGGTGCCCTCTGCGGTGACCGCAACGTGCCCGGCCGCTGGGGCTCGTGTCGGCTCCGGGACGCGGGCCGGGGTCAGGGAGTGTTCAGCTCCTCGGTCATCGCCGCGCGCAGACGCAACGTCGTCACCAGGCGCTGGAAGGCCTCCGCCCAGTAGCCACCGGCGCCCGGAGACGCGTTCTCCGGCTCGTCCGGTACGGCCAGCAGGGCGTCGAGGCGCCCGGCCTCGGACGGGTCCAGGCAGCGCTCCGCCAGGCCCATGACTCCGCTGAAACTCCATGGATAACTCCCCGCGTCCCGCGCGATGTTGAGCGCGTCCACGACCGCCCGGCCGAGCGGCGGCGCCCATGGCACCGCGCACACCCCGAGCAGCTGAAACGCTTCGGACAGGCCGTGCGTCGAGATGAATCCGGCCACCCACTCGGCCCGCTCGGCTGCGCCCAGGGTGCCGAGCAGCTTGGCGCGTTCGGCCAGTGACACCGCGCCCGGGCCGCCCGCCTCCGGTGCCGAGGGCTCCCCGAGCAGCGCGCGCGACCACTCGGCGTCCCGCTGGCGCACCGCGGCCCGGCACCACGCCGCGTGCAGTTCGCCCTGCCAGTCGTCCGTGACCGGCAGTGCCACGATCTCCCGGGGGGTCCGCCCGCCCAGTCGCCGCGACCAGGTACCGAGCGGAGCCGCCTCCACCAACTGGCCGAACCACCACGACCGTTCACCCCGGCCGGCCGGCGCCTTCGCCACGACGCCGTCGCGCTCCATGCCCGGGTCGCACTCGTGCGGTGCTTCGACGGTGATCGTCGGCGTGGCCATGGTCGGTCCGGTGGCAGCCCCCGTGGTGCTCGGAGCGGCGGTGGCTGTGGTGGCTCGGGTGGGCTGCATGTGGTCGATGGCGACGCACGCCTCCGCCCTGACCGCCATCCGTGCCGCGAGCGCCGAACCGGGCAGCGCCGACAGCAGCTCCGCCGCCGTCGCCCGGACGTTGCGGCTGCGGTCGGCCAGGGCCTGTTCCAGGAACGGCTCGTCGTCCGGGCCCAGGCCCGCGCGCAGGGAGTCGAGGAACATCAGCCGGTCCTCGGCCCGCTCCGTCGCCCAGGTCGTCGCGAGCAGTTCGCGCGCCGCGGCGGGGTCGCGAGAGCGCAGGGCGGACAGGAGGGCGACCCGTTCGGCGAACAGGCCCTCCTGCCACAGCTGCCGGATGCCGGCGTCGTCATCGAGATGCGGCAGGGCCGCTCCGCCGCCCGGTGTCGAGCGCAGGGCGAACCGCCAGTCCGGGTTCAGCCGGGCCAGCCACAGGGCCCGCGGCCCCCCGAACTCCAGCGCGGCCGGACGCAAATCGGTACGCCCCCGGGCCGCGTCCAGCAACGCGGGCAGCAGCTGCGGAGGCGGGGCAAAGCCACGGGCGTTGGCCGCGGCGAGCCACTGGGGCAGCAGCTCCGTCAGATCGGGCGCGGCGCCCCGGCGGCCGCCGCCGGACCCGCCGGGGCGGTCGGCCAGCAGGATCGCGAGTCTGCGGGCCGCCGCCTGCGGCAGCGGCGGACGCGGGTCCTTCGGAGCCGGTTGCGGACGCTCCGCCGCCCGGGCCGGACGCAGACCGGCCCGTCGTCGTACGGTCTCCACGGCCGCCGCGTCCAGCAGGGCCACCGGTGCGTCCGGGCCCGGACCGGTGCCCGGCGGGGTGCGCCGGTCCGTGCCCAGCAGTGCCGTGGTGACGAGCCCCTCCCAGGCGCCCGTCGCGGGCGCGTCCACAGGAGCGGATGTCCTGGTCATGAGCTTCCTTTCCGTGGGGCGCCCGGGGGTGGTTGAAGGCTCACCCTTACCGGTTGTCCCGGGATGCCTGAAAGATTCGTGGATTTGAGGGGAAGACGGGGCGGATCGGAGAGGCCGGGTCGCCGGTGCCGAGCGTCGGCGTCAGCGCCGGCGTCGGAGTCGGCACCCGCTCAGCACAGGGCTATCGCCTCGCCCGGGCCATCGGGCCAGGCCGTCAGCGGCGTGAAGCCCTGGTGTCCGCATTCGCCGAAGACCCGGACCGGGGCGCCGCCGGACAGTGCGACGAGCCGCCACAGGCCCGGCCGGGAACGCGCGGCGCGAGTGAGCGGCAGCGCCGCGTCCTCGTCAGCGTCCGCCAACTGCCAGGAGTCGCCGTCCGGGGTGGGGACGACCCGGTCCAGCGTCACCGGGACGGACTCCAGCCAGGGGTCGTCGCGCAGGGCGTCGCCGTAACGGGCGGCCGCCTGGGACGTCGTCATCCCCTGCGGGCGGATCGCCGTCGGCGCGGGCGGGGCGAACTGCTCGCCCAGGGCCACCCGCAGCTGCCCGGCGCCGGGGTAGGCGGACACCTCGGCCTCCAGCGTCAGCCCGACCGGCAGCGCCAGCTCCGGGGCGCGGCCCGCTGCACCGTAGGAGAGGAGCAGCACGGTGCGGTCCGAGTCGGCGCCGTACAGCCAGATACGGCGGGTCGTCAGGCGCGTGTCCGCCGTGTCGTACTGGGCGAGCACCAGCCAGCGGTCCCGCACCGGCGGTCCGTCCGCGGCGGCCGGCAGACCGATGCGGGAGCGGACCGTGGCGGCGAGGGCATCGGGCAGCCGCTCGCGGCGCAGCCAGCCCTGGCCGAGGAGATGCAGCAGCGCGCACTCCTCCAGCAGACGCACCGGCCAGCCCGGGCCGGTGGACGGTACGGCCCCCAACTCCCGGACGCGCGAGGCCAGGCCCTGTGCCTGGGCGTCGACCATGCGGGCCGCCGTCTCCTCCCACAGGCCGTACCCCGAGTGCTCCGCCGAGGCCAAGCCCCCGCGCAACAGGTCCGTCAGGCGCTGCTCCAGCTCCACCGCGCCCGCCGTGACCCGCTCGGCCCGCCGCTCCGCCCGGCGGCGCGCCGCCTCCGGATCAGCGGACCCGGACGGCGAACCGGAGCTGTCCCCGGCCTTCTTCTCCTCCGCGCGCTTGCGCCGCCCCGCTATCCACTGCCCCGCCCACCCCGGCGCCTCTCCCGTCGGCACCGCTGCGTCGCCGCCCGCCCAGAGCAGCAGCAGCCCCAGCGCGTGCTTGCACGGGAACTTGCGGCTCGGACAACTGCACTTGTACGCGGGCCCGGAGGCGTCCGCGATGTCCACGACCGTCTGATACGGCTTGCTTCCGCTGCCCTTGCACAGCCCCCACACCGTCCCCTCGTCGGAACTCCCCGCCTCGGACCACGGGCCCGCCGCGCCGAGTTTGCTTCCCGCTTTGCGTGATGCGGCGTCAGGCGCCAGTGCCAGCACCTGGTCCGCGGTCCAGCGCACCCCCTGCTGAGTCATGCCATCGAAGGTAGGTCCCACCACTGACAATCGGGTCCGCGAGCGGCTCCGGCTGGGTGTTTGCGCAGGTCAGAACGGATTGTCAGTGGTGTGGTGCAACGTGGATGCCAGATCCGAACCGGCCGAGCTGGAGGGGGACTCAGCCATGCCTGTGTCCGTAGAACCGACGTCCGTCGACCCGAGCCAGAACGGGTCCGCGCCCGCGAACGCGGGTACGGCCGCACCCGCGGACGTGACTGAGGCGGAAGCACTGCGGCCGCACGCCGAGGACGCCTTCGCCGGTGAACTCGCCGCGCTGGCCGCGCAGGACGACCGGCCGCGTCCGGCCCGCTGGAAGCTGTCGCCGTGGGCCGTCGCGACGTACCTGCTCGGCGGCACGCTGCCGGACGGCACGGTGATCACACCGAAGTACGTCGGTCCGCGCCGCATCGTCGAGGTCGCCGTCACCACGCTCGCCACCGACCGCGCCCTGCTCCTGCTCGGCGTGCCCGGCACGGCGAAGACCTGGGTCTCCGAGCATCTGGCCGCAGCGGTCAGCGGCGACTCCACGCTGCTGGTGCAGGGCACCGCCGGCACACCGGAGGAGGCCATCCGGTACGGCTGGAACTACGCGCAGCTGCTCGCCCACGGCCCGAGCCGCGACGCCCTCGTGCCCAGCCCGGTCATGCGGGCCATGGCCGAGGGCATGACCGCCCGCGTCGAGGAGCTGACGCGTATCCCGGCCGACGTGCAGGACACGCTCATCACGATCCTGTCGGAGAAGACGCTGCCGATACCTGAGCTGGGCCAGGAGGTGCAGGCGGTCCGCGGCTTCAACCTGATCGCCACGGCCAACGACCGCGACCGCGGGGTCAACGACCTGTCCAGCGCCCTGCGCCGCCGGTTCAACACGGTGGTGCTGCCGTTGCCGGAGAGCCCCGAGGCCGAGGTCGACATCGTCTCGCGCCGCGTCGACCAGATCGGCCGTTCCCTCGACCTGCCGGCCGCGCCGGACGGCCTCGACGAGATCCGCCGGGTGGTCACGGTCTTCCGCGAGCTGCGCGACGGGGTCACGACCGACGGCCGGACGAAGCTGAAGTCGCCGAGCGGCACGCTGTCCACGGCCGAGGCGATCTCCGTCGTCACCAACGGACTTGCCCTGGCGGCCCACTTCGGCGACGGCGTGCTGCGGCCGGGAGACGTGGCCGCGGGCATCCTCGGCGCGGTGGTCCGCGACCCGGCGGCCGACCGGGTCATCTGGCAGGAGTACCTGGAGACGGTGGTCCGCGAGCGGGACGGCTGGAAGGACTTCTACCGGGCCTGCCGGGAGGTGAGCGTGTGAGCGACACGGGGCGCGAGCTGCCGGGCGGGGTGCTCGACGGCGCGGTCGGTGGCGGCACGGGGTGCGGCCGTCAGAGGTGGGCGTGGATCGGGAGGGGGGCGACATGACGGGCGAGGAAAGGGCCGTGGGCCGGGCGGCCGGGGCAGGGCCGTTGCTGCTCGGGGTGCGGCATCACGGGCCGGGGTCGGCGCGGGCGGTGCGGGCGGCGCTGGCGGAGGCCCGGCCGCGGGTCGTGCTGATCGAGGGGCCGCCCGAGGCCGATGCCCTGATTCCGCTCGCCGCCGACGAGGAGATGCGGCCGCCGGTCGCCCTGCTCGCCCATGCCGTGGACGAACCCGGCCGCTCGGCGTTCTGGCCGCTGGCCGAGTTCTCCCCGGAGTGGGTCGCCATCCGCTGGGCCCTGGAACACGACGTCCCGGCCCGCTTCATCGACCTGCCGGCCACGCACACGCTGGCCTGGGGGAGGCAGGAGGGCGAGGCCGGAGCGGAGGGGGAATCCCCTCTGGACGCCGAGACGGCGGACAGCGAGGACGACTCCGGCCCCGGAGCCGGACCGGGGCCCGAACCCGGACCCGCCGACGTGCGGATCGATCCGCTCGGCGTGCTCGCCGAGGCCGCCGGCTACGACGACCCGGAGCGGTGGTGGGAGGACGTCGTGGAGCACCGGGGCGTGGGGAAGGGGGACGCGCTCGCGCCCTTCACCGTGCTCGAGGAGGCGATGGGGGCGCTGCGGGAGACCTACGGCAGCGGGGGACACGACCGGGACCTGGTGCGCGAGGCGTACATGCGGCTCCAGGTCCGGGCCGCGCAGCGGGACTTCGAGGACGGCGTGGCCGTCGTGTGCGGGGCGTGGCACGTGCCCGCCCTGCGGCGCAAGACCACCGTCGCCGCCGACAAGGCGCTGCTGAAGGGGCTGCCCAAGGTCAAGACGGACATGACGTGGGTGCCGTGGACCCACCGTCGGCTGTCCCGGGTGAGCGGCTATGGCGCCGGCATCGACTCGCCGGGCTGGTACGGGCACTTGTTCAGCGCCCCGGACCGGCCGGTCGAGCGGTGGATGACCAAGGTGGCTGGGCTGCTGCGCGCCGAGGACCGGCTCGTGTCCTCCGCGCACGTCATCGAGGCCGTGCGGCTGGCCGAGACGCTCGCCGCGATGCGCGGCCGTCCGCTGCCCGGCCTGAGCGAGACGACCGACGCGGTGCGGGCGGTGATGTGCGAGGGCTCGGACGTGCCGCTGGCGCTGGTGCAGGACCGGCTGGTCGTGGGGGACGTGCTGGGAGAGGTGCCGTCGACGGCACCGGCGGTTCCGTTGCAGCGGGACCTCGCCCGGCTCCAGCGCCGACTGCGGCTGAAGCCGGAGGCGCTGGAGCGGGAGTTGGAGCTCGACCTGCGCAAGGAGACCGACGCCGCCCGCAGCAGGCTGCTGCACCGGCTGCGGTTGCTCGGCGTCGCGTGGGGCGAACCGGCCGCCTCGCGGGGCAGCACGGGCACCTTCCGGGAGACCTGGCGGCTGCGCTGGGAGCCCGAGCTGTCGGTGCGGGTCGCCGAGGCCGGCGTCTGGGGGACGACCGTCCTGTCCGCCGCGACCGCCAAGGCCGAGGCCGACGCCGTCACGGCGCAGGGCCTCGCCGACGTCACCGCACTCGCCGAGCGCTGCCTGCTGGCCGAACTGCCCGAGGCCCTGCCCACGGTGATGCGGATCCTCGCCGACCGGGCGGCCCTCGGCACGGACGTCGGACAGCTCGCCCGGGCGCTGCCGGCCCTGGTCCGCTCCCTGCGCTACGGCGATGTGCGCGGCACGGACACCGGGGCCCTGGGAGAGGTCGCGGCGGGGCTGGCCGAGCGGGTCTTCGTCGGCCTGCCCCCGGCCTGCGCGGCACTCGACGCCGACGGCGCCGAGGAGATGCGGCGTCATGTCGACGCCGTGCACGGGGCAGTGGGGCTCCTGGGGGACGCCCCCGCGGCCGGGCAGGGTCACTTGAGAGCCCGTTGGCAGTCGGTGCTGCGGGTGCTGTGCGGGCGGGACACGGTACCCGGAGTGATCAGGGGACGGGCCGTGCGTCTCCTGTTGGACGACGGGGAGTTGGCGCAGGACGATGCGGCGCGCCTCATGGGGCTCGTCCTGTCGCCGGGCACGCCACCGGCGGACGCGGCCGCGTGGATCGAGGGCTTCGTCGGAGGAGGCTCCGGGGGCGGGATGCTCCTGGTGCACGACGAGCGGCTGCTCGGGCTGGTCGACGCGTGGCTCACCGGGGTTCCGGCGGAGGCGTTCACGGACGTGCTGCCCCTGCTGCGGCGGACGTTCTCGGCGTACGAGCCCGGGGTGCGGCGGACCCTCGGCGAACTGGTCCGGCGCGGGCCGGGGGCCGGGAGCGGCGCGACCGGGGCCGGCTCCGGCATACCCGGCTTCGCGGCGGAGCTCGACCCGGTGCGCGCGGACGCCGTGCTGCCGGTCCTGCGGCTGCTGCTCGGGCTGGACGAAGGGGCAGAACACATCGGCAACGACCTGGTGGGGGTGGCGGGATGACGACCGACGGACTGAGGCGGCCGACGCCGAGCGCGGAAGCGGGAGACACCGACGGGGACGGGGTGCGGGCGGAAGGACGGCCGACGACGGCCGTGCCGGTGATCCCACTGTGGGAACGGCCTCGCAAGGGAGGGCACGGATGACGGCCGAGGTGACGGATCCGGCGCAGGAGCGGTTGCGGCGGTGGCGGCTCGTACTCGGAGGCGACGCGGCGGACGGCACCGGGTGCGAACTCTCCGGGCGGGACGCGGCGATGGACGGAGCGCTCACCGCGCTCTACGGAAAGGGGGAGAAGCCGCAGGGGGGCCGGGACCGTTCGGCGGGGCTCGGGGCCTCGGCGCCGTCCGTGGCGCGCTGGCTCGGGGACATCCGGACGTACTTCCCGTCCTCCGTCGTACAGGTCATGCAGCGCGATGCCATCGACCGGCTCGGTCTCGCCACGCTCCTGCTGGAGCCGGAGATGCTCGAGGCGGTGGAGGCCGACGTGCACCTCGTCGGCACGCTGCTGTCGCTCAACAAGGCCATGCCCGAGACGACGAAGGAGACGGCACGGGCCGTCGTGCGCAAGGTCGTCGAGGACCTGGAGAAGCGGCTCGCCACGCGCACCCGCGCCACCCTCACCGGCGCCCTCGACCGCAGCGCCAGGATCAACCGGCCCCGCCATCACGACATCGACTGGAACCGCACGATCGCGGCCAACCTCAAGCACTACCTGCCCGAGTACCGAACGATCGTGCCGGAGCGGCTCATCGGGTACGGGCGGGCGTCCCAGTCCACGAAGAAGGAGGTCATCCTCTGTATCGATCAGTCGGGATCCATGGCGGCATCGGTCGTGTACGCATCGGTGTTCGGAGCGGTGCTCGCCTCGATGCGGACGATCTCCACGCGACTCGTCGTCTTCGACACGGCGGTCGTCGACCTCACGGACCAGCTCGACGACCCCGTCGACGTCCTGTTCGGGACACAGCTCGGCGGCGGCACGGACATCAACCGGGCGCTCGCCTACTGCCAGTCGCAGATCACCCGGCCCGCGGAGACGGTGGTCGTGCTGATCAGTGACCTCTACGAGGGAGGCATCCGGGACGAGATGCTCAAGCGGGTCGCGGCGATGAAGGCCTCGGGGGTGCAGTTCGTGACGCTGCTCGCCCTCTCCGACGAGGGGGCACCGGCGTACGACCGGGAGCACGCGGCCGCGCTCGCCGCCCTGGGAGCACCGGCGTTCGCCTGCACGCCCGATCTGTTCCCCGAGGTGATGGCGGCGGCGATCGAGAAGCGTCCGCTGCCGATACCGGATGCGGCGTGACGGGGCGGCGACTTGTCGACGCATCGTCGTCCCACTTCGGTCGGCAAAAGGGATATGACTGACCATCAGTGGGGAAGGGCTTGCGTAACCTCCGCACTCCCGTGCGAGGATCGGCGCCTGCTCGGCGGTGCGTCGCGCTGCGCCGGGCGGTACCGCGTTGTGCCGACTCGTTGCCCGTGACGCGTGATGCGTTCGGCACTTGTTCCGTAGCACGGGAGGAAGCTCCCCCTCTTGATCTGGTCAGCAGCCCTGCCCGGTGCCGCCGTGCGCATGCCGCGCACGGCGGCCGGGTGGCGTGTGCTCCGGGTGGCACTGCTGGTGGGCGGAGTGCTCGTCATCGGGCTCCTGTGCGGGCAACGGGCGTACGCGGCGGACGGCGTACGGGCGCTGACGGACGCCACGGCCGGGCGGATCGGCTCGCCAGGCCCTGGCTCCGTGTCCGGAGCCGGTAGCGCTTCCCTCGCGGGGGTCGACGCGGCGCCCGCGGGGGAGCGGGTCGTGCGGATGGCCGGTGATACGGGCGCGGTGGTGCGCAAGGGGCGGGCAGAGGTGCGGGCGAAGGATCCGTCCTCGGCGCCTTCCTCGTCCTCGTCCTCGTCGTTGCCGTCGCCGCCACTGTCGCTGCCCTCGCCGTCGCTGGCGTCGGCATTGCCCAAGCTGCCAGTGCTCTCAGAGCCGCCCGCACTGTCCGACCCACCAACGGCACCGGCACTGTCCAAGCCGCCGGCTCAACCGAAGCCGCCGGTCCAACCGAAGCCGCCGACGCTGCCGAATCTCCCCGCACCGCCCGAGTTGCCCGCACTGCCCAAGCTGCCAGTGCTGTCGGACCTACCCGACCTCCCGGATCTGCCCGACCTCCCGGATCTGCCAGACTTCCCGGTCCTGCCAGGCCTTCCCGCCCTGCCAGGACCGTCGGACCTCCTGCCCCCGCCCCCTACCGGCGAAGTCACCCTCCCGGAAGTGCCCGGTCTTCCCGGTTCTCCCGGCCTGCCCAGTTCCCCCGCACTCCCCAGTCACCCCCTCCCCACCGCCCCGGTCTCGGCCGACCCGCAACCGGGCAGGACGGCGCCGCCCCCGGTCGACATCCCTGACCCCGTCGGGCGGACCGGCGCGGCGGAGGTCGTCGCAGCGGGGTCGGACATCGTGGTGCGCGGCGGCGACCAGCACGCCGCCGGCCGAGCAAAGCACGCGGCCCACACCAGACGCGCGGACCACGCCGGCCCGTCCGCCCACGCCGGACACGATTCGGGCGGGTACGTGCCCGCAGGGCGGCCTGACGGCACGCTCGGCAACCGGTCCACGGCCGACAGCGGCACGTCGCGCCACGGCGACGCGTACGCCGTCACTCTGAGCCACCGGGCCCCGCTGAGACTCCTGCCCCTGCCGCGGCCCGCTCCCGCACGGTCGGCACCCGGGACGTGCACCGGGACATCCCCGTCTTCCCCGGCTAGCACGAGCGGCCAGCCGCTCTCGGTGTCGCTCCTCGGACACCTCCCGCACTCCGGACTCCGGACTCCGGACGCTCGCCCCACCGACTCCACGAGACATCGCCTCCGGGCGGTCGAAAACCGTCGGTCGTCCGAGGCCGAAACCTCGTGGATGGGGTCGGCTGGTCCCCATTGGGGTGGGGACCAGCCACCCCGCACCCCGCAGAGCCGGGGCCTGAACTGGGCCTTTGTGCTCCTTCGGGGATGTCAGAAGGGCCTCACCGGGTCAACCCCAGCCCGGTGAGGTCCCTCACCTCCGGCACGCCGTGCCAGAGAGCGCGGCATCATGTGACAGGTATCACCGCTCAGGTGTGACCCTCGATTTAGAGGCCCCCCGCAAGCAGCGATAACCTGCGAGACGGACATGCCGCGCGCTCGGACACCGTGTGCGCCTCCCTTGTGACAGACAGCGGACGTCACGTTGCCCTCGCGGCACGCCCACGCAGACAACGAACCGCGAGATCACTGATAGGGACGGAAGCGCGTGGACCTGTTCGAGTACCAGGCGAGGGACCTCTTCGCCAAGCACGATGTACCGGTGCTGGCCGGTGAAGTCATCGACACGCCTGAGGCGGCCCGCGCAGCCACCGAGCGCCTCGGTGGCAAGTCCGTCGTCAAGGCCCAGGTGAAGGTCGGTGGCCGTGGCAAGGCCGGCGGCGTGAAGCTCGCCGCCACCCCCGACGAGGCGGTCGAGCACGCGACCAACATCCTCGGCATGGACATCAAGGGCCACACGGTCCACAAGGTGATGATCGCCGAGACGGCCCCGGAGATCGTCGAGGAGTACTACGTCTCCTTCCTCCTGGACCGTGCCAACCGCACCTTCCTCTCCATCGCGTCCGTCGAGGGCGGCATGGAGATCGAGGAGGTGGCGGCCACCCGCCCCGAGGCCGTCGCCAAGACGCCGATCGACGCCAACGAGGGCGTGACCGAGGCCAAGGCCCGCGAGATCGTCGAGGCCGCCAAGTTCCCGGCCGAGGTCGCCGACAAGGTCGTGAACGTCCTCGTCAAGCTGTGGGACACCTTCATCAAGGAGGACGCCCTCCTGGTCGAGGTCAACCCGCTGGCCAAGGTCGCCTCCGGTGACGTCATCGCCCTGGACGGCAAGGTCTCCCTGGACGAGAACGCCGAGTTCCGCCAGCCGGAGCACGAGGCCCTCCAGGACAAGGACGCGGCGAACCCGCTCGAGGCCGCCGCCAAGGCGAAGAACCTCAACTACGTCAAGCTCGACGGCGAGGTCGGCATCATCGGCAACGGCGCGGGTCTCGTCATGAGCACCCTGGACGTCGTCGCCTACGCCGGTGAGAAGCACGGTGGCGTCAAGCCCGCCAACTTCCTCGACATCGGTGGTGGCGCCTCCGCCGCCGTCATGGCGAACGGCCTGGAGATCATCCTCGGCGACCCGGACGTCAAGTCCGTGTTCGTCAACGTCTTCGGTGGCATCACCGCCTGTGACGAGGTCGCCAACGGCATCGTGCAGGCGCTGCAGCTGCTCAAGGACAAGGGCGAGGAAGTCACCAAGCCCCTCGTTGTCCGTCTCGACGGCAACAACGCCGAGCTGGGTCGCAAGATCCTCTCCGACGCCAACCACCCGCTGGTGCAGCGCGTGGACACCATGGACGGCGCGGCCGACAAGGCCGCCGAGCTCGCGGCTGCGAAGTAAGGGACGAGGGACTAAACAGCCATGGCTATCTTCCTCAACAAGGACAGCAAGGTCATCGTCCAGGGCATGACCGGTGCCACGGGCATGAAGCACACCAAGCTCATGCTGGCCGACGGCACCAACATCGTCGGCGGCGTGAACCCCCGTAAGGCGGGCACGTCGGTCGACATCGACGGCAACGAGATCCCGGTCTTCGGCACGGTCGCCGAGGCGATCGAGAAGACGGGCGCGAACGTATCCGTCCTCTTCGTCCCGCCGGCCTTCGCCAAGGCCGCCGTCGTCGAGGCCATCGACGCCGAGATCCCGCTCGCGGTCGTCATCACCGAGGGCATCGCCGTCCACGACTCGGCCGCGTTCTACGCCTACGCCGTGTCCAAGGGCAACAAGACCCGCATCATCGGCCCGAACTGCCCCGGCCTCATCACGCCGGGCCAGTCCAACGCCGGCATCATCCCGGGCGACATCACCAAGCCGGGCCGCATCGGCCTGGTGTCGAAGTCCGGCACGCTGACGTACCAGATGATGTACGAGCTGCGGGACATCGGCTTCTCCTCCGCCGTCGGCATCGGTGGCGACCCGGTCATCGGGACGACCCACATCGACGCCCTCGCCGCGTTCGAGGCCGACCCCGACACCGACCTGATCGTGATGATCGGTGAGATCGGCGGCGACGCCGAGGAGCGGGCCGCGGCCTTCATCAAGGAGAACGTGAAGAAGCCGGTCGTCGGCTACGTCGCGGGCTTCACCGCGCCCGAGGGCAAGACCATGGGCCACGCCGGCGCCATCGTCTCCGGCTCCTCCGGCACGGCCGCCGCGAAGAAGGAGGCCCTCGAGGCCGCCGGCGTCAAGGTCGGCAAGACGCCGACCGAGACGGCGAAGCTGGCGCGCGCGATCCTCGCCGGCTGAACAACGCCGTAACGCGCACTGCTGGGCCCGCTCCCCGTACGGGGAGCGGGCCCGCTGTCGTGCTACCGAGGCTGCGGCATCAGCCGGCCCGCCCCTCGCTGCTCCTCCTCGCGCAGCTTCGCCCGCAGCTCCCGCTCCGACTCCGACAGGGGCCCGGGCGCGGCCGGTGGCGGCACGTCCTGGACGGTCTCGCCCTGCGGCACCGGTGGCTCGTAGCGGGCGGGGGCCGTGCGGGCGGTGAGGGCCGTGACTGCGATCAGGGTGATCGTGAAGGCGATGGCTGCCCGGGTCCACAAACGCGCCCGGCGTTCCCCGGCCCGGCGCACCACCAGTGGTTTGGCGGCCCGCAGCCGCTCGATGGAGGCCAGTCCGACCAGCCGCCAGTGGAGCACCTCCGGGTCCGCCAGCTCCGGCAGCCGCTCGGCGACCGCCTCCCGCGCGTGCATCAGCCGGTTCGCGGCCGCGCGGCTGCTCGCCTCCGTCTCCGCCGCCGTCTCCGGCAGGCCGAGACCGACACCGTCGTACAGCAGCAGCGTGCGGCGGTACGAGGGCGGCAGTTTCAGCAGCGTCTCCAGCAGCGCGCGGTCGACCGCGTCGGGGGGCGGCGGCTCGGGATACCGGTGGCGAGGACGGAACCGGTGCCACGGAGAGAGGGCGCAGTCGTAGGCCACCGCCCGCACCCAGCCCGCCGGGTCGGGGTCGCGGGCCACCTCCGGCCAGCGCTGCCAGGCGATGTGGAAGGCCCGCTCGACCGACTCCCGCGCCAGTTCGCGGCGGCCGGTCAGAAGGTAGGTCTGCCGGACGAGCGCGGGCGCGCAGAACGCGTACAGCGCGTCGAAGGCCTGCTCGGGGCTCAGCGCAGCGGTCACATCGTCCGGCCGCCGCAGGGCCGTTGCCCGGTCGGGGCCGGGGCGCCGGTCGGTGACGGTGGAGTGGCTGCGGTCGGCGACGGCGACGGCAGTGGTGTGGCGGTGGTCGGCGACGGTGGTGTGGCGATGGCCGGCGGCGGGGGCGCGGCTGTGAACGCTGCCGGGGTCGCGGCTGTGTTCGATGGCCGAGGTGCGGCTGCGGTGGCCGACGGTGGTGCGGTCCTGGTCCGTGCCGGAGGTGCGGCCCCGGTTCCTGCCGGAGGCGCGGTCGTGGTCTGAGGCCGAGGGGCGGCTCAGATCGCTCGCGGCGTCGCCCCCGCGCTCCGCATGAGGCGGTGTCACTTCCGCCTCCGTCCCGAGTGAGTTCAGCAGCTTCGCGTACTTCTCCCCTTTCCGGCCGCGCGGCGTCGAGCGGCCGGTCTCCCACCCGCGCACCGTCTCGCTGGTGACGCCCACCTGGGAAGCCAGTTGAGCCCGCGTCATCGAGGCGGCCTCGCGCAGGCGTCGGCGTTCCTTGGGCGGCGGGAGCGGGATGGCTGGGCTCTGTGTCACAGGGCGCCCCTCCGTACGGAAAAATACATAAACGTATATTGAGCGACACATCGATGGTTCGCCTGTTACGACGGGAAAGCGCGTGTCGTTGGGAGCATGGCGGGCGTGATCGACATGACCGCTCGCCGACGTCCGGCCTCGCCCCTGTTGACCCGCATGCGCGACCGTTCGCCCGGACTGACCGGCGCCCTCACGGGTGGTGCGGTCGCGGCGGGCCTCGGGCTCGCGTCGTTCGCCGTGCCGGCGATGCTGCTGTGGATCACCTCGCCGTACCCGGACAGCGGGCCCGGCGGCGCGCTGCACGTGGCGGCGGCGCTGTGGCTGCTGGCCCACGGAGCCGAACTCGTCCGCGCCGACACGCTCGCCGGCGTCCCCGCCCCCGTGGGCGTCCCGCCGCTGCTGCTGCTCGCGCTGCCGGTGTGGCTGCTGCACCGGGCGGCGAGAGATGCCACGGACGGCGGGGCGGGGGGCGAGGCCGACGGCAGCGCCGAGGACATCGTGGAGCCGGCGGACATCGAGGTGGTCGCGGAACCGCCGCCGGTCTCGGCCCGCATCGCCTGGACGGGCGTCGTCCTCGGCTACCTCGCCGTCGCCGCGCCCGCCGCCCTGTACGCCGCCGGCGGTGCGCTGCGGCCGTCGTGGCTGTGGACCGGGGTGTACGTGCCGCTGGTCGCCGTGGTGGCCGCCGGAGCGGGCGTGTGGTCGGCGTACGGCCGTCCGGGCGGGCCGCTGCGGCTGCTGCTGGGCGTGCTGCCGGCGCGGGTACGGCCGCTGGTCCTCGGGCCGGACGGGCGCCCGGGTGTCGCCGCCAGGGCGGCGGCCGCCGGGACGGCGGTACTCCTCGCGGGCGGTGCGCTGCTGGTGGCGTTGTCGCTGGTGGGGCACGGCGCGGCGGCCCAGGCGGCGTTGCTGCGGCTGACGGAGGGGTGGTCGGGGCGGTTCGCGGTGCTGCTGCTGTGTGCGGCCCTGGTACCGAACGCGGCGGTGTGGGGCGCCGCCTACGCCCTCGGCCCCGGCTTCGCCCTCGGCGTCGGCCATGTCGTCAGCCCGCTGTCCTCCGCGCCGGCTCCGTTCCTGCCGCCGTTCCCGCTGCTGGCGGCGGTGCCGGAGGCGGGTGAGGGGCGGCTGGTGCACTGGGCGGCGGCCGGGACCGTGCCGGTGGTCGCCGGGGTGGTCGTCGGCTGGGTCGTGGCACAGGAGGCGGCCTCCGGGGAGGGCGGCGGGACGCGGCCGGGCGGCGGGCGGGGTGTCGTCTGGTCGCCGGGGCGCACCGCCCGTGCCGCCGCCCTCGCGGCCGTGCTGTGCGCGGCCGTGCTCGCGGGGCTCGCCGCGCTGGCGGGCGGGCCGCTCGGGGTCACCGTCCTGGCCCGCTTCGGGCCGGTGTGGTGGCAGGTGGGTACGGCGACACTGGCGTGGCTGGTGCTGGTGGCCGTCCCGACGGCGATGACCGTACGGGCCTGTCGATGCCGGGCGCCCCAGGCGGACGGGCCGAGTATCGGCAAACAGCGGGACGAACCGGCCGGGGGCGCCGCGCGGGGCGGACACCTACGGAAGGGCTCGCACCGCCGGGGTTGGTTCACCCATACCAAAATCGCCGGGATCGCCGGAGTCGCCGGGGGCGCCCTGGACGGTGCCTCCCCGCCCGACGGGCCAGCCAAGCCGAGGACCTCGTCCGCCACACCGGACGCCCTCCACGCCTTCCACGGCCTCCGGGACCAGGACGACACCCCATTCGAACCGTACGACTTCCTGCCGGCCGACCCGGCCCCCGAGCCCTACGACGTCCTGCCCCCGCCCGACCCCACCGCCGGGCCGGACACCCCCTGAAGCAGCAGGCCGCCCGTCAGCCGTTCGTGCCCAGCAAGCCCCGCAGCTCCTTCGGCAGAAGCTCGGTGCAGGACTGCTTCGCCTCGTTCGTGAGGGCGTCGTTCGTGCAGGTGTAGTAGTCGCGGTAGACCAGCTGGGCCGTGAAGGACGCGGCGACCAGGGCGATGGCCAGGGACGCCGTGACCAGGCCGCTCACCGCGGCGGTCGTCTGGGGGCGGCCCTGCTGCTCGGGGGCCGGGGAGTCCGGGTCGGGCCTGCGGGGCTTGGCGCGCAGGGCGCTGATGCCCCAGTAGAGGGCGAGCGCGCCCAGCAGCAGCGCCACGTACGGCCAGCTGAAGAGGGCGAAGAAGAAGGCCCACATGCCCGACAGCAGCGCATAGCGCGCGCGGCGCTGGGCGGGGTCCGTCGGGTCCCAGCGCGGGTTCGGTCCGCCCTGAGGGCCGCCGCCCTGGCCCTCGGGTCCGCCGCGGGGGCGTTCGCCGAAGCCGCCGGAGGAGCGGCCGGGCTGCCGGTCGCTCCACTGCCTGCCCCAGGGCGCGCGGTCGTCCTCGCCGTCGTCCTGGGAGTCGTCACCCGACGGGCGGCGCGGCTGCCAGGGCCGGTCCGGGGTGCCCTCGGGCGGCGGGGCGAACGGATTGTCCTCCTGGGAGCCGCGCCGTCGCTCGTCGCCGCGGTCGCCGTCCGACGGCGCGTCGGGTGGTGAGCTGGGGCGCTCCCGCAGCAGCACGCTGCCGCGCTCCCCTCCCTGCGCCGACAGCTGGGGGAACGTGAGGAGTCGCAGGCTGCGGTCCGGCATCAAGTGAGCGTCTTCCCGTTGATGAGTAGGAACGAGTGGGTGAGCAGGAATGGGTGGACAGAACTGAACGGTGTCGGACCCGGGTCCGACACCTCTTGAACGCATCACGTGCGGACGGCGTTCCCGAACCGGCTCCGCCCAGACGCTACCTTCCGGCCATGCCCCCGTCCCGTGGGGGCCGCCCGGTGTGCCGGTATCGTTGCTGACGGTCGGCCGGTTCGTAGGCTTCCCCGTATCCGGGGGCGCGAAGCATTCGTATGAATGTACAAACGCCATGGCGCTACGCCAGGTCCGGCCGCCTGGACAGACACTCCCCCGAGAAAGGCCCCCACCGTGGCCGCCAAGCCCGTGGCCCAGCGCGCCAAGCGCCTCGTCGTGCTGGTCTCCGGATCCGGAACCAACCTTCAGGCGCTCCTCGACGAGATCGACGCCGCCGGTGCGCAGGCGTACGGGGCCGAGATCGTGGCCGTCGGCGCCGACCGCGAGGGCATCGAGGGGCTGGCCCGCGCCGAACGCGCCGGGCTGCCGACCTTCGTGTGCAAGGTCAAGGACCACGGCAGCCGCGAGGAGTGGGACGCCGCGCTCGCCGAGGCCGTCGCCGCCTTCGAGCCCGACCTCGTGGTCTCCGCCGGGTTCATGAAGATCGTCGGCAAGGAGTTCCTCGCGCGGTTCGGCGGGCGGTTCGTCAACACGCACCCGGCACTGCTGCCCAGTTTCCCGGGGGCCCACGGCGTACGGGACGCGCTCGCGTACGGCGCCAAGGTCACCGGCTGCACCGTCCACTTCGTCGACGACGGCGTCGACACCGGCCCGATCATCGCCCAGGGCGTGGTCGAGGTCCGGGACGAGGACGACGAGAGCGCTCTGCACGAGCGCATCAAGGAAGTCGAGCGAAGGCTGCTCGTCGAGGTCGTGGGGCGCCTCGCCCGCAACGGCTATCGCATTGAGGGACGAAAGGTAGTTATCCAGTGACCGCCGAGAGCAACAAGCGGCCCCTTCGCCGGGCGCTCGTCAGCGTCTACGACAAGACCGGTCTCGAGGAGCTCGCGCGCGGGCTCCACGAGGCCGGGGTCGAGCTCGTCTCCACCGGCTCCACCGCTGCGAAGATCGCCGCCGCCGGCGTCCCCGTCACCAAGGTCGAGGAGCTGACCGGCTTCCCCGAGTGCCTGGACGGCCGGGTCAAGACACTGCACCCGCGCGTGCACGCCGGCATCCTCGCCGACCTGCGCCTGGAGGACCACCAGCGGCAGCTCGCCGAGCTGGGTGTCGAGCCGTTCGACCTCGTCGTCGTCAACCTCTACCCGTTCCGTGAGACCGTCGCCTCCGGCGCCTCGCCCGACGAGTGCGTGGAGCAGATCGACATCGGCGGTCCGTCGATGGTCCGGGCCGCCGCCAAGAACCACCCGTCCGTCGCGGTCGTCACCAGCCCCGCCCGCTACGCCGACGTGCTCGAGGCCGTCCGGGGCGGCGGCTTCGACCTCGCCACCCGCAAGCGGCTCGCCGCCGAGGCCTTCCAGCACACGGCCGCCTACGACGTCGCCGTCGCCTCCTGGTTCGCCTCCTCCTACGCGCCCGTCGACGAGTCGCAGTTCCCCGACTTCCTCGGCGCCACCTGGGAGCGCGAGCACACCCTGCGCTACGGCGAGAACCCGCACCAGCCCGCCGCGCTGTACGTCTCCGGCACGGGCGGCCTCGCCGAGGCCGAGCAGCTGCACGGCAAGGAGATGTCGTACAACAACTACACGGACACGGACGCCGCCCGTCGTGCCGCGTACGACCACGCCGAGCCGTGCGTCGCGATCATCAAGCACGCCAACCCCTGCGGCATCGCGGTGGGCGCGGACGTCGCCGAGGCGCACCGCAAGGCGCACGCCTGCGACCCGCTGTCGGCGTTCGGTGGTGTGATCGCGGTCAACCGCCCGGTCAGCAAGGAGATGGCCGAGCAGGTCGCGGAGATCTTCACCGAGGTCATCGTCGCGCCGGACTACGAGGACGGCGCCCTGGAGGCCCTCACCAAGAAGAAGAACATCCGCGTGCTGCGCTGCCCCGACGGGCCCTCCGCCCCGGTCGAGGTCAAGCCGATCGACGGCGGCGCGCTGCTCCAGGTCACCGACCGGCTCCAGGCCGACGGCGACGACCCGGCCAACTGGACGCTGGCGACCGGCGAGGCGCTGGACGCCGACGAAATCCAGCAGCTCGCCTTCGCCTGGAAGGCCTGCCGCGCGGTGAAGTCCAACGCGATCCTGCTCGCCAAGGACGGTGCCTCGGTGGGCGTCGGCATGGGGCAGGTCAACCGGGTCGACTCCGCGAAGCTGGCGGTGGAGCGGGCGGGCGCCGAGCGTGCGCAGGGCTCCTACGCGGCCTCCGACGCGTTCTTCCCCTTCCCGGACGGCCTGGAGATCCTCACCGAGGCCGGTGTGAAGGCCGTGGTCCAGCCCGGCGGTTCGGTCCGTGACGAACTGGTCGTCGAGGCCGCGCAGAAGGCCGGCATCACGATGTACTTCACCGGGACGCGGCACTTCTTCCACTGAGAGCGGCGGCGGAGGGGGCCGGCGGCGCCGCCGGCCCCCTCCGTACGACTCAGCCGTCGACCTCGTACCGCCCGACCTCCAGGAAGTACCGAAGCTCCTCCGGAGTGCCGTCGATGGCGTCCTCCGCGGCGGCCCGGAGCGCGTCGCTGATCGTCGGGTCGGCCAGGATGCGGGCGATGGCGACGCGGTCGTCCTCGGCCTGGGCGAGGCGGTAGCCGGTCTCCAGGAACGCCCGCAGGGCCTCCGGGGTGTTCACGTCGAGGGCCTTGCCCGCTTCCCGCTTGACGCCCCGGCCGGAGTCCGGGTCGGCCAGGATGCGGGCGATGGCGACGCGGTCGTCCTCGGCCTGGGCGAGGCGGTAGCCCGTCTTCAGGAACTCCCGCATGTCCTCCACGGTGCCGTCGAGGGCCTCGTTGGCCTCCCTGACGACGCCTCGTCCGCTGTCCTCGTCGGCGATGATGCGGAGGATCGCGATCCGCAGATCGTCCTCCGACATCTCGTCCACCGGCGTGCCGTCCGTCCCCGCCGTGGCGGTCACGGCGGGGGCCGCCGGGGCCGCGCCGGCCGCGAGGGCCGGGGTGGCGAGCAGGAGGGCCGGCGTCAGGACGGCGGCGACGATCAGGGCACCGCGGGTGGGTCTCATGCGTGAACCTGCCTAAGGGTCGCGGGAGTTGCTGAGGCCGGGTGCTGCCAGGCGGGTGCCTGGGCCCGGTGCGGACATCCTCACATTCCCCGGCGCGCGAGGCGCGCCTTTTCTCAGGTCGAGGAGCGCAGCGCCGCCCACGTCCTGGGGCCGACCTTGCCGTCGGCGTCCAGCCCCTTGTCACGCTGGAAGCCGCGTACCGCCGCGGCGGTGTCCTTGCCGAACTGGCCGTCCAAGCCCGCGCCTCCCACGTCGTAGCCGCGCTTGGTCAGCATGCACTGCACCTGCACGACGCGCTGGCCGCGGTCGCCGCGCCGGGTGAGTTCGGTGCCGGAGTAGTAGCTGCAGTCGGTGAGCCACGGTGGCCCGACCGGGGCGGTGGGCGTCTTCGGTGGTTCCGTGGCGGAGGGCCGGGGCTTCGTCGTCTTCGGCGGGGGAGCGGGGGCGGTGGTACGGGTGTCCGCCTCGGCCCCGTTGCCCGAGGGGCTCGGCGTGGTGCCCGTCGTCGTCCCCTCGCTCTGCGGGACCTGCCTGGACGGTGAGGGGGAATCCGGGCGGTCGGAGCCCGGCGGGGACGTTTGGACGTGACCGTCGCGGGACGCACGGGCCGTGGGCGCGGCGGAGCCGGTGTCGCCGGCCGACGAAGGGCGGGTGGCCAGAAAGGCCGTCAGGGCGACGGCGCACACGGTGAGTACGGCGGCGAGGGCGGCGTACGGCGCCAGCCGCCGCCTGGCGGAAGTCCCGGCCGCCGGTGTCGCCACCGGCGTACCTCCCGCTTCCGGCGGCCCGAAGCCCGGCTGCCCCGCCGCCGGTACGCCGGCCACGGGCGCCGGTCCGGCCGGTCCGAATCCCGGCCCCGCAGGCGCCGGATGCCCCACCGCCCGCTGCACCCGCGGCGGCGGTAACGGACTGTCCCTCAGCGCCTCGTAAGCCTGTTGCCGGGCCAGGATGCGGCTGCCCAGCGGTTCCTGCCAGGAGACGGACCGGGGCCGGGCCGAGGCCGCCTCGACCAGGTCCCCGGGGCCGGGGCGCAGGGCCGGGTCCTTGGAGAGGCAGGCCGTGAGGAGGGCGGCGAGGTCCGGGTCGGCCTTCCGCACCTCCGCCATGACCTCCGCGTTCGGTTCCTCCGAGGCGATGCGGTGCAGGACGTCCACGCCGGTGCCGTCGCCGAAGGGGGCGTGCCCGGTGACCGCGTGGACGACCGTGCTCGCGAAGCAGAACACGTCGGAGGCCGTGTCGCAGCGGCCGTCCCTGAGGTACTCGGGGGACATGAAGGCGGGCGTGCCGACGCGGTTGCCGGTCGTGGTGATCGCGCTGGCGTCGACGGCCTGGGCGATGCCGAAGTCGACGACGTGCGCACCCTGTGGGGTCAGGAGAACGTTGGACGGCTTGAAGTCCCGGTGCACGATCCCGGTCGCGGCCAGCGCGCCGAGCGCCCGCCCGAGATCGGCGACCAGCCGCCAGGCGTCTTCCGGTGGCAGGACACCGCATTCCCGCACCGCCTCCGCCAGGTTGAGACCGGGTAAGTACACGGTCGCCATCCACAGCAGGTCGGTGTCCGGCTCGAAGCCCGTGCCCAGCAGTTCCGGCGTGTAGGGCGCGCCCACCCGCGCGTGCACGGTGGCCTCCCGCTCGAACCGCCGCCGGAAGGGCGCGTCCTCGGCGTACTCGGGCCGGATGACCTTCACCGCGGCGAGCCCGGGCGTCCCGTCCCCCTGGCGCGCCAGGTAGACCCGGCCCATGCCGCCGCTGCCGAGCAGTCCCAGCGGTACGTACGGTCCGACCCGCACCGGATCGGCGGGCCGCAGCGGCACCGCACCGGTCTGCGTGAACGCGGCGTCTGACATGGATCCCCCGGCCGTGGTCCTGGCAGCGACGCCGGAAACGGTACCCGAGGCGGGCTGCCGGACCGACGTGTGTGCGACGGGCAGTACCTGTGAACTCTGAGGGTCACTTCGTCGCGGCCGGGGTGTACTCCTTGAGGTAGTGGGCGATGCGGGCGGCGTAGTCGCGGTACTTCGGGGGAACACCGCCCGCGTCGTTCACGCTCTTGTACGACGTCCGGTACGCGGCGGCGACCAGCACCCGGCGGTCGCCGCTCAGCCCGGCCTCCAGGCGCGGTTCGGCGAAGCACAGATAGCGGGCCATGGCCGGGATGGACTCGGAGGGGGTGAGCGGCGGCCTGGGGGTCTCCTTCGCGGGGACGCCGTCGGCGCGGATCCACCAGCGCAGGATGCTCGGCGTCCAGCGGGCGATGCCGTACTCGCCCTCCTCTCCCGCGTCCGGGTCCGAGAGATCGGGGTCGAAGTCGCTCTCCACCTTCAGCATCGCGGCGATGAGCGCCGGGGTGATCTCCGGCTGCACGCAGTCGTGGGCCGAGTCGACGATGAGCCGCCGGTAGGCGACCGGGACGCCCTTGTCGGTGCGGAGTTCGGAGGCGCCGTAGGTGGCGGGCGTCACCTTGCGGGTCTCGCCGCCCTTGCTCCCGCCGTCGTCGCCGGAATCGGCCCAGGTGGCGACGCCGTAGCCGAGGGCGGCGACGGCGGCACCGGCCGCCAGGACCGCCGTACGACGGGAGCGGCGGCGGGCCGGGCGCAGGCGGGGCAGGCGGAAGGAGCGGTGCCCGGTGCCGGCGGCCGCCCGGACGCGGCCGAGCAGGGTGGCACCGGACACGCGGTCCTCGTGGGAGCGGGTGAGGCAGGCGGAGATGATCCGCCGCCAGTCGTCGGGCAGTTCGGGCGACAGACGCAAATCGTCGGTGCCGCGGGCGTAGGCGGCGGCCGCGTCGCGGCGGGCCGTCGGAGTCGCGCCGGGCAGCGGGAAGGAGTCGGTGAGGACGAGGTGCGCCAGGACCCCGAAGGCCCATACGTCGGCGGACGGGCGGATCCGGCGCCCCCGTTCGCCGATCTCGGTCCACAGGAGCTCGGGCGGGGTGTAGTCGGGCGTGGAGAACGCCGGGGTGTAGGCGTGGGTGCCCTCCAGTTCGGCGGCCATGTTGAAGTCGGCGAGCCGGACCGAACCGTCGTCCATCAGCAGCACGTTGGCCGGCTTGAGGTCGCCGTGCACCCAGCCGGCGCCGTGCAACTGGGCCAGGCCCTCGCAGATCTGCGCGAGCAGCACGGGACCGGCCTCGGGCCGGGGCGTGGCGGTGAGCAGGGCGGCCAGGGAGCCCTTGGCCCGCTCCAGGACGAGGACGGTGGCGCCGTCCAGCTCCGGTCGGTGCGGGTCGTCGACGGTCAGCGTCTCGTACATCCGCACGAGCCTCGGCTGCTTCAGCCGCCGGTACAGCTCGACCTCCCGCTCGATCAGCTCGCGCAGATGGGTCAGCCGGCGGGGCGTGGCCGTGCCGGTGGGCAGGAACTTCAGGGCGGCCGTCCGGGGCAGTTCCGGGCCCTCCCCGGTGCGCCGGGCCGCGTACACACTGCCGAAGGCGCCGGTCGCGAGGGGCTCGCGCACCTCCCAGACGCCGACCCGGTAGCCCTTCGGCACCGGAACGGCGTAGGGCTCGGTCACCGGGCCGCCCGGCCCGACGGGCCGGCCAGGACGCCCAGGTCGTCCTCGCGGACCAGGTCGAAGCGGAGCGCCAGGGAGACCAGGGACTCCTTCTTGCCGTTGAGCCGCGGGCCGGTGTCCGCGCTCTCCGGGCCCGGCTTGAGGCGCAGTTTCACGGCGAGGTAGTCGATGTTCCACTGCACCGACGTGCGGGACGCGGCCGGCCAGGTGGGGCGCAGGCGGTCGGCGACCTGGTCGACGGTGGGCAGCGGGGCGTGCGGGGCGCCGCGCAGGCGCGGTTCGCACAGGGCCGCCAGGACCGCGAAGTAGCGCTTGGTGCGGTCGAGGGAGAAGGCCGGCGCGGTCGTGGCGCCGTCGAGGCCGCCCGTGCCGCTCAGGTAGTCGTGGCGCGGCGCCCACACCTGGAGCCCCAGCAGGTCACCGGCGGCGGGCAGCACGATCCGCGAGAACTCGAAGGGGATCGGCGCGTCCAGCCGTCCCGGCGCGACCTTGACGTGTTCGCCCGCGCCCTCCGGGTTCTCCACCACGTAGGTCTGTTCGCGGCTGAGGTTGCTGAGGATCCAGAAGGCGCCCTGCGCGGTGATCTCACCGGCCCGGCGGGAGACTCCGTCGTGGGCGATGCGGAGGTCGTTGCCGTGCGCGGACCGGCCGAACGTGAGGCGTTCGCCGGGCGCGAGTCTGATCTGGCTGAGGTTTCGCTCGTCCTCCGTGGTCGGCGGAGGTACCACGATGATGCTGTACAAGGTGCTCTCCCCGTGCCTGACAGCTACCACCGCCAGACTAGGGCGACGCACCAGGGCCGTGCCCCCCTCGTACGGGTGAGACACGGCCCTTGGATGTGATTGGCGTGAACTGGTCCGCTCGCCGGGGTCCGTTCAGTAACGGGGGCGGTTGAACCAGGCCTTGCCGTTCGCGTTGCCGACGAACACCGCGACCAGGATGGCCAGGACGGTGTGCACCAGGCCCACGAGGATGAACGGGTAGATGCCGAGGACGGCGGTGATGATGGCGAAGACCAGGATGGTGACGCGGGCGCCGTTGCCGCCGTTCTTGAACTTGGTCGCCAGGACGGCCGCGAACACCAGCCAGGCCAGGCCGAACACGACGTAACCCCAGATCACGCCGGTCGACTGGCCGACCAGGTCCTGGAAAGCGGTGTTGTCCTTGAGGGACTCGTCGTCCTTCGCGGCGTTGAGGGCCGCGGCGGCGAAGGCGAAGAACGCCACGCCGACGACCTGGAGACCGACGATGACCCACATCATCACGCGGGCCGCGCCCACCGAGCCCGGCATCGTCGTCGGCGCCGCGGGACCGCCGTACGGGGACACCGGAGGGGCCTGCGGGTAGCCGTAACCCGGCGCCTGCCCCTGCTGCTGCGGGTAGCCGTAGCCCTGCTGCGGCTGCTGCGGCTGCCCCTGGGGAGCGCCGTAGGGGTTGTTCGGATCGCCGTAGCTCATGGGGGACTTTCCTCCGTTGTTCCGAGTGCGGGGACGCGCGTGGCACCGCCACGGAGGAGAGTTCTTCAGACAGCGACCGTCCCCCCGTTGAGCTGCCCGCGGCACTTGTCAGGTCATCGTTCTTCACCACTGACGGGGTTGTCCAGCCGCATTCCCGATGTGTTGTGCAAGTGCAACATCACTGATCATGGACGGATACGGGAGGAGGGGCCCCGCGGTGCCCGTATTGCGGCCGGATTGGAACCGGGGGCGGGTCATCCGCGAGGATGGGGCCATGACCGCCCAGATTCTCGATGGCAAGGCCACCGCAGCCGCGATCAAGTCCGACCTGACCGCCCGCGTGGCGGCGCTGAAGGAGAAGGGCGTCACGCCCGGCCTCGGCACGATCCTGGTCGGGGACGACCCCGGCAGCCAGAAGTACGTCGCCGGCAAGCACCGTGACTGCGCGCAGGTCGGCATCGCCTCCATCCAGCGCGAGCTGCCGGCCACGGCGACGCAGGAGGAGATCGAGGCGGTCGTCCGCGAGCTGAACGAGGACCCGGCCTGCACGGGTTACATCGTGCAACTGCCGCTGCCCAAGGGCATCGACGAGAACCGCGTCCTGGAGCTGATGGACCCGGACAAGGACGCGGACGGCCTGCACCCGATGAACCTCGGCCGTCTGGTCCTGAACGAGCCGGCCCCGCTGCCCTGCACCCCCAACGGCGTCCTCACGCTGCTCCGCCGGTACGGCGTGGAGATCAAGGGCGCGGAGGTCGTGGTGGTCGGCCGGGGTGTGACCATCGGCCGGCCGATGCCGCTGCTGCTGACCCGGCGCAGCGAGAACGCGACCGTCACCCAGTGCCACACCGGTACGCGTGACCTGTCGGCGCACCTCAAGCGCGCGGACATCATCGTCGCCGCGGCCGGTTCCGCCCATCTGATCCGCGCCGAGGACGTCAAGCCGGGCGCGGCCGTCCTCGACGTCGGTGTCTCGCGCAGCGCCGAGGGCAAGATCGTGGGCGACGTCCACCCCGACGTGGCCGAGGTCGCCGGCTGGATCTCCCCGAACCCCGGCGGAGTCGGCCCCATGACCCGCGCCCAGCTGCTCGTCAACGTGGTCGAGGCGGCGGAGCGCAGTGTCGGCTGAACGGAACGCGGGGAGCGCGGCGAGCGCCTCGGAGGCCGGGGACACGGAGAGCGCCCCGGCCGGTACCCGTGCGCAGGCCGTGCAGGGGGAGCACGACGCGCCGAGTGCGGTCGACGGTGACTCCGATGCTGTGGTGCGCGACGAGGACGGCGATCTCACCGTGCGGGATCCCGTCAGTGCCCCCGACGCCGAGGGGCGGCCGCGGCGGGTCACCCGGCGGTTTCCGTTGTTCACCAAGGACACCGCGCGGCCCGAGGGCGGTGGCCGGGCGGCGCCCGGGGACGCGTTCGCGCCGGCGCGGCAGTGGCCCGTCCTCGCCGTGCTGGGTGTGGTCGGACTCGGGCTGCTGGTGACCGCGTTCGGGCAGTTCCGGCTCGGGACGCTGCTGATCGGCATCGCCCTGCTGGGCGGTGGCGCGATGCGCTGGCTGCTGCCGGACGTCGGCATGCTCGCCGTCCGCTCCCGGTTCACGGACATCGTCACGTACGGCGTCATGGGCCTGGCGATCGTCCTGCTGGCGATGATGGCGCAGCCGAATCCCTGGCTCCAGATCCCGTTCCTGAAGGACACACTGCACTTCACGGTCACCAGCGAGTGACCGGACGGCGGCCCGTCCTCTCCCCCGAGGAAGGACGGGCCGCCGTCACGGCCAACCCTCCTGCACGGCGAACGGCCTGTTCAACGGCTGTCAGAACGCTGTGGCACGGAAGTGACGGTTCCGGTACGTCCGCCGGAGATTCGGCATGAAGTGGTGCAACCACGGGGTTGGCATGGACAATCGGGACGGTCCAGGGTGTATCGCGCGCGGGGTCTGTGCTCCTGTGCGCCCCCGGTCAGGGAACTGAGATCCTGAGTGGGCGCATCCCTGTGGGTAGCAGAACGGGGACTCGGCCTAGGCCGCCAACGCGGGGCGAACAGCGCGGGAAACAACAGCACGTACCGGGGGGAAGAGGGGGGAAGCAATGCCTCGTTGGAGGGCCTTGCCGGATGAGCTCGATCCGCAGATCAGGGAGTTCACCAGCCAGCTGCGCAGGCTCGTGGACCGCAGTGGTCTGAGCATCGCGTCGGTGGCGGACCGCACGGGCTACAGCAAGACGTCGTGGGAGCGTTATCTGAACGGCCGGCTGCTCGCGCCCAAGGGCGCGATCGTGGCGCTGGCCGAGGTCACCGGGACCAACCCGGTGCACCTCACCACCATGTGGGAGCTCGCCGAGCGCGCCTGGAGCCGCTCGGAGATGCGGCACGACATGACGATGGAGGCCATCCGGATCTCCCAGGCGCGCGCCGCGCTCGGTGAGTTCGGCGGGCAGGACTTCGGGAGCCCGTCGGCCGGTTCCAAGGACGACGGCAAGGCCGCCTCCGCGGGCGGTAGCCGGACCGCCCGCAGAAGCGGCAGCGCCACGGTCACGCCGGGCATCGCGGGGCCGGCGGGCGTCGCCCCGACCGTGCCGCCGCAGCCGACGGCCCCCGAGGTCCAGGACTCCACCGGCAGCGGTGGGACCGGGGTCAACTCGTGGGGGGTGGCCGGGTACCAGGGCCCGTCCCAGGGCCGCGGGCGTCCCGCCGGCACGGGAACCGGCTCCACGCCCGGTTCGGGCCCCGGCACCGCCCGGATGCCGGGCGTCGGAGCGGGCTCGTACGACGCACCGCCGCGGGACGCCGTCCCGGCGGGTGCGGGTGCGGGTGGCGCCGGTGGCTCCGGCGGCTCTGCCGGCTCGGGCGGCTCGGGCGGCAAGCGGCGGACCGCGATGTTCCTCGCGGGTGTCGTGGGCGTGCTCGTGGTGATCGCCGGTGCGTTCTACCTCACCGGTGGCGGTGGCGACGACGAGGCCAAGGGCGGCGGCAAGTCGCCGGCGCCGACCGCCGCCACGAACCAGGAGCTGCCGCCCGGCGTGAAGTGCAGCGGCGACAGCTGCACGGGCAAGGACGCGGAGAACATGGGGTGCAGTGGTGACCTGGTGACCACGGCCCAGACCGCGACCGTCGGCACGACCGTCGTCGAGGTCCGCTACAGCGAGACCTGCAAGGCGGCCTGGGGCCGTATCACCCAGGCGGCTCAGGGCGACGAGGTGCAGGTCAGCGCGGGCAAGGCGAAGCAGACGGGGAGCATCACCGCCGCCGGCGACACGATCGCGTACACCCCGATGGTCTCGGTCGAGAACGCCGCCGACGCGAAGGCCTGCGCCACCCTGGCGTCCGGCCGGCAGGGCTGCACGGAGTAGGCGACCACCGCCTGGCCTCCGGCGGGGCGCCTGGCTTCCGGCCGGGGGGCCGGGCGGGCGCCTGGCACACGACGGGGCGCGTGGCCTCTGGCCGGGGCTGGGGGCGGGGGTTCCTGGCCGGGGGCTTGTCTCTGAGGGCGCCCGTGGCGTGTGGCCGGGGATCGGATCCGGTGGCGCCCGGTACCCGTCGGGGCGTCCTGTGCCCGGCGGGTGCCTGGTTTGCGGTCGAGTCATCGGGGCTGGTGAGGGGCCGCGCGGCGCTTCGCGTGGGGTCCAGCAGTGGCCGAGGCGCCTGACGAGAGCCGTCCGGGCGGGGGCGGCTTGCTTCTGGCGTGGTGGTGGCCCGGTACCCGGCGGGGCGTCATGTGTCCGGCGGGTGCCTGTTTTGCGGCTGAGTCGTTCGGGCTGGGTGAGTGCCCGAGGGGTGCGGGGGGCTTCGCGTCGGGTGGAGGCCGGTACGTGGCTGTGGTGCCCGACGAGTGCTGCCCGGGCGGGGCGGCTTGCTTCCGGCCGGGGACCGGGGCCCGGCAGGGTGCCTTGCGCGGGGCGGGGCGTCTTGGCCCTGGCGGGCTGTGTGCGTTCCGGCCGGGGGTGGGATCGGGTGGTGCCTGGCGCGTGGCGGGCAGCCTGTGTCCGGTGGGGTGCCTGGCCTTCGGCCGGAGGTCCCGGGGGCGCGGGCGTCCGGTGGAACGCGGGGGGTATCGGGCCTGGTCGCAGCGTCCGGATGGCGTCGGAGGCGGCGGCAGTAGGGCCGGGTGGCGATGAATTTCCGAGAGGGTGGCATGGTCGGCGGAATCGGGGGCACGCGAACCGTACCCCCACGGGAGTCCGGCTTGGTCGGTTCCCCCCGGCGGCCGCCTTCGTCCTCCTCTCCCGGACGGGCGGCCGCCTTTTTGTACGGGTGCGGGGTGGGTTGTGGGGTGGGCCACACCGCCCCGGCCGTCCGGGATCCCGGATGCGCGATAGCCTGACCGCTGGATCGATCTCTTGACGCCAAGAGATCGATCAAACGTCCGGGGCAGGGACGCCCCACCGCCAGCTGTCATACGGAGAACGCCATGACCCGCACTCCCGTGAACGTCACCGTCACCGGCGCGGCCGGCCAGATCGGTTACGCCCTGCTCTTCCGCATCGCCTCCGGTCAGCTGCTCGGCGCGGACGTGCCGGTGAAGCTGCGCCTGCTGGAGATCACGCCGGCCCTGAAGGCGGCCGAGGGCACGGCCATGGAGCTGGACGACTGCGCGTTCCCGCTCCTGGCGGGCATCGACATCACGGACGACCCGAACGTCGCCTTCGACGGCACGAACGTGGGCCTGCTCGTCGGCGCCCGCCCCCGCACCAAGGGCATGGAGCGCGGCGACCTGCTGGAGGCCAACGGCGGCATCTTCAAGCCGCAGGGCAAGGCCATCAACGACCACGCCGCGGACGACGTCAAGGTCCTCGTCGTCGGCAACCCGGCCAACACCAACGCGCTCATCGCGCAGGCCGCCGCGCCCGACGTACCCGCCGAGCGGTTCACGGCCATGACCCGTCTCGACCACAACCGCGCCCTGACCCAGCTCGCGAAGAAGACCGGTTCCACGGTCTCCGACATCAAGCGGCTCACCATCTGGGGCAACCACTCCGCCACCCAGTACCCGGACATCTTCCACGCCACGGTCGCCGGCAAGAACGCCGCCGAGGTCGTGAACGACGAGAAGTGGCTGACCGAGGACTTCATCCCGACCGTCGCCAAGCGCGGCGCCGCCATCATCGAGGCCCGCGGCGCCTCGTCGGCCGCCTCCGCCGCCAACGCCGCCATCGACCACGTCTACTCCTGGGTCAACGGCACCGCCGAGGGTGACTGGGTCTCCATGGGCATCCCGTCGGACGGCTCCTACGGCGTCCCGGAGGGCCTGATCTCCTCCTTCCCGGTCACCTGCAAGGACGGCAAGTACGAGATCGTCCAGGGCCTGGAGATCAACGAGTTCTCCCGCGCCCGGATCGACGCCTCCGTCAAGGAGCTCGAGGAGGAGCGCGAGGCGGTCCGCGGCCTCGGCCTCATCTGACCGGAGCCCCTCCGCGTTTGTGCGCAGGCCCCGTACCGGTTCCGTCCGGTGCGGGGCCCGCGGGCTCTCCGGCGTCCTTCCGGGAGCCGCCGTACCCGGCGACCACCGCCACCGTCGCCGCCAGGACCAGCAGGGCGACCGTGCGCAGGGCCGGGGCCATACCGCCCGGGAGGCCGTCGTGGGAGGCCAGGACCGTGCCGGTGACCGCGACGCCGAGCGCCGCGCCGATCTCCCGGGCGGCGGTGCCGAGGCCGGAACCGAGACCCGCCTGGTGGGGCGGCAGGGACGTGACGACGCCCAGGGTCAGCGTCGGCATGCACAGCCCGGTGCCCGCCGAGATGACCAGCAGCCAGCAGGCGTACACCGCGTAGGGCGTGCCCGCGCCGGCCGTCGACACGCCGAGCAGGCCTACGCCGATGAGGGCCAGGCCGCCGCCGATGACCGGCCGGGGGTGACGTGGGGCCCAGCGTGCCGCCAGCCGGGGCACCAGTGCCATGCCGACGATCAGCGGGACGATGGAGATGCCGGCGCGGGCGGGGCCGTAGCCCTTGACGCCCTGGAGGTACTGCGAGTTGAGGTAGAAGAGGGCGAACAGGCCGAAGAAGCCGGTCGCCATGCCGAGGGTGGCCGCGCGCAGCCGGGGCGCCGCGAAGACGCGCGGGTCGAACAGCGGGGTGCGCGAGCGCAGGGACTGGACCGTGAACAGGGCGATGAGCAGGGCGCCCGCCGCGAACGCGAACAGGATCCGCGGTGCGCCCCAGCCGTACTCCGGGCCCTCGATGATGCCGAAGAGCGCGGCGACCAGCCCGGCCGTGAGGAGCAGGGTGCCGGCCGGGGCGAGGTGGCTGTGCGGGGAGCGGTCGGTGCGCGGGGTGGTGACGGCCACCGCGAGGGCGAGCAGCGCGGCCAGCGGGACCATGACGGCGAACAGGGCGCGCCAGGACAGGAACTGGCCGGCCAGACCGCCGCCGAGATTGCCGGCCAGGCCGCCGAGGCCGATCGCCAGCGTCCAGGAGGCCATCGCCCGGGCGCGCCCGTGCGGTCCGGCGAGGTGCAGCAGGATCGACATCGTCGCCGGTGTGATCAGCGCGGCCCCGGCTCCCGAGACACCGCGCCCGGCGACGAGCAGCGCCGGGTCCCGGGCGAGGGCACTGAGGGCGGCGCCGGCCGCGAACAGGGCGAGCCCGGTGAGCAAGGCGCCTTTGCGGCCGTACCGGTCACCGAGGGTGCCGGCCGGGATGAGGAGCCCGGCGAAGACGATGACGTACGCGTCGACCGTCCACAGGATCTCGCTGGACGAGGGGTGCAGGGACGACGAACTCAGCTGGGGAATCAGCAGGTTGACGGCGGCGACCATGCTCTGGGCGACCAGGACGCAGGCGCACAGGGCGAGCAGGGTCCGCCGTTTCAGGGCGTGCGAGGGCAAGGCTCCTCCCGGGAGCTCGGTGGACGGGGGATCGCCTCGTCACCGTAGGCTCGGCCCGTACCCGTACTCCAGTGCAACCTTTGCAAGGGATCGATGCGTGTGACGCAATCAAGCGGCCTGGACCTGAATCTGCTGGTCGCCCTGGACGTGCTGCTGGAGGAGCAGAGCGTCGGCGGTGCGGCGCGGCGGCTGCATCTGTCCGAGCCGGCGATGAGCCGCACCCTGGGCCGCATCCGCAAGGCGCTCGGTGACCCGGTGCTCGTGCGGGCCGGGCGGCGGATGGTGCCGACGCCGCGTGCGCTGGCCGTACGGGCCGAGGTGAGCGCGGTGGTGGAGCGGGCCCGGGCGCTGTTCGCACCCACCGACACCGACCTGAGGACGGTGACCCGCACGTTCACCGTCCTCTGCCATGACGCCGTCGCCGCCGCCTGCGGCCCGGACCTCTTCACCCGGGCGGCCCGCGACGCCCCCGGGATCCGCCTCCGGTTCCTCACCGAGAGCCATGTGGACGCGCCCTTCCTGCGCGAGGGCACCGCCGATCTGGAGGTCGGGGTGATCGACACGGTGGCGCCGGAGGTGCGGGTGGAGTCGCTGTACGAGGACCGGATGGTGGGGGTCGTACGGGCCGGGCATCCGCTGCTGGAGGGTGAGTTGACGCCCGAGCGGTTCGCTCTTGAGGCCGATCACCTGACCGTCTCCCGGCGGGGGAAGCTGCACGGGCCGGTGGACGAGGCGCTCGCCGGACTCGGCCTGGCCCGGCGGGTGGTGGGGTCGGTGGGCACCTTCCCCGCCTCCCTCTTCGTCGTCCGGGCCACCGACCTGGCGGGTCTGATCAGCTCCTGGAGCGTGCCGCTGGCGCGGGCCCTGGGCCTGGCCACCTTCGATGTCCCCCTTTGGCTGCCCCCGGTCCGGGTCGGACTGGCGTGGCACCCACGCCACGACGTCGATCCCGCGCACGGATGGCTTCGGGGGACGATGCGGGAGATCCTCGCCGAGTGGTCGGGGTCGTAGCCGCTGCGGCGTGGCGTTGTCAGACCCGGGTCGTAGTCTTCGCCGCATGACACAGGATGTGGAAGCGGTACCGTTCGAGCCGCCGGTCGCGGGGGACGAGTCGGACACGCTCGTCGGCTCGCTGGAGCGCCAGCGCAGGACGTTCGCCTGGAAGTGCGAGGGGCTGGACGCGGTCGGCCTGAGCGCTCGGGTGGCCTCCTCGGCTCTCACACTGGGCGGCCTGCTCAAACACCTCGCCCACGTCGAGGACGAGTACCTGTCCGTGCGACTGCTGGGGAAGAAGCCAGCGCCGCCGTGGGACGCGGTGGACCGGGACACCGAGCCGGACCAAGAGTGGAGCTCGGCCGGGGACACCCCCGAGCAGTTGTACGCCCTGTGGGCGCGGACGGTGGCCCGGTCCCGGGCGAACCTGCGCGAGGCACTGGCCGGTGGCGACGCCGGCCGGCTCGCCGCGTACACCACCCGCGACGGCCGGTCCCCGAGCGTGCGGCGCCTGCTCGTCGACCTCATCGAGGAGTACGCCCGCCACGTCGGCCACGCCGACCTCATACGTGAGTCGATCGACGGACGGGTGGGCGAGGACCCGCCGGAGGACTTCCGACCTCGGACGATCTGACGTCTCCGCGCCTGATCGGCGCCCGCTTTGCCCCTGATTGCCCGCATCTCCAGTGACGCGGCGCACTTTCGGCCACGGATCGCGCATGCATCCGGGGGACCAGGGCAGGCGCACTCGGTCTCTTAGTGACACATGTGTGACACAGGGGCGCTGATCAGGAACGGAAGGCGAAAGCGATCATGGCGGAAAGCAACGAACTCCAGGCGCGCAGCACCATCCACGCGGGAGGGGAATGGCGTGCGGCCGTCTCCGGCGCCACGCGCGAGATCCTCGACCCTGCGGACGCCCTGCCGTTCGCCGTGGTCGCGGAGGGCGACGAGAAGGACACCGACCTCGCGATCGCCGCCGCCCGGCGCGCCTTCGACGAGGGGGAGTGGCCGCGGACGCCCGCCGGGGAGCGGGCCGCGCTGCTGCGCCGGGTCGCCGACCTGCTCGTGCGCGACCGCGAGCAGCTCGGGCTGCTGGAGAGCCGTGACGCCGGCAAGACCGTCGAGGAAGGGCGCGTCGACATCGACTGCGTCGCCGACGCCTTCCGGTACTTCGCCGACCTGATCGCGGCCGAGAGCCCGGGCCGGGTCGTGGACGCCGGCTCGCCCGACATCCACAGCGTCGTCGTCCACGAGCCCATCGGCGTCTGCTCGATGATCACGCCCTGGAACTACCCGCTGCTCCAGGCCAGCTGGAAGATCGCCCCGGCCCTGGCCGCCGGCAACACCTTCGTCATCAAGCCCAGCGAGATCACCCCGATGACGACCATCGCGCTGATCGAGCTGCTCGTCGAGGCCGGACTGCCCGCGGGGGTCGCCAACATCGTCACCGGGCCGGGTCATTCGGTCGGCGCCCGGCTCTCCGAGCACCCCGACGTCGACCTGGTCTCCTTCACCGGCGGCCTGATCAGCGGCACCAAGGTGGCCCAGGCCGCCGCGCCCGGCGTCAAGAAGGTCGCCCTCGAACTCGGCGGCAAGAACCCCAACGTCGTCTTCGCCGACGCCTGCGCCACCGAGGAGGGCTTCGACACCGCCGTCGACCAGGCCCTCAACGCCGCCTTCATCCACAGCGGCCAGGTCTGCTCGGCCGGTGCCCGCCTCATCATCGAGGAGTCCGTGCGGGACCGTTTCGTCGCCGAGCTCGCCCGCAGGGCCGAGAAGATCCGGCTCGGCCGCGGCACCGAGGACGGCGTCGAGTGCGGCCCGCTGGTCTCCGAACAGCAGCGTGCCAAGGTCGAGATGTACGTCGAGTCCGCCCTCAAGGAGGGCGCGGTGCTGCGCTCCGGCGGCAAGCGCCCCGAGCCCTCCCCGCAGCGCCCGGAGAACGGCTACTTCTACGAGCCGACCGTCCTCGACCACTGCCACCGCGAGATGCGTGTCGTGCGGGAGGAGGTCTTCGGGCCGGTCCTCACCGTCGAGACCTTCCGTACCGAGGACGAGGCCGTGGCCCTCGCCAACGACACCGAGTACGGCCTCGCGGGCGGTGTCTGGACCGCCGACGCGGGCCGCGCCCGGCGCGTGGCCGGCCGGCTGCGGCACGGCACGATCTGGATCAACGACTTCCACCCCTACCTGCCGCAGGCGGAATGGGGCGGTTTCGGCAAGAGCGGAGTGGGCCGCGAACTCGGCCCGGCCGGGCTCGCCGAGTACCGCGAGACCAAGCACGTCTACCAGAACCTCGCGCCGAAGCCGGTGCGCTGGTTCGCGGGCTGACCTGCTCGCCGCCCCCCACTGCCCCCCGCTGCCCCCGCCCTTCGAGCCCGATCCCTTCGTCCCCTCTGGTTCATCCTCTCTGGAGCAAGTACGCCATGTCCCACACCCATGAGTACGACTATGTCGTGATAGGCGGCGGAACCGCCGGTTCCGTCATCGCCTCCCGCCTGACCGAGAACCCCGACGTCTCCGTCGCCGTCATCGAGGGCGGCCCCAGCGACGTCGGCCGCGACGACGTGCTGACCCTGCGCCGCTGGATGGGCCTGCTGGGCGGCGAGCTCGACTACGACTACCCCACGACGGAGCAGCCACGCGGGAATTCGCACATCCGGCACAGCCGGGCCCGGGTCCTGGGCGGCTGCTCCTCGCACAACACGCTGATCGCGTTCAAGCCGCTGCCCGCCGACTGGGACGAGTGGGAGGCCGCCGGCGCCAAGGGCTGGGGCGCGGTGCAGATGGAGGCGTACTTCGCGCGCCTGCTCAACAACATCGTCCCGGTCGACGAGCGGGACCGGAACGCCATCGCCCGTGACTTCGTCGACGCGGCCCAGGCGGCGCTGGACGTGCCGCGCGTGGAGGGCTTCAACCGGAAGCCGTTCACCGAGGGCGTCGGCTTCTTCGACCTCGCCTACCACCCCGAGAACAACAAGCGGTCCTCGGCGTCTGTGGCGTACCTGCACCCGGTGATGGACGAGCGCCCCAACCTCACGATCCTGCTGGAGACCTGGGCGTACAAGCTGGAGCTGGACGGCGACCGCGCCGAGGGCGTGCACGTGCGCACCAAGGACGGCGAGGAGATCCTCGTCAAGGCGCGCAATGAGGTCCTGCTGTGCGCCGGCGCCGTCGACTCGCCCCGGCTGCTGATGCACTCCGGCATCGGCCCGAAGGCGGACCTGGAGAAGCTCGGCATCCCCGTCGCGCACGACCTGCCGGGCGTCGGCGAGAACCTGCTCGACCACCCCGAGTCGGTCATCGTGTGGGAGACCAACGGCCCCATCCCGGAGAACTCCGCGATGGACTCGGACGCGGGCCTGTTCGTGCGCCGCGACCCCGAACTGCCGCACCCCGACCTGATGTTCCACTTCTACCAGATCCCCTTCACGGACAACCCGGAGCGACTGGGCTACCAGCGGCCGGAGTTCGGCGTCTCCATGACGCCGAACATCCCCAAGCCCAAGAGCCGCGGCCGGCTGTACCTGACCAGCGCCGACCCCGAGGTCAAGCCCGCCCTGGACTTCCGCTACTTCACCGACGCGGACGACTACGACGGCAGGACCCTCGTCGACGGCATCAAGATCGCCCGCGAGATCGCCAAGACCGAGCCCCTGGCCGGCTGGCTCAAGCGCGAGGTGGCCCCCGGCCCGGACGTCACCGGCGACGAGGAGCTCAGCGAGTACGCCCGCAAGGTCGCCCACACCGTCTACCACCCGGCCGGCACCTGCAAGATGGGCGCCGCCGACGACCGGCTCGCCGTCGTCGACCCCGAACTGCGCATCCGCGGCCTGGAGGGCATCCGCATCGCCGACGCCTCCGTGTTCCCCACCATGACCACCGTGAACCCGATGATCGGCGTGCTCATGGTCGGGGAGAAGGCCGCCGAGCTGATCGGTGGTGGTGCCAAGTGACCGCGACCCTCGAACCCCCGACGGAGCAGACCATGGACACCACCGCCCCCGTCTTCTCGGTGGAGGGCCTGTGGAAGGTGTTCGGCCCCAAGGCCGAGCGCGTTCCCGCCGACCCCGAGCTCACCGCCCTCGACCCCGCCGAGCTGCGCGCCCGCACCGGCTGCACGGCCGCCGTCCGGGACGTCAGCTTCGACGTGCGCAAGGGCGAGGTCTTCGTCGTCATGGGCCTGTCCGGCTCCGGCAAGTCCACGCTGGTGCGCTGTCTGACCCGGCTCATCGAGCCGACGGCCGGCACCATCGCCATCGACGGCGAGGACGTCCGCGCCATGGACCGCTCCCGGCTGCGCGAACTGCGCCGCCACCGCGCCGCCATGGTCTTCCAGCACTTCGGCCTGCTGCCGCACCGCACGGTCCTCGACAACGTCGCCTACGGCCTGGAGATCCAGGGCATGGGCAAGAACGAGCGGCGTGAGCGGGCCGCCGAGGTCGTCGCCAAGGTCGGCCTGGAAGGCATGGAGCACCGCCGCCCCGGCCAGCTCTCCGGCGGCCAGCGGCAGCGCGTGGGCCTGGCCCGCGCCCTCGCCGTCGACCCCGAAGTCCTGCTGTTCGACGAGCCGTTCAGCGCGCTCGACCCGATGATCCGGCGCGACATGCAGGAGGAGGTCGTCCGGCTGCACCAGGAAGAGGGCCGCACGATGGTCTTCATCACCCACGACCTCCAGGAGGCCCTCAAGCTGGGCGACCGCATCGCCCTGATGCGCGACGGCCGGGTCGTCCAGCTCGGCACGCCCGAGGAGATCGTGGGCTCGCCCGCCGACGACTACGTCCGCGAGTTCGTCCGGGACGTCCCCCGCGAGCAGGTCATGACCGTCCGTACGGCCATGCGCCGCCCGTCGGCGGACCAGGACGGCAGCGGACCGGCGGTCCGGCCCGAGGCGACGGTCTCCGAGGCGATCGAGGCGGTCGCCCGCGCCGGCTCACCGGCCCGTGTCATGGACAAGGGCCGCTGCGTGGGCGTGGTCGACTCCGACACACTGCTCGGCGTCGTCGCCGGCACGGAGCAGCCCGCTCCGCCGGGGACCGAGCAGCCCAAGGAGGCGGTGTGATGGCGACCATCACCGCGAACCCGCCCCGCCTGGGCCTTCCCGGGCTGCTGCGGAACCGGGCCGTCCAGAAGCTTCTCCTGCTGGCCGTCGCGGCGGCGATCCTCGTCCCGCTGGCCAGTGCCCGCTGGGCCAGCGGCAGCTGGCCGGGCGCGCTTACCGTCGACTTCTCCGAGCCGCTCGCCAAGGCCAGCGACTGGATCATCGACAACCGCGACAGCCACCCGCTGTTCCTGTACTTCTTCGGCCACGTCAGCAACGTCGTCGTCATCGCCGTACGGGCCGTCTACCTCGCCCTCCTCGCCATCGGCTGGGCGGGCGTCAGCGCACTGGGCGCGCTCGTCGCCTGGCGCGTGGCGGGCGTCAGGCTGGCGCTCGGCACGGCCGTCGCGTTCCTCGCCTGCGGCGTGCTCGGCATGTGGGTGCCGACCATGCAGACCCTCGCCCTGATGGTCGTCGCGGTCCTCGCGTCGGTCGTGGTCGGCCTGCTGCTCGGACTCGCCGCCGGGCTGTCCGACCGGATGGACCGCGTCCTGCGCCCGGTCCTGGACACCATGCAGGTGCTGCCCGCCTTCGCCTACCTGCTGCCGGTCGTGCTGGTCTTCGGCATCGGCGTCCCGGCGGCCGTGCTGGCCACCGTCATCTACGCCGCCCCGCCCATGGCCCGGCTGACCTCGCTCGGTCTGCGCGGCGCCGACAAGGAGGTGTTGGAGGCCGTCGAGTCGCTCGGCTCCACCGCACGCCAGCGGCTGCTGACCGCCCGGATCCCGCTGGCCCGCAAGGAACTCCTCCTCGGCGTCAACCAGACGATCATGATGGCGCTGTCCATGGCCGTCATCGCGGCCGTCATCGGCGCGGGCGGTCTCGGTGACCGCGTCTACCAGGCACTGGCCTCGGTCGACGTGGGTGCCGCGCTCGCCGCCGGTATCCCGATCGTGCTGCTGGCCGTCGTCCTGGACCGCGTCACCGGCGCGGCGGGGGAGAAGCTCGGCGCCGAACCGGAGCCGCGCAGCGGGCGCGGCTGGCTCATCGCACTCGCCGGTGTCGTCGCCGTGGCGGTCGCCGGGCGGCTCGCGGGCCGCCTCGACTGGCCCGACGCCTGGGTCGTCGGCATCGCCGAGCCCGTCAACCGCGCCGTCGACTGGATGACCGCGCACCTGTACTCGGGCGTTCCCGTCGTCGGCGGCACCGCCGACTGGGCCGGCCACTTCACCACCTGGGTCCTCGACCCGATGCGCGACGGCCTGCAGTCGCTGCCCTGGTGGGGTGTCCTGCTGATCGTCGCCGCCCTGGCCTGGGTCATCGGCACCTGGCGCACCGCGCTCACCGCCGTCCTCGCCATGGCCGCCATCGGCGTGCTCGGCGTCTGGAAGCCCTCGCTGGACACGCTCTCCCAGGTCCTCGCGGCCGTCGTCGTCACCCTCGTCGTCGGGTTCGCCGTCGGTATCGCCGCGGCCCGCAGCGACCGCCTGGAGCGGGCCCTGCGGCCCGTGTTGGACGTCTTCCAGACGATGCCGCAGTTCGTGTACCTGATCCCGGTCGTCGCCCTGTTCGGCGTCGGCCGCGCCCCGGCCGTCGCGGCCGCGATCGTGTACGCGCTCCCGGCCGTCGTCCGCATCACCACCCAGGGCCTGCGCCAGGTCGACCCGGCCGCCCTGGAGGCCTCCGGCTCGCTGGGCGCGACCAGCTGGCAGCAGTTGCGGCAGGTCCAGCTCCCGCTGGCCCGCCCGGCCCTGCTGCTCGCCGTCAACCAGGGCCTCGTCCTGGTCCTCGCCGTCGTCGTCATCGGCGGCCTGGTCGGCGGTGGCGCGCTCGGCTACGACGTCGTCTTCGGCCTCGCCCAGGGCGATCTGGCGACCGGTCTGGTGGCCGGCGCGGCGATCGTCTGCCTCGGCCTGATGCTCGACCGGGTGACCCAGCCCACCGAACGCCGCGCGAAGAAGGGGGCCTGACATGCGAGTCCGTACGACAGCCGCGGTCGCCGCGGTGAGCTCCCTGGCGCTGCTCACCGGCTGCGGTGCCGCCGACATGACCAAGCAGGCCTCGCCCTTCGCCAACGCGCAGGGCGCCAAGACCGTGACCCTGTCCGTGCAGTCCTGGGTGGGCGCCCAGGCCAACGTGGCCGTCGCCCAGTACATCCTGGAGCACGAACTGGGCTACCGCGTCGACACCGTCCAGGTCGACGAGGTGCCCGCCTGGGACGCCCTCAGCCAGGGCCGCGTCGACGCGATCCTGGAGGACTGGGGCCACCCCGAGCAGGAGCAGAGGTACGTCAAGGACAAGAAGACGATCGCCCCCGGCGGTGAACTCGGCGTCACCGGCCACATCGGCTGGTTCGTCCCGACGTACCTCGCCAAGCAGCACCCGGACATCACGAACTGGAAGAACCTCAACAAGTACTCCCACCTGTTCCGCACCCCGGAGAGCGGCGACAAGGGCCAGCTGATGGACGGTTCGCCGTCCTACGTCACCAACGACAAGGCGCTGGTGAAGAACCTGAAGCTGGACTACCAGGTGGTGTTCGCGGGCTCCGAGGCGGCGCAGATCACCCAGATGAGGCAGTTCGCCAAGGAGAAGAAGCCCTTCCTCACCTACTGGTACTCGCCGCAGTGGCTCTTCAAAAAGGTCCCCATGACCGAGGTGAAGCTGCCGCCGTACAAGGAGGGCTGCGACGCGGACCCGGAGAAGGTCGCCTGCGCCTATCCGCACACGCCGTTGCAGAAGTACCTGAACTCGGGCTTCGCGAAGAACGGCGGCAAGGCGGCGGCCTTCCTGAAGAAGTTCAAGTGGACGACCGAGGACCAGAACGAGGTCTCCCTGATGATCGCCGACAAGAAGATGACGCCGGAGGACGCGGCGAAGAAGTGGGTGGACAGCCACAGGTCCACGTGGAAGAAGTGGCTGTCCTGAGCATCCCTACGGTCGCAGCCCGGCGGCGATCTCCCGCAGCGCGCGGGTGGCCCGCCGCTGGAGCCCCGGCCCGAAGGTGATCCGGGTGGCCCCTCGCGCGCCGAGTTCGGCGGGCGAGGGGCCCTGCCCCGGGACCGCGACCACGTTGATCGGCCCCTGGATACCGGCCCGCAGCAGCGGCAGCACCTCCGGCGGGGCGCCGATCGGGTAGACGCAGTCGGCGCCCGCGGCGACGTACAACGCGGCCCTCTCGATGGCCGCTTCGGGATCGGCGACCCCGCGGGCGAAGGTGTCCACGCGGGCGTTGACGAAGAGCCGGTCGCCGGCCGCCTCGCGCACCTGCGCCAGCCAGTCGGCGTGCACGCGCGGATCCTTGAGCACCCCGCCCTCGGAGTCCTCCAGGTTGCAGCCCACCGCCCCCACCTCCAGCAGCCGCTCCACGAGCTCCTTCGGCGCGATCCCGTAACCGCCCTCCACGTCGGCGGAGACCGGCACGTCGACGGCCCGGACGATCCGGGCGACCGCCGCGAACATCTCGTCGGCCGGGACCTGCCCGTCCTCGTAGCCGAGGCAGGCGGCGACCCCGGCACTGGGCGTGGCGAGCGCCGGGAACCCGGCCTCGGCGAACACCCGGGCACTGGCCGCGTCCCACGGCCCGGGCAGCACCAGGGGATCACCCGGGGCCCGGTGGTGGTGCAGGGCGCGGAACACATCGGCCTTGCTCATGGCGTGTGACCCCCTGGCGGAACACGGCGGCCGACCATCACCCGGTTCCAGTTGTTGACGGCGACGACCAGGCCGATCAGATGGGCGAGTTCAGCCTCGTCGAAGTGCTTCGCGGCCTGCTCGTACACCTCGTCCGGCACGAACCCGTCCGTCAGCACGGTCACCGCTTCCGTCAGCGCCAGCGCGGCCCGCTCCCGCTCGTCGAAGACGTCCTCGGCCTCCCCCCACGCGGCCAGCAGATCGAGCTGCTTCTCGCTCACCCCGTACTCGCGGGCGATCGCCAGATGCATGTCGAGGCAGAACGCGCAGTGGTTGAGCTGCGAGGCGCGGATCACGACGAGCTCGGCCAGGGCCGGGTCGCCCAGGCCCTGCTTGGCGACCTTGCTGAGCGTGGACAGGGCCCGCCCGACCGCCGGGTCGAGCAGGCGGGTCCGAGCCGTCACTTGTACTGCCCCGGCTGGTAGTGGCCCGGCGCCATACGGCAGGTCACCCCGAACCGGTTCCAGGCGTTGATCGCCGTGATCGCGGCGATCACCTGCGCCAGTTCGGCCTCCTCGAAGTGCTTGGCGGCGTTCTCGTACACCTCGTCCGGCACGAACCCGTCCGTCAGGACCGTCACGGCCTCCGTCAGCTCCAGGGCCGCGAGCTCCTTGGCGGTGTAGAAGTGCCGCGACTCGTCCCAGGCGCTGAGCTGCACGATCCGCTCGACGCTCTCGCCCGCCGCGAGGGCGTCCTTGGTGTGCATGTCGATGCAGAAGGCGCAGTGGTTGATCTGGGAGGCGCGGATCTTCACCAGCTCGTACAGCTTGTGGTCGAGACCCTGCCGGGCGGCCATCTCCAGCCGGACCATCGCCTTGTAGACCTCGGGCGCGTGCTTGGCCCAGTCCAGGCGGGCGGGCTGCTCGGCGGCGTACTCCACGGTCGTCGGGTCGGTCGTGTCCTCGGTGTGTGTCGTCATGCCCTCGACCCTAGGAGGGAAGCAGCCCAGGGGTATGGTCCATTTCCATGGCGGAACCACGGGCCACTTTGGGCATCGACCTGCACCTGGAGCCGACCGGCCCGGGCCTGCGCCGAGGGCTCACCGACGCCCTGCGCGAGGCGGTGCGCTCCGGCCGGCTGGCGCCCGGCACCCGGCTGCCCTCCTCCCGCGCGCTCGCCGCCGACCTGGGCATCGCCCGCAACACGGTCGCCGACGCCTACGCCGACCTGGTCGCCGAGGGCTGGCTCAGCGCCCGGCAGGGCTCGGGGACCCGGGTCGCCGACCGGACGGTGGTACCGCCGGCCGGCACCGCACCCCACCCCCGCGAACCCGCCCGTCCCGCCTACGACCTGCGCCCCGGCAGCCCCGACCTCGCCTCCTTCCCGCGCGCGGAGTGGCTCAAGGCCGCCCGCCGCGCCCTGACCGCCGCCCCCCACCACGCCCTCGACTACGGCGATCCCCGGGGCCGTCCCGAACTGCGCGCCGCGCTCGCCGGCTACCTCAGCCGGTCCCGGGGCGTGCGCGCCGACCCCGAACGGATCGTGGTGTGCTCCGGGTTCGCGCACGGCCTGAAGCTGCTCGGCACGGCCCTGCGAGCGCGCGGGGCGCGGACGGTCGCCGTCGACTCGTACGGGCTCGATGTGCACTGGAGGATCCTGGCCGCGTCCGGTCTGCACACGGTCCCGCTGCCCTTCGACGGGCTGGGCACCGACCCCGGCGGGCTGTCCGCCGCCGACGCGGTCCTCCTCACCCCCGCCCACCAGTTCCCGATGGGCGTCCCCCTGCACCGCGACCGCCGAGCGGCCGTCGTGGACTGGGCGCGCCGCACCGGCGGGCTGGTGCTGGAGGACGACTACGACGGCGAGTTCCGCTACGACCGGCAGCCCGTGGGCGCGCTCCAGGGCCTGGACCCCGACCGGGTGGTCTATCTGGGCACCGCGAGCAAGTCCCTGGCCCCCGGGCTGCGGCTGGCCTGGATGGTGCTGCCGCCGGGCCTCGCCGAGGAGACCGCCGCGGCCAAGGGCGGTGTCGACACGTGCGGGGTACTGGACCAGCTGACCCTGGCCGAGTTCCTCACGTCCGGGGCCTACGACCGCCATGTGCGCGCGACCCGCCTGCGCTACCGGCGCCGCCGCGACGCCCTGGTCGCCGCCGTCGCGGCCCGGGCCCCGGAAGCCCGGATCACCGGCATCGCGGCCGGGCTGCACGTCCTGCTGCGGCTGCCGCCCGGCACCGAGCAGTCGGTGGTCCAGGCGGCCCACTGGCAGGGTCTGGCGGTCCACGGACTCGCCCGCTACCGGCACGCCGCCGCGGTCGCCGAGCCGGCCGACGCCCTCGTCGTCGGCTACGGGACACCGCCGGACCACGCGTGGTCGGGGGCGCTGGACGCGCTGTGCGCGGTACTGCCCGGATAATCGCGTGAATTCCCCTCCGGAATGCCGCTCAATGGATATGGTCACCCCATGAGCGAAAGCACTTCTCCGTCCCGCGTGGCCCTGAAGAAAACAACACCTGACGTGTCCGCCGCAATGGGCTCCCTGCACACCGCCGCCGTTTCCGCGGCCCAGGACGCCAAACTCGAACCGGAACTGCTGGAACTGGTCAGGATCCGCGCCTCGCAGATCAACGGCTGCGCGTTCTGCATCGACATGCACACCCGGGACGCCCGCGGCCAGGGCGAGACCGAGCAGCGCATCTACGCCCTGAACGCCTGGCGGGAGACGCCGTTCTTCACCGAACGCGAGCGTGCCGCACTGGCGTTGACCGAGGCGGTGACGCTCGTCCACGACGGCCACGTCCCGGACGCGGTGTACGCCGAGGCGGCCGGGGTGTTCGACGAGAACCAGATCGCGGCGCTCATCTGGTCGGCCACGGTCATCAACGCGTACAACCGGATCGCGATAGCGACACGTATGACACCGAAAAGCTGAGAGAACGGGAAAAGCGGTGCGTCGGGTCGAATTCGACCCGACGTCGCCATTTTCTCCGTTCAGCCGACCGGTAATTCAGCCGACCGGAAATTCAGCCGACCGGAAATTCAGTCGACCGGCAGCGGCTCCATCATGCTGTCGAGCCAATCCCGCCATTCCCCGGCCCGCTGAGCCGGAGGCACCCGCATCGGCCGCCCGATCCAGCCCGTCACCGGCCGGATCCCGTGCAGCGCGTTCACCAGCCACACCTCACGGCCGTCCAGCTCGGCCACGGTCCGCTCCCGGTGCGCGATCCGGATCCCCGACCGCAGCGCCCGCTCCTGGACCAGCCCGGACGTCACACCCGGCAGGACGGGCAGCCGGGGCGGGGGCAGGCACAGGGTGTCGTCCTCCCACCACAGGACGCTGGCGGTGGCCGACTCCAGCACCGTGCCCGAGGGCGCGATCAGCACCGCCTCCTCCGCGCCCTCGCCGGACGCCCGGCGGCGCACCCGGGCCAGGGTGTCCAGGTCCGGGCCCTTGCGACGGGGCACGGTCCGCGGATCGGACTGGCCCGCCGCCCACAGGCGCACCCCCGTGCCGAGCGGCGGAGCGGGCCGCAGCAGCAGCCGCAACTCCAGTGAACCCGCCGCGAGTTCCACCCGCGGGAACCACGCACCCGTGCGCGGCAGTACGGCGGTCACGTCCTGCCAGAACGCGACGAGCCGGCGCGGCTTCGGTCCGCCGCAGTCACCGCAGGCCCGCGCGAACCGTTCCTGGTGCCGGTCGTAGGCCCGCACCCGGCCTTCGCGCACCAGCCACGAGTCCGCGGCGAGCAACCGCCCCCCGGCCGCCCGGTCCGGGGCCGGGACCAGGCCACGGCCGGGCGCCCACGTCCACAGGCCTTCCGCCACCGCCGGTCTTGTCACCAACAGCCTCCTCAGTACGTGCGTCAGTACGTGCGTCCCGCGACGGCCGACGCCCCGTGCCGGGGCCCGTACGGCGCGTGCTCCAGCCAAGACCCGCACCACGGCACCACGGGCGCCAGTGCCGCAGCCGCCCGCTGTCCGACCCGGACGGTGCGGCGGCGCGGCCGCAGGTGGTCCAGGGCGGCACCGGCGGCGGCACTGTTGAACAGGGCCGCCGCCCGCCGCACCTCGGCGAAGGAGGCGACCGCCTCGCCGGTCCCCGCGGCGATCGCCTCGGCGGCGGCCGCCGCGTCCGCGATCCCGCTGTTCATCCCGCGTGCCCCGAACGGCGGGAAGAGATGCGCCGCCTCGCCGGCCAGCAGCACCCGCCGGTGCGGATCGGTGAACGAGGCCGCCACCTTGCGCAGGAAGCGGTACGTCGACACCCACAGGATCCGCTCGCCGTAGCCGTCCCCCACGACCGAGGGCAGCCAGCGCCGTACGGCCTCCTCGGTGCCGTACTCCTCCGGCCGGTCGTCGTCGTGGCACTGGAGGTCGACCTGGAAACCCCCGGTGAACGGCACCCGCATCACACTGCGGCCGCCCACCCCGGGATGCTCGTAGTGGAAGACCCGCTCCAGCGGCAGCTCCGCGCCCGGTACGTCGGCGACGTCCACGACGACGTGGAAGCCCTCGCCGCGCGTGCCCTCCAGGGCGATGCCCAGCTCCCGCCGGACCGTGGAGCGGGCCCCGTCGGCGGCGATCGCGAACGCGCCGGCCCACACCCGCCCGTCCTCGTCCGTCACCCGGACCTCCGTCCCGGTGGTGCGCACGCCCGTCACGCGCGCACCCCACACGAACTCCACCCCGGCCTGCGCACAAGCCGCCCGCAGGAACCGCTCGGTGTCCGTCTGGCGCAGGCTGGTGAAGGGCGGCGGGCCGGACGGGGGCGGGAAGGAGCGCGCGTAGACCTCACGTCCCCGGTAGAGGGTGCGCCTGGTGTGCCAGGTCCGCCCGTACGAGGTGATCTCGGCGGCGAGGCCGGGCCGCATCGCGTCCAGCAGGCCGAGGGTCTCCCGGTGCACGAACAGGGCCCGGCTGCCCGGCCGTTCACGGTCCTCCGGCTCCGCCTCCAGCAGGACGGCCGGCAGCCCGTGCGCCCGCAGCGCCAGAGCCGCCGACAGGCCCACGGGACCGGCGCCCACGACCAGGACCGGGGTCATGCCCGGGCCCCTTCGGTGAGCATCCGGGCGATCTCCACCCGTTTCACCTTCCAGGTCGCGGTCATCGGCAGGTCCTCGAACCGCCACTGCCGCGGCTCGGCCATCGCCGGCAGCCCGGCCGTGGCCCGCCGCCAGCGCTCCGGGTCCAGGGGCCGCTCGCCGCGCACGCACACCACCGGCACCGGCTCCCGGTCCGCGCCCGGCACGATGACGACCTCGCGCAGTTCCTCCAGCCGGGACATCAGCACGTCCTCGACCTCCAGATTGCTGTGCACGGCGTCGATCAGGTCCACCTCGCGGTCGATCAGGTACAGCGCGCCCAGTCGGCTCCGGTAGCCCATGTCGCCCATCTCCCACCAGCCGTCGGTGAGCTGACGGTCGTAGCGCTCCGGCATGCCGAGGTAGGTGAGGATCCGGCCCCGGGTGCGGGCCTCGATCCGGCCCGGGGTGCCGGGCGGGACCCGCCGGCCCCCGGCGCCGGTGACCCGGACCCGGGTGAAGCCCGGTATCCCGAACCCGACGCGGCGGCCGTCCGCGCGGGCCGCACTGCGCCGGGTCACCACCTGGAACGCCACCGGGCCCGTCTCGCTCTGCCCGTACAGCTGGATCAGCCAGGGCGTACGGCGCCGCGAGGCGCCCAGCAGCCGCCGTACGGTGCGCGGATGGATCGCGTCGAACGTGGAGCCGTACGCCCGTACCCGGGACAGCGGGGCACCGGGCGCGTCGGCCAGTTCCTCCCACAGCACGAACGTGTTGGGGTGTGTCTCCACGATGCCGGGCCGGTGCCGGGCCAGCAGCGGACCCACCGCGGCCGGATCCGGGTCGGTGATCAGCACGAGCGGGCTGCCGAAGTGCAGCAGGACGCCGAGCAGATGGTAGAAGCGCGAGTGCACGAACGACATGTGCAGCGCCGCCGGCTCGCCCCGCGTGGGCCGGCCCAGTGCCTGCTGCGGCACCAGCCGGTTCCACATGGTGTGCGCGCAGTGCACGGCCAGTTTGGGCACGCCGGTCGTGCCCGAACTGTGGGTGATCAGGGCCGGTTCGCGAGGATGCAGCCGGACCGGTGGGGGAGGCTCGGCGCCGGCGTATTTCGCCAGGGGCTCCGCCCCGGGCGCGTCGTCCACGCAGAGCGTCCGCCGCACCAGCCCGGACCGGGCGAGCTCCCTCAGGCCGTCCAGCGTGGCGCCGTCGGTGAGCAGCCAGGGCCGGCGCAGCCGCTGAAGGAGCTGCCCGGCCACCGCCGGTGCCAGCGCGGGCGACAGCAGCACCGGCACGGCGCCGATACGGGAGACGGCGCAGGTCAGCAGCACGATGTCGACGTTGTCCGCCTTGTGCACGACGACCTGCTCCGAGGGCCGCACCCCGGCCTCCCACAGCCGCCCGGACAGGTCCTCCACCAGGTCGGCCAGCACGGTGTAACTCAGGTCGACCCCGAGGGAGGGGGCGACGTCCAGTGGCCGGTCCAGGGTGACGAAGACGGCCCCGTGCCGGTCGGCCGCACGGCGGAAGACCGGTCCCAGATAGAAGCCGCGGTCGGTGAACAGGGGTGGTCGCACGGGATCGTTCCTCTCTGCGGGGTTCACCAGGCGCCCCGTCGCACCAGATGGCGGCGCAGCTTCCCGGTCGGGGTGCGCGGCAGCGACGGGACGAAGCTGACGCTGCGGGGGACCTTGAACGCGGCGAGGCTCTCCCGGGCCAGGCCGATGAGCTCGTCCGCCAAGGCCGTCCCGCACCGGCGGGTCGGGGACCACGAAGGCCCGCAACCGGTTCGCGCCCCGCCCGTCGGGCACGGCCGCGACCACCACCTCCCGCACCGCCGGATGGCCGCGCAGCACGGCCTCCACCTCCAGCGGGGAGACGGTGATACCGCCGACCATCTCCATGTCGTCGGCCCGGCCCAGATGCCGGTAGGAGCCGTCCGGTTCGCGGCACGCCCGGTCGCGGGTGGCCAGCCAGCCGCCGACCAGGGTCCGGGCGGTCTCCTCGGGCCGGTTCAGATAGCCGGGCGTCACCGTCGGCCCGCGCACCCACATCTCGCCCTCCTCGCCCTCCGGCACCGGGTGGCCGTCCCGGTTGCGCAGCTCCACCTCGAAGCCGGGCACGGGACGGCCGACGGTCCCCGGGTGGTTGTGGGCGAAACCGTTGGCGCAGAACGCGTGACCGGCCTCCGTGGAGCCGATCTGCTCCAGCACCGGGGCGCCGAGCAACGCGGTCACCTGCTGGGCGAGCCCCTCCGGCAGCCCCTCGCCGGCCGACACCGCGGCCCGCACCGAGGCGAAGCAGTCCTCGTGCCCGTGGCCCCGCTCGGCCACCAGCGCCGCGTAGGCGGACGGCACGGAGTACAGCAGCGTCACCCGGTGCCGGGCGACGAGTTCGTCGATGGTCGCCGGGGTGGGGCGCCGGTCCACCAGCACCACGGACGAGCCGGAGAACAGCGGGAAGACGAAGGCGTTGCCGAAGCCGTAGGCGAAGAACAGCTTCGACACCGACAGGGTGACGTCCTCCGCGGTGATCCGCAGCACCCGCCGGCCGACGAGGTCGTGGTACGTCCGTGGGTCGCCGTGCGTGTGCACGACGCCCTTGGGGCGGCCCGTGGTGCCGGAGGTGTACTGGACGTAGAGCGGGGTGTGCGCGTGGGCCTGGTGGACGGGCGCGGGCTCGGCGGCGGGGGCGAGCGCCATGAGCTGGTCGGCGCCCAGACGGGCTCGTCCGGCGAACCGCTCCTCCAGGCCCGGCCCCGTCACACAGAGCCCGGCCCCGGTGTCCTCGGCCAGGAACGCGTGGTCGGCCGCGGGGAGTTCGGGGTTGACCAGGACCGCGACGGCGCCGAGACGGGCGGTGGCGAGGAAGGCCGTCACCCAGGCGAGGGAGTCGGGCAGCGCCAGCAGCACACGGTCCCCGGGGCGCACCCCGTGCCCGGCGAGCACGGTCGCGGCCCGGGCCGCGAGGTCGTGCACCTCGCCGTGGGTCCAGGCCCGGTGTCCCTGGTGGAAGGCGGTCCGCCCGCCCCACCCGCGCCGCTCGGCGAGCTCTTCGAGCTGGGCCGCGAGGTTCCCGGGAGCCTCGGCCTCGACGGGGTGCGGCGCGACCTGCGGACTGGTCATCGCCGGGCCTCCCCGGCCGCCCCGGCCCGGTCACCGGGCGGGGCCTGCCGCCGGATCCGGTCGGCCGTGTGCTGGTGCAGGGCCCGCATCGGGGCCGCGGTCTTCAGCAGCATCTCCTCGTACTCCGCGTCCGGATCGGAGCCGAGGACGATCGCCCCGCCCGCACCCAGGTGCATCTGGCCGTCGGCGAACACGGCGGTACGGATGACGATGCTGAGATCCGCTCCGCCGCCGCACCCGAAGTAACCGAGGGCGCCCGAGTACACGCCCCGGGCCTCGGACTCCAGCGAGTCGATGATCTCCAGCGTGCGCAGCTTCGGCGCGCCGGTCATCGAGCCGCCGGGGAAACAGGCCCGGACACAGTCCACCGCGTCCGTCTCCGCCCGCAGCCTGCCCTCCACGGTCGAGACGAGCTGGTGCACGGTGGCGTACGTCTCCGTGTCCATGAGCTTGGGGACGCGTACCGACCCCGTCCGGCAGACCCGGCCCAGGTCGTTGCGGAGCAGATCGACGATCATCAGGTTCTCGGCCCTGGTCTTGGCGTCCGACGCGAGAGCGTCCCGCAGCCGGGCGTCCTCCTCCGGCCCGTCGCCCCTCGGCGCGGTCCCCTTGATGGGCCTGGCCTCGACGGTGCCGTCCCGACCGATCCGCAGGAACCGCTCGGGCGAGGACCCGGCCACCTCCAGCTCCCCGAACCTCAGGAACGCCGCGTAGGGGGCCGGGTTGTCGCGGCGCAGCGTCCGGTAGAACGCGAACGCGTCGGGCGGTGCGGGCAAGCGGGCGGCGTTGGTCAGGCAGACCTCGTAGCTGGTGCCCGCGCGCAACTCCCGCTGGCACGCCTGGATGTCCGCGAGATACGTCGCCCGGTCGCGCACCAGCCACGGCTCGGCGGCGCCGGGGTCCGCCGGGGCCGGCGGCGCGGGCAGCGGCGGCCGTTCCGTCGCCACGCAGGTGAGGTCGGCCAGGGCGCTCTCCAGCCAGTCGGCGGCCTCCCGGGCGGCCTGCGGGGTGTCCTCCGCGAGGCAGACGGCGTACGTGAAGCCCTCCTGGTGGTCCACCGCGATCACCCGGTCGGCGAACAGCCAGGCGGCGTCCGGGACCGGGGAGCGGTGACGGTTGGGCGACCCGCAGTCCGCCTTCACCTCGTAGCCGAAGTAGCCGACGTAGCCCCCGGTGAAGTCGAACGGCAGCCCGGTCGCGTCCACGCGGCGGTTGGTCAACTGCCGCTTGAGGTAGTCGAAGACACTGGCCGCGACCTTCCGCACCGGCCGCCCCGCCCGCTCGATCTCACAACGCCCGCTTTCGACGTCGTACCGCACGAACTCGGCGAGCGGCCCGCTGCCGTCCCCGAAGAACGAGAACCGCGACCGCCCCGGCTCCACGAGCGAACTGTCCAGCCAGAACGCCGGCGAGGCCCCCGCGCACATCCGCACGAAGGCCGCCTCGACATCCACGGCCCCGGCGATCCGCCGAGTGTGCAGCCGATACCCGACGCGGTGGGGGCGACGGGGCCGGGGGATGGTGGCGGAGGCAGGGCTGACGACCGCCCCGGCCTCACCACACGGCTCACGCCCCGCGGCCGTGCCAACCTCGGGCACCATCCCGGAGCCGGGGGACGGGTCGACCCCACCGGACGGCCCGGGCCCTGCGGACGGATCGGCCCGACCGGACGGCCCGGGTCCTGCGGATGGACCGGCCCCGCCGAACCGGCCAGGGCCTCTGGACGACTGGGCCCCGGCGGACGGCCCGGCCGTGAGGGACCGGCCAGGCCCCGCCGACGGCCCGGCCCCGGTGGATGGACCGGTA
>NZ_WWIQ01000069.1:0-1220 GCF_009862985.1 Streptomyces sp. SID5464 | reverse complement strand
CTGCTGGTCTTCGACGACGCCGACCTGGAACGGGCGGTCGACGGGGCGTTCGCCGCCAAGATGACCACGTACCGGCCGACGCCGACCTCGCCCGCACCGAGATCTTCGGACCGGTCGCCGTCATCCAGCGCTTCTCCCACCAGGACGAGGCCATAGCCCGCGCCAACGACACCGAGCACGGCCTGGCCGGCTACGTCTTCACCGAGAACCTCGACCGCGCCTTCAACGTGGCCGACCAACTCGCCACCGGCCTGGTCGGCATCAACCAGGGCGTCCCCTCCAACCGGCCGCACCGTTCGGCGGCATCAAGCAGTCCGGCCTCGGACACGAGGGCAGCAGCGAAGGACTCGAGGAGTACGAGGAGATCCGCTACCACAACCTCCAACTGCGCCCCACCACGTGACCCATGTCGGGGGCGACACCCCTGCTGTCGCTGCTCAGCGGCTGGCGGACTGAGAGAGGGCTGATGCGGCTATAAGGGGCAGGGGCATGAGCGAAACCGGAACGGCGGCAGAGCGTCCCAGGCGGGCGACAGCGCGCGAGAAGCTGCTCGCCGCTCCAACGGGGCCCTGACCATCGTGGCCCTCGTCATAGAGGCCGACGTCCCCCGCAACGCCCTCACCCAGCGAAACCTCGAACTGAAGAACGAGTTCTACGCCAAGGTCAAAGCCCGAGCACACCGACGCCGCGACCGGGCTACGCAAACAGGTCGTACGGCTCAAGGAACTCCGCTCCAGCACACACCATCTCCGCCCGACTGACGCCGAATCACCAGTGCGCTGCCGAGGATGACCCTCGTCGACGGACGAGCGGGTGAGACGCGCAGTCGGCTCAGCCAGGTCTGGCCGGCCACCCGTAGCGTGCTCCAGTGCATTCGGCGAGGCAAGGCTTGGTGGCCGAGATCCTTTCCGACAACGCGGTCAGACAGCGGTACTGCCACCCCATCCACCGCGGCGGCGGTGCGAGGATTCAGCGGCCCGCGGACGCCGGCCCTGCCCAACCGGTGTCCCTCGGTCGGGTCGCGGGCTCAACCAGGGGGTGCCGTCCCGGGCCGGTCAGTTGAGGAATCCGCGGGCGTCGACCGGCCACCGCTGCAGCGACGTGCCCGTGCTGTCGGTGACGATCAGTTCCTCGAAATTGATGACGACCGGGCATACGTGGTTCGGCACCACCGGTATGACGGTGCCCACGCTGGGGCGGAAGTCGCCGTCCGGCAGCGG
>NZ_WWIQ01000068.1:0-1060 GCF_009862985.1 Streptomyces sp. SID5464 | reverse complement strand
GCGTGGTTCGTAGCTGGTGAGGTGTTCACGGTCAGTCCCTATCGGAGGAGCCAGGCCTGCGACTTGTCGATTGTCGACGATAAGAATATTGTCGACCACTGTCAACGGGCCCGAACTTCCCTCATGCCCACTCTGCGGAACCCTCGAGAAGGGCCTGACCCGCGCGCCGCGGGTTCACAGCGGACGGCACTGGCAGGAGAGAGCAGCGGCCCGGGATCGACGGGCTCCTTACAGCTACAACGCCATCAACTGCTGTGCTGCCGTGAGGGTGGTGTGCCGGTCACGGCCCCGGGCGGTGGCTCGAGCACGGCGGGTGATGCGGGCAGGCCGAGTGCGGTCCTGGGTTGCTCCCGGTGCAGGGCCGGGTCCCAGGACATGGAAGCCGAGGCGCGCACGGCGCAGGACGAGGCCCGTGTGCTGCTGGATGCGCCGCGGAGCACGACCGCGCTGCGCGGGCCGACTTCGATCCGGGTTTGTCGAGGCACAGCCGCCGTACGCCGGGCGACATGATCGGTGATGACGCGTGCGGGAACCGGTCGGTGCGTGACGGGTGGACCGATGGGCATGTGGAGGCGCTGGACGCTATCGGCCGACTCGGGCACCAGCCGTTCCTCAATGTTCCCGTACGTCGCCCTCGACTCGGCTGCGCTCTTCATCGACGACGACCCCATCCTGACCTGTACCGGTGCCGCCTCTGGCGTCGACGTCTGCCTGCACACCGTGCGCAAGGACCACGGCCGCTCACCGGCGTGATGGAGCCGGCCTGACGCGGGTCAGTGCGGACCCTGGGGAGCGGTGTCGAGCCAGTAGGGGGTGAACTTCATGTCGCCGCTCTCTCCTTGCCAGTGCCGTCCGCGGTGAACGCGCGGCGCGTGGGTCAGGCCCTTTTCGAGGGTTCCGCAGAGTGGGCATGAGGGAAGTTCGGGCCTGTTGACAGTTGTCGACAATGTTCTTATCGTCGACAATCGACAAGATTTCAGCGATCAACCCCGGACGAGACCAGAGGTGTGCCTGCCGATGACTTCGACGCTGAGTCGGGCGATAGCCCACTACCCCAACC
>NZ_WWIQ01000067.1:71569-71940 GCF_009862985.1 Streptomyces sp. SID5464 | reverse complement strand
GTACCTGGTCAAGCGCTTCAAGGGCCAGTACGGCGTCGACCTCGCGGGCGACAAGATGGCGGTGCAGCGGCTGCGCGAGGGCGCCGAGAAGGCCAAGATCGAGCTGTCCAGCTCCACCGAGACGACGATCAACCTGCCCTACATCACCGCCTCCGCCGAGGGACCTCTGCACCTCGACGAGAAGCTGACCCGGGCCCAGTTCCAGGAGCTCACCGCCGACCTGCTGGACCGCTGCAAGGCGCCCTTCCACCAGGCGGTCCAGGACGCCGGTGTGAAGCTCTCGGCGATCGACCACGTGATCCTGGTGGGCGGCTCGACCCGGATGCCCGCGGTGACCGACCTGGTCAAGGAACTCACCGGCAAGGAACCGC
>NZ_WWIQ01000067.1:71129-71346 GCF_009862985.1 Streptomyces sp. SID5464 | reverse complement strand
AACGCAACACGACGATTCCCACCCGGCGTTCGGAGATCTTCACCACCGCCGCCGACAACCAGCCCTCGGTCGGCATCCAGGTCTACCAGGGCGAACGGGAGATCGCCGCCTACAACAAGAAGCTCGGCGTCTTCGACCTGACGGGCCTGCCGCCGGCGCCGCGCGGCGTGCCGCAGATCGAGGTGGCCTTCGACATCGACGCCAACGGCATCATGCA
>NZ_WWIQ01000067.1:0-70920 GCF_009862985.1 Streptomyces sp. SID5464 | reverse complement strand
GACATCGACCGCATGATGCGCGAGGCCGAGCAGTACGCGGAGGAGGACCGCAAGCGCCGCGAGGCCGCCGAGACCCGCAACCAGGCCGAGCAACTCGTCTACCAGACCGAGAAGTTCCTCCGCGACAACGGCGACAGGATCCCGGCCGACACGAAGACCGAGGTCGAGTCCGCCGTCACCGAGGTGAAGGGACAACTGGAACAGCAGGCGGACACCGCCGCCCTGCGCGCCGGTGTGGAGAAGCTCGCCTCGGTCAGCCAGAAGATGGGCCAGGCGATGTACGCCCAGGCCCAGCAGACACCCACCGAGGAACCCTCCGGCACCCCACGGGACGAGGAGGGCGTCGTCGACGCGGAGATCGTGGACGAGGAGAAGGAGCGGGGAGACCACAAGGGCGGGGCGGCCTAGCCTCCCTCCGGAGCGACCTGGCTCCCCGGGGGCGGCAGCGTCGCGTACACGGCGTCGACGACGGACGCGTACGGAGTGCCGGAGTCGGCCAGCCCGGAGCGGAGGCGCTCCAGTCCGGCCCGGTGCTCCGTCAGCAGGACGGTGTCGCCGGTACGGGCCGTGAACTCCAGTACCGCGGGCAGGAAGTCGGGCAGCTCCCCGCCGGTGAGCTCCAGGCCGTGGGAGCTGTACAGCTCCTGGAAGCGGGCCGGCGAGATCCCGCGCCAGCGGCTCAGGTAGAGGCTGTGGCCCTCCGCGCTCTCGAAGACCTGGAGGTAGTGGGCGGCCAGCTCCCTCGGCTCGGTGACGGCCGCGTGGTCGGCGAACTCCCGCAGTTGCGGGGCGGCTTCGCGCAGCAGCGGCAGCCGGGCACAGAACTCGTCGCCGGGATACGTCAGGCACAGCGCGGCCGCCTGGTACAGCAGCTCGAAGCCGGGCATCTGACCTCCTTGGCGTGCACTCGTGCCGCGCCCCGTGCTCACGACGCTAGGGGCGGGCGGGGGAACGCACCCGCCGGCGACGCCCGTACGGGTCACGGCCGGCGCGCGAAGCTTCTCTCAGAAGCTCTCGCGGTACTCCCGCAGGAGCCCCCCGGTGCGCTGGGTGGACGCGGCGCCCGCGGTCATGTGGTCGAGGACCTCCAGATGCGCCGAGACCTCCTTGCGGGAGTCGAGGTAGAGCGCGCCGGTCAGGTACTCGGTGAAGACCATGTCGGGCAGCTCCGGCTCGGCGAAGCGGAACAGGGAGAACGGCGCGTACGTGCCCGGGTGCGGGCCGTCCTTGAACTCGGCGATCTGGAGCGTGACGCGATCCCGCTCGGAGTACTCCAGCAGCTTGTCCAGCTGGTCCCGCATCACCTGGCCGTCGACGCTCACCGGCCGCCGCAGCACGGTCTCGTCCATGATCACCCACAGGTGCGGCGGGTTCGGGCGCTCCAGCAGTCGCTGCCGCTCCATGCGCAGCGACACATGCCGCTCCACGGCCTCCGGCCCGGAGTTCCCGATGGTGCCGGCCTGCAGGACCGCACGCGCGTACCCCTCGGTCTGCAACAGCCCGGGCACGAAGTGCGGCTCGTAGGACCGGATGATCCGGGCGGCGCCCTCCAGGCTCACGTACAGGCTGAACCACTCCGGCAGCACGTCGTGGAACCGCTGCCACCAGCCCGGCCGGTTCGCCTCCTCGGCGAGCTCGACGAACGCGGTCACCTCGTCCTCGGGCACGCCGTAGGCCGTCAGCAGGATCTGCACGTACGGGATCTTGAGCGCGACGTCGGCGGTCTCCATCCGCCGGACCGTCGCGGGGGCGACGCGCAGCACCCGGGCGGCCTCGTCACGACTGAGGCCCGCCACCTCGCGCAGCTCCTGAAGCCGCTTGCCCAGGACCACCTGGCCCACGGTGGGTGCGGCCCGCCGTTCACTCACGCCACGCCTCCCCAACGTGCCCAAGCCTGCGATCAGTCTGTCACGTTCCGCCGACCGTCTCACAGGGCCGCGGGCAAGGAGATCGTCGCCCTCGGCACACGGCGCCGGGGATCCGTCAGGGCATGAGCGACTGAAGGTGCTTGACCGTCGCCGGGTCGGCCGGGAGGAGCGTCTCGATGGCCAGCTCGGCGACCGTCACGTCCATCGGTGTGTTGAACGTGGAGATCGAGGAGATGAACGACAGCGTCCGCCCCTCGTGCTCGATCCGCAGGGGCAGCGCGAAATACGGCACCGGTTCCGAAGGCTCCTTTGCCGGATCCGCGTCGGGCACCGCGTACGCCGCCACCTCCTCGTACAGCGCCCGCAGCGGCTCGGAGCGGTGCAGCGCGATCTGCCGCTCCATCTGCTCCAGCAGGTGTCCGCGCCAGGCGCGCAGGTTGCGGATCCGCGGCGCCAGGCCCCGCGGGTGCAGGGCGAGCCGCATCGCGTTGAGCGGCGGTTCGAGCAGGGACTCGCAGACGCCGTCGACCAGCGTCATGATCCCCCGGTTGGCGGCCACGACGTTGTACAGCGCGTCCACCACCAACGCCGGATACGGCTCGTAGCCGCTGATCAGCCGCTCGATTCCCGCGCGCAGCGCGCCCAGCGCCGGGTCGTCCAGCGGCGTCTCGGGGTAGCGCGGGGCGTAACCGGCCGCCAGCAGCAGCGCGTTGCGTTCCCGCATGGGGACGTCCAGATGCTCGGCCAGCCGCAGCACCATCTCCTCGCTGGGCCGGGAGCGGCCCGTCTCGACGAAGCTGATGTGCCGGGCCGAGGAGTCCGCGCGCAGGGCCAGCTCCAGCTGGCTGACCTTCCGCTGCTCCCGCCAGGCCCGCAGCAGCGGACCCACGCCCTGCCCGGTCGTGGACGGATGAGTGGTCATGCCGGGACCGTAGTCGAGAACCGGTCGCGCCGGACAGGCACACCCCTTGACCAGGGCTCGAGGCGTCCCGCTGTGGCAGGCTGGGGAGGGAGAAGAGGACTCCGGTGTCAGGGAAGGAGCGCTGCCCATGCCCGTCGAACCGCTGTCGCAGAAGGAGGTCGAGGACCGGCTGGCCGAGCTGCCGGGCTGGTCGCTCGACGGCGACCGCCTCACCCGCTCCTACCGGCTCGGCTCGCACTTCGCGGCGACGGCGATGGTCGTGCACATCGCCCAGGTCCAGGAGGAGCTCGACCACCACTCCGACCTCACGCTCGGCTACAACACGGTGTCCCTGTCCGTGCACACACACAGCGCGGGCGGCGCCGTCACCGAGAAGGACCTCGAGCTCGCCCGCAGGGTGGAGGACCTGGCCCCCGGGCACGGGGCACACTGACCGGGTGCTCGACTACGACAAGGAAGCGGAGCGGTACGACGCCTCGCGCGGCGGCGAGCCCAGGGCGGCCGCCGCCGCGGCAGCGGTGCTGAGCCTCGTGCCGCCGGACGCGCGCGGCCTGCTCGACGTCGCCTGCGGCACCGGCATCGTGACCCGCCGGCTCGCGGCCGCGCGCGCCGGCATGCGGGTGACCGGCGTGGACCTCGCCCCTGCGATGGCCCGGCAGGCCGCCGCCCGGCTGCCCGGTGCCGTGGTGCTCGCCGACAGCCGCCGGCTGCCCTTCCGGGACGGCGAGTTCGACGCCGTGTGCAGCGTGTGGCTGCTGCACCTGGCCGCCGGTCCCGCCGACGTCCGGACCATCGTCGGCGAGTGCGCGCGCGTGCTGCGGTCCGGCGGCGTCTACGTCACCACGGTCGACAAGGCCGCCTCCCACAACGTGGGCAGCGACATCGATGTCGTCCTGTCCTCCCGGCCGCCCAGCCCGGTCCGGGACGCGGCGGCGGACGTCGAGAGCTACGCCGCCGACCACGGCCTGGTCCCGGCCGGGCAGGCCCGCTTCCGCGGCCACGGTCAGGGCCGCAGCCCGCGCCGCACGGTCGCCGACCTGCGCCGCGGCTGGTTCGTCACCCTGCCGCCGGGCCACCCGCTCGCCGACGGCTTCGCCACCCGTCTGGCGGAACTCCCCGACCAGGACAGACCCCGCCCCGACCCGTTCTTCACGCTCCGGGCGTTCCGCAAGCCGTGAGGGACCTCAAGGCCGGGTGAACTCCATGACCCAGTTGGTCAGCCAGGTCTCCTCCCCGTCCACGGAGAACGCCTGTTCCCAGCGGGCGGTGACCGGGGAGATCCCCGACCAGACGAACCGCACGCGCACGTCCTTGCCGTCGTGGGTGTCATCGCCGTGGAACGCGCCCGTCCCGCCCTCGAAGCGGCCGAAGACCGGCGGGAACAGGGTGCCGCTGCGGCTGGACGCCCAGTTCAGCGACCACTCCGCGCGGACCGGGTCGAACAGCCGCAGCGTCAGCCCCTTCGCGCCCAGGTGCGGCATGTCGATCTCGTCGATGTTGGCGGCCCCGTCGAACAGCGGCCGGCACTCGCTCCGGCCCGGGAACTCCTCCCAGTCGCTGCCGGGGTCGAGGAAGTCGGTGCGGCGGCGGTTCAGGACGTTCCAGGTGCCGTGGAAGAAGTCGAAGTCGTGCGGGCTGCTCATGAGCGGTCTCCTGTGGTTCCCTCGGCCGGACGGTCGGCCAGGTAGGCGTCGAGGTCGGGGACGTCCGGGGTGAGCATGTGCCGTACCCAGGCGTCGCGTTCGTGCAGGATCGGCGGCAGCTCCCAGACGCAGCCGATCCACGGCAGGCCGGGCCTGACGAAGTGGGTGGGGTCGCGGTCCGGGCAGCCGAGGACCGGCTGGCCCGCCGCCGCGCCGCCGAAGTGCAGCACGTTGTCCCACACCCAGCTGTACGCGTTCAGATAGGCGCCGTCGTCGCCGCCCCGGTGCAGCACGACGAACGTCGCCGGCGGGGTACCGTCCGGCTCCGGCAGCAACTCGGGCAGGATCGCGTACGCCGCCGCCTCCACCTCGGGCGCGATGCCCTCCGGGTCGGCCGTGACGTGGTAGCGCTTGATCCACCGGCCGGCCACCTCGACGGGCGGCGGCACGGTCAGAAGTTTCTCCGTGAAGGGCATGGCGGGACGCTAAGGCCGGTCCACTGCCACCATGTGTCAGTGAAGTCCAGCCGACTCGTCTCGATCCTCCTGCTGCTCCAGACCCGCGGCCGGATGACCGCCGCGCAGCTCGCCGAGGAGCTGGAGGTCTCGGTCCGTACCGTCTACCGGGACGTGGAGGCCCTCGGTGCCGCCGGGGTCCCGCTGTACGGCGACGCGGGCCACGCCGGCGGCTACCGCCTGCTCGACGGCTACCGCACACGTCTGACGGGCCTCACCGCCGACGAGGCCGAGGCCCTCTTCCTCGCGGGTGCCCCCGGCCCCGCCGCGCAGCTCGGACTCGGCTCGGTCCTGGCCGCCGCCCAGCTCAAGGTGCGCGCCGCCCTGCCGCCCGGGCTGCGCCCGCACGCCGACCGGATCAGCGGCCGTTTCCACCTGGACGCACCCGGCTGGTACGCGGACGCCGACCACGCCCCTCACCTTCCGGCCGTCGCGGACGCCGTCTGGAACAGCCGCGTGCTGCACGTCCGCTACCGGGGCTGGCGCGAGCCCACCGATGTGGACCGCCGCCTGGAGCCCTACGGGCTGGTGCTGAAGGCGGGCCGCTGGTATGTCGTCGCCGGGCCCGGCCCACGTACCTACCGGGTCGACCAGATCCTCGAACTCGCCAACCGGGACGAGGAGTTCACCCGACCCGAGGGCTTCGACCTGGCCGCGTACTGGGCGGCGCACCAGCGAGACTTCCACGACCGGCTGCACCACGGGGAGGCGGTGGTGCGACTGGCCCCGGGGACGACGCTCTCCGGCCCGGCGGGGGAGGCCGTACGGCGCGGCGGACGTACGGACGACGACGGCTGGACACGCGCCACGGTCCCCATCGAGTCCGTCGACCACGCACACGCCGAGTTCCTGCGCCTGGGCGCGGCCGTCGAGGTGCTGGCCCCGGACGAACTGCGGTCGAGGATCGCCGGGACCGTGGCCGAACTGGCGAGGCGGTACGGCAACTCCGGTGCGTCCGGCGGCGACTGAGAGGCAACCCGCCCGTCCTTTCAGGAGGTCCGTCACGTGAAGCACCCGCACAGGCACCGCAGACGCCACCTGCTGCTCCCCGTCGCCGCCGTCACTGCGGCGCTCCTCGGCGCCGGCCTCACGTTCACCACCGGCGACACTGCCGAGGCCGCCACCGCCCGGCAGGCCGAGGAGCTGGACCGGGGCGTGGTCAGCGTCCACACCGGCAGCGGAAACCTGGTCAGCTGGCGCTGGCTGGGAACCGACCCGAACGACGTGTCGTTCAACGTGTACCGGGCCGGTACGAAGGTCAACGCGACCCCGATCACCGGCTCCACCAACTACTTCCACTCCGGCGCTCCCTCACACGCCGACTACACCGTCCGCGCGGTCGTGAACGGGGTGGAGCAGGGCGACTCGGTGCACGCGATCCAGTTCCGCACCGGCTACAAGGACGTCCCGATCTCTCCGCCCGCGGGTGGCACGGCCCCGGGCAACTCGCCGTACACCTACGAGGCCAACGACGCCAGTGTGGGTGATCTGGACGGTGACGGTGCGCTGGACATCGTGCTGAAGTGGCAGCCGACCAACGCCAAGGACAACTCCCAGTCCGGTTACACCGGCAACACGATCGTCGACGGCATCAAGCTCGACGGCACCCGGCTGTGGCGTATCGACCTGGGCCGCAACATCCGCTCCGGCGCGCACTACACGCAGTTCCAGGTGTACGACTACGACGGTGACGGCAAGGCCGAGGTCGCCATGAAGACCGCCGACGGCACCAGGGACGGCACCGGCGCGGTCATCGGCTCCTCCTCGGCCGACCACCGCAACTCCAGCGGATACGTGCTGTCCGGGCCGGAGTTCCTGACGATGTTCAACGGGCAGACGGGCAAGGCGATGCAGAGCGTCGACTACGTCCCGGGTCGCGGCACCGTCTCCTCCTGGGGTGACAACTACGGCAACCGTGTCGACCGCTTCCTGGCCGGCACGGCCTACCTCGACGGCGCCCGCCCTTCCCTGATCATGGCGCGGGGCTACTACACCCGCACGGTCATCGCGGCCTGGGACTGGCGAGGCGGCCAGTTCACCCGCCGCTGGACCTTCGACACCACCTCCTCCACCAACAGCGGCAAGGGCTACGACGGTCAGGGCAACCACAGTCTGTCCGTCGCGGACGTGGACGCGGACGGCAAGGACGAGATCGTCTACGGCGCGATGACCGTGGACGACAACGGCAACGGGCTGTGGACGACCAGGCTGGGTCACGGAGACGCCGGTCACGTCGGGGACCTCAACCCCTCCCGGGCGGGCCTGGAGTACTTCAAGGTCTCCGAGGACTCGAGCAAGCCCGGCTCGTGGATGGCCGACGCCCGCACCGGTCAGATCCTGTGGCAGACGGCATCCGGCTCCGACAACGGCCGTGGAGTCGCCGCCGACATCTACGCCGGCAGCGCGGGCGCCGAGGCCTGGTCCGCCGCGGACACGACCCTGCGCTCGGCCACCGGCGCATCGCTCGGCCGGGAGCCGTCCAGCGTCAACTTCCTGTCGTGGTGGGACGGCGACCCCGTGCGCGAACTCCTCGACGGCACCCGCATCGACAAGTACGGCACCTCCGGCGACACCCGCCTGCTGACCGGATCCGGGGTCTCCTCCAACAACGGCACGAAATCCACGCCCGTCCTGTCCGGCGACATCCTCGGCGACTGGCGCGAGGAGGTCGTCTGGCGCACCAGCGACAACACCGCCCTGCGCATCTACTCGACCCCGCACGAGACCAGCACGAAGATCACGACCCTGCTCCACGACACGCAGTACCGCACGGCCCTGGCCTGGCAGAACACGGCCTACAACCAGCCCCCGCACCCGAGCTTCTTCATCGGCAACGGGATGCCCACGGCTCCGCGGCCCACCGTCCACACCCCCTGAGACGCCGGTGGGTGCGCGCCCCGAAAGAGCACGCACCCACCGCCCCTCTCAACGCCGGGTCAGGCGACCGTGCAGTTCTGGTCGCCCAGCTTGAACGCGGTCGGTTTCGTGTTCGTCCCCGACGAGTTGGCCGTGAAGCCGAAGCTCACGGACGAGCCCGCCGCCACGGCCGCGTTCCAGCCGACGTTCTTGGCCGTCACCGTCGAACCCGACTGCGTGGCCTCGGCGTTCCACGCCTGGGTCAGCTTCTGGCCGTCGGCGAAGGACCAGCCGATCGACCAGCCGTTCCAGGGGGTGGTGCCGGTGTTGGTGATCTGCACGTCGGCCTGGAAGCCGCCCGACCACTGGCTCGCGACCTTGTACGTCACCTTGCAGGCACCGGCCGGCTCGGGGCCGGGCCCGGGCCCCGTGGTGCCGCCGTCGGAGCTGTCGCCGTAGATGACGCCACGGCCGTTGGTCGACACGTACACCCGGCCGTACACCCTCGGGTCGCCGGTGATGGCCGCACCCGTCCAGCCCCACTGGTGGGCGTCGTCGTTGATGCGCGTCCAGCTCGCGCCCTTGTCCGTGGAGCGGAAGATGCCGCGTACGCCGCCGATCTTCGCGCTGGTGTAGAGCGTCTGGTAGGAGGCGCCGGGGGCCGCCTTGCCGAAGCCGATGGTGTCGGCCTGCTCGACGTTCGACAGCTTCGTGAAGCTCGTGCCGCCGTCCGTCGAGTGCCACAGGCCGTACGCCCCGTCGTTCGCGCCGCCCGCCAGCCACACGTCGCCCTTCCCGCCGGGCAGCGCCTTGAAGCGGACACTGTCACCGCCGGGCAGCCCCGTCGCCGGTGACTCCTTGAACGTGGCCCCGCCGTCCGTGCTCACGTAGAACTTCCCGGACTTGAAGCCGTAGAAGGTCTTCGGGTCGACGCGGTCCGATTCGACGATCGCCCCGGAGGGGATCCCACCGGACGCCTGCCACGACGTGCCGAAGCCCGTCGCGTGGTGCACGCCGGCGCCCTCGGGGCTCCACACGAACCGGCTGCCGTCGGCCGCCGCCGCGACGGTGCCGCCGCCGCTCACGCCCGAGGGGTCGGTCCCCGCGAACCAATTGGCGCCGTTGTCCGTCGAGAACGCGATGTGCGGGCCCGAGTCGAGGTTGCCCACCCGGACGACCGTGTTCGGGTTCGACTCGGCGAAGTCCAGACTCGTGGTGGTCGTGAAGTTCGGCTGCGTGAACATCATCGACGGCACCTTGCCCAGGTCCGTGTGCCGGAAGCCGCCGACGTCACCGAGCGCGCTGAGCAGCGGGGCCCCGGACGGGGAAGAGGCGAGGTCGTTGACCGCCGTCTCCTCCAGCCCCTGCACCATCGGCCTGACGGCGAACTTCCCGCCGCTGTCCCAGTTCGTGAGGTTCTCGGTGCCGTAGATCGTCGCGCCCGTCCCGTACATCATGCGGTTGGAGTTGAACGGGTCGATCTCCAGGGCCTCCGTCATCCACCCCAGCTTCGGAGTCTGCTCCGGCGGCTGCGGGTTCGCGCCCCAGGACAGCCACGGCGAGGACGAGACGTCCATGGTGTAGCGGTTCTCGCGGTTGGGGTACGACGTGTAGTCCCACGCCTTGGTCCAGGTCGCACCGCTGTCCGTGGAGCGGAAGATCTGCGTGTCCGGCCACCAGGCGCTGTACGCGGTCGCCATCACCGTGCTCGGCTTCTGCCGGTCCACCGTCAGCCCGCTGAAGCCGTAGAACGTGTCGGCCTCCGCCACCGGGCTGATGTCCGTCCAGGTACCGGTCCCGGTCGCGTACCGCCACAGCTGCCCCTTGCCGCCGTCGTACGGGCCGCCCTTGTCGCTGTAGGCGAGGTACAGGTAGCCGTTCTTCGCGTCCAGGACGCCCTTGTGGGCGAGATGGCCGGTGGGCTGCCCGGCCAGCCGCTGCCAGGTCGCGCCCGCGTCCGTCGAGCGGTACACCGCGTTGTCCTTGTCGGCGACCCCGACGTAGATCGTCTTCGTGGCGCTGCCCGACGCGCCCGTGGACTCGTCGAAGGTGACCCAGACGATGCCCTGGTTGTCGGACGCGTACCCGGACGTGTCACTCGGATCCTGCACGTAGTCGCCGACGTTCGGGAAGTTCGTCACCTGCGACCAGGTGGCCCCCGAGTCCGTCGACCGCCACAGTCCCTTGCCGCTGGGCGCGCCCAGGTACAGCACGCTGTTGCGGTTCGGGTCGACGGCCAGCCGCTCGCCCATGCCCCGGCCCGGCATGTTGCCGCCCAGCTTGAACGGCAGGTTCGCCTTCTGCCAGCTCGCCCCCCGGTTGGAGGAGCGCATGACCGCGCCGTTCTTCGGATCCCAGCTGTTGGTGTACGTACCGACCGCCGCGTACACCTTGTCGGGATCGACGGAGTCGGAGGCTATGCTGACGACCCCGGTGTGCCCCCAGTCGTCCCACCCGACGGAGTCCAGCAGCGGCGTCCAGGTCTTCGACGCCTCCTGCCAGCGGTAGGCACCGCCGATGTCGGTACGGGCGTACGCGAGGTTCTTCTCGGTCCGGTTGAAGACGATGCCCGGAACGAATCCACCGCCGTCGATCCGGGCGTTCTTCCAGGAGTAGGTGTCGGCAGCGATCTTCACCGACGGCGGATCAGCGGCCAGGGCGCCGGGCGCACCGGACAACAACCCGGCCGCCAACGCGAGCACGGCGGTGAGAACACGGGTTCTTCGCACGGTGGGGTTCCTTCCGTGGGAGGGGGAACGTGCGAGAGCCGGGCAGCCCCCAGTGCGGGTGGGGACCGCCCGGCCGTGGCCCTGCGTCAGGTGCAGGGCCGTGTACGCAGAGCTTCGGACGCTGTTCAGAGGTGCGGGGAACTGCGCGACCAGCCACAACGGACCGGCAGCCGAAGTACCGCCCACCCCGCGGAGCGCCCGGCGGGGTTATTCGAGAAGCTCCGCGTACGAGCCCATGGCCAAGGCGATATCCGCCTGAGCCCAGAACCGGTGATACGTGAACGAGGGCACCGCACCGCCCGCGAGATAACTCTCGATCTTCGACCAGGCGGGATCGTCCTCGTAGAAGGACCGGATCGAGTCGAACGTCGACGACGAGTTGATCGCGTCACCGTTCGGCATCGTGCCCGTCCAGCCGCTCGGGATGTACACCGAGTCGTCGAACCGGTTGTAGTCCGCGCGGTTCTCCGGGACGGCGATCCCGAGATCGTCCTGGTGGTTGGCCCACATACCGTCCAGCAGCTTCTTCGCCGCCGCCGCGGCCTCCGTGTCACCGGAGCGGTCGGCGTAGTACGCCAGGGTCTTGGCGTACGCGGCCGCCACACCGACGTCGTTGGTGTAGTCGGCGACGGTGACGTGCAGCCCGCTGTTGGAGCCGGGGCTGGAGGCGTTCCAGGTGTCGGGCTGGCCCGACCACTGGAGCGTCGACGGGATCCTGAACGTGCCGTCCGGGTTGAACGTGGTCTTGGACAGCGCCCAGTCGACCCACTTGTCGAGGACCGTCTTGGCCTGCGCGTTCCCCGTCTGCTGGTACAGCTCGGCGACCCGCTCCATGGACCACGCCTGGAAGCCGAACCACTGGTTGGACGGCGGGTCGTGGTACACGGGCTTCTCGTCGTAGTACATGCCGTAGAACGTCGACTTCCCGGCGGGCGGGGTCGCGTACCGGCCCGCCCAGCTGTTGGTCGCGCCGCCCGCGATGGCGCCCTCGTCCGACTGCAGCCAGCGGTAGAACTCCAGCTGCCGGTCCATGGACTTGGCCCAGTCGGCCGCGCCCGTCGCCGACTTGGGCTTCAGCGGGGCGTAGTTGGCGAGCGCGTACGCGGCCAGCGGGTTCTGGTAGCCGCCGTGGGCGTGGCTGGAGCCGATGCGCCAGGCCCAGCCGGCGTTGGTGTCGGTGGCGCCGCCCCAGGCGTAGTACCAGGACATCAGGTAGAACGAGGCGTCCTTGCCGGTGCCCGCCGGGCAGGTCGAGGGACCGACGCAGTTGCCGACCTTCTTGAAGTACTTGTCGTACATCGAGTAGCGCAGGTAGTCGCCCATCTTGGCCGCCTTGGCGACGGTCCCGGAGACCTGCCCGCCCTTGCCCTGCTCCTTGGCCCACAGGTCCGCCCAGTAGGCGGCCTGCACGGCCCGCGCGTCGGCGTCCGGCGCGTTGGTGAACTTCCACTGCTTGGCGTAGGAGGCGTCACCGGTGAACAGGTCCAGATAGCCGTTCTTGCCGCCGAACTTGAAGGCGTCACAGGTCGGCTGCGGCACCGTCTCCCACACCGACTCCTGCGCGCCGCGCTGGAAGGTGTTGATGTACGACGGGCCGGTGTCCGAGGGGCCCGCCTCGCACTTGCCGGGCGCGTTGCCGTAGCCGTAGACGTTGTCCACGTCCTGCAGCCAGTGCATGCCGTAGACGTCGTCCGTGCCGTATGCGCTCTTCAGCTCGGCCGCGATCGGGTCCCGGCCGACCGAGACACCGGTGTCGAGCTTGGCCGGGTACTCGTTCGGCGTGTCCAGCTCGGGCGCGTAGGTCGCCGGCTTCGAGGCGTTGTAGAAGGAGTTGGTCGGCTGGTCGGCCTTGGTGGGGATCATGTACTTCTCCATGAGCTCCCACGCCCCGTTGAACTTGGACCAGTCGCCGGTCACCTTGCCGTACATGGCCTGGAGCCACAGGAGGTAGCTGTACGCCTCCGAGGTGGTCTCGTGACCGTGGTCCGGCGCCTCGACGATCAGCGTCTCGACCGAGTGGTAGGGAATGCCCTCGGGGGAGAAGTAACCGTTCGCCGGGTTGGTGATCTTCCCGTAGAGCTCCAGGAAGCGGGCGTCGTACACCTTGGCCGCCGCCAGCTGGGTGACGGTGACCGAGGCCTTGGCGTGGCCCGGGGCCGTCGACTCGAACACGGCGGAACCGCTACCGGAGCCCGCCGCCGTGACGGTCACCTTCTGTGCGGTGTTCCAGTTCTGCGGCGTGAAGGTGAGTGAGGCGCCGCCCGTGACCGACAGGCCCGAGTTGCCGCTCGCGCGGGCCGACGTCACCGTCACGTTGGAGGCCGGCTGCTTGGACAGCTTCACCTCGTACGTGCCCGACTTGCCGGACTGCACGCCGAGTTGGAGCGGCGAGGCGACGACGGTGGGGCCGGCGGCGACCGTGATGCCGACCGGGGTGGAGTCGGCGGAGGCGCCCATGCTGTCGTAGGCCTTCGCCACCAGAGAATGACTGCCCACGGTCAAGTTCGAGACCGACAGCGCATAGGGCGCGCTCGTGTCCGTGCCCAGCAGCTTGGTGTCGTCGTAGAACTCCACCTTGCTGATCGTGGCGTTGTCCGCGGCGGCCGCGGTGGCCGCCAGCGGGACCGCCTCGCCCTGGGTGTAGACGGCGCCGGCGGCCGGGCTGGTCAGCACGGCGATCGGCGGCTGGTGGGCGCCCGTGCAGGGGGTGCCGTTGACGGAGAAGGAGGTCGGCGCGGTGTTGGTGCCGCTGTAGGAGAACTGGGCGCCGGTGGAGACGGCGGCGCCCGCGGCGACCCGCGCGTTGTGGGCGGCGTTCTTGACGGTGATGTTCTGGCCGGACTGCGACCACGTGCCGTTCCAGCCGTTCCCCAGCTTCTGGTTGCCGGAGTAGGCGTAGGTCAGCGTCCAGCCGTCGATGGCGTCCGTGCCGCGGTTGGTGAGGGTGAGGTCCGCGGTGAAGCCGGAGCCCCAGTCGTTCGTCTTGTAATCGACACTGCACTGAAGTGCGGCCGCCTGCGCGGAAGTCGACCCTGAGGAGAGCATCGTCAACGGAAGCGCGAGAGCTGCGAGCGCGGCGGTCCACAGACGCCGCACGGCTCTCCGTCTCCGGGGTGGGGGATGCATGGTGCTGGTTCCTCCTTGCGGCTCGGAGAAGTCAAGGCTTGAACCAGTGGGAGCGCTCCCATAGTGAGGACGGGTGTGGTATCGGTCAAGGTCCTTGAAGAGTCGAAAAGATTCGACGCCGCTTGGTGAGCGAAAGTCAGTGCCTCCCCTGTTCTTTGCCGACACTTGCCGCTACCTTCCTTGACACCAGTGGGAGCGATTCCATCAGTCGGCGCGTCCGTCACGACGGGCCCGACCTGCAAGGAGTCGCTCATGCGACACCCCTCGCGTTCAGTACTTTTAGCCGCCGCCTTCGCGGTCGTCCCCGGCTGCGCGAGTGCCGGTGCCGGGTTCTTCACGTCCTTGTCGGAGCGCGCCCTGAACGGCTGACACCCCCACCACCGAAAGGGAAACCCGCACTCATGAGCCGTACGAGAACAGCGTTACTGGCCGCCATGGCCCTGGTGGCCGGAGCCACCGGCACGGCGTTCGCCGTCGACCCGGGCGGCATCGGCACCGCCGCCGTCCCCTGCACCGTCGACTACAAGATCCAGAACCAGTGGAGCACCGGCTTCACCGCCGCCGTGACCATCACCAACAACAGCGCCGCCAAGTCCTCGTGGTCGCTGAAGTGGTCGTACGCCGGCAACCAGAAGGTCACCAGCGGCTGGAACGCCAAGATCAGCCAGAGCGGTGCCGACGTCACCGCGGCCAACGAGAGCTACAACGCCCAGCTCGCGACGGGCGGTTCGGTCAGCTTCGGCTTCCAGGGTTCCTACACCGGCAGCAACGCGATCCCGGCCACCTTCACCCTCGACGGCGTGACCTGCAACGTCGACGGCGGCCCCGGCGGCCCCACGGATCCGCCGGACCCGGGCGGCCCCGCCAACCGGGTGAACAACCCCTACGAGGGCGCCAAGGTGTACGTGAACCCGGAGTGGTCCGCGAAGGCCGCGGCCGAGCCGGGCGGCAGCCGGGTCTCCAACCAGCCGACCGGTGTGTGGCTGGACCGGATCGCCGCGATCAACGGCGCGGGCGGCAAGATGGGCCTGCGCGCTCACCTCGACGAGGCGCTGCGCCAGAAGGGCTCCGGCGAACTCGTCGTCCAACTCGTCATCTACAACCTGCCGGGCCGGGACTGCTCCGCCCTCGCCTCCAACGGCGAGCTCGGGCCGACGGAGATCGACCGGTACAAGACGGAGTACATCGACCCGATCAAGGCGATCCTCGCCGACTCGAAGTACTCCTCGCTGCGGATCGTCACCACGGTCGAGATCGACTCGCTGCCGAACCTCGTCACCAACACCGGCAGCCGCCCGACGGCCGTCCCGCAGTGCGACGTGATGAAGGCCAACGGCAACTACGTCAAGGGCGTCGGCTACGCGCTCAACAAGCTCGGCGACGTGCCCAACGTCTACAACTACGTCGACGCCGGGCACCACGGCTGGATCGGCTGGGACGACAACTTCGGCCCCACCGCCACCATCATGAAGGAGGCGGCGACCGCCGAGGGCGCCACGGTGAACGACGTCCACGGCTTCATCACGAACACGGCGAACTACAGCGCCCTGAAGGAGAACAACTTCACCATCAACGACACCGTGGCCGGCAAGTCCGTCCGCGAGTCGAAATGGGTCGACTGGAACCGCTACGTCGACGAGCTGTCCTACGCCCAGGCCTTCCGCAACCAGCTGGTCTCGGCGGGCTTCAACTCGAACATCGGCATGCTGATCGACACCTCCCGCAACGGCTGGGGCGGCACCGCACGGCCCACCGGACCGGGCGCGACGACGAGCGTCGACACGTACGTCGACGGCGGGCGATACGACCGTCGCCTCAACACCGGCAACTGGTGCAACCAGGCCGGAGCCGGTCTCGGCGAGCGCCCGCAGGCCGCCCCTGCGGCGGGGATCGACGCGTACGTGTGGATGAAGCCGCCGGGTGAGTCCGACGGGGCGAGCAAGGCCATCCCGAACGACGAGGGCAAGGGCTTCGACCGCATGTGCGACCCGACCTACACGGGCAACCCGCGTAACAACTACAACATGTCCGGTGCCCTGCCGGACGCGCCGCTGTCCGGGCACTGGTTCTCCGCCCAGTTCCGGCAGCTGATGCAGAACGCGTACCCGCCGCTCTCGTGACCGGCTGAACGCCCCGTCCCCACGGGTCCGCCGGGGCTTTGCGCCCCGGCGGAACTTTTTTGCGGGAGCGGCAAGAGCGGTGGCCTTCTCCCGGTGCGTCGGCGCAGGCTGGCGGCATCCGAGGGAGAGGCTGACCACCATGGCGCACGACCACGACCACAACCACGAGTCCCGGCACGGCCACGGACATCACCACGGCCCCACGGACATCGACTGGGCCGAGATGGGCCCGAGGCTGGAGTCCCAGGCGGAGCTGTTCGCGTCCCTGTACGAGCGGGCCATGGCCTGGCTGGCGCAGGAGGTGACCGAGCCGGGCCTGATCGTCGACGCGGGCAGCGGGCCGGGCGTCGTGTCCTGCCTGTTCGCCGAGACGTTCCCGGGCGCGCGGATCGTCGCGGTGGACGGCTCCGAGCCGCTGCTGGAGCGGGCGCGGGCCCGGGCCGGGCGGCTGGGGGTCGCCGACCGCTTCGCAACGATCGCCGGCGAACTCCCGGACGTGCTCGACGAGCTGGACTACCCTGCCGACCTGCTCTGGGCGAGCCGCAGTCTGCACCACCTGGGCGACCAGCGGGCCGCCCTCACCGCCTTCGCCGCGCGGCTGGCCCCCGGCGGCACCCTCGCGCTCATGGAGGGCGGACTGCCCCCGCGGTTCCTGCCGCGCGACATCGGCATCGGCAGGCCCGGGCTCCAGGCGCGGATCGACGCGGTGGAGGCGGAGTGGTTCACACGGATGCGTGCGGAGCTGCCGGGCCATGTCGCGGTGGCGGAGGACTGGCCGGCTCTGCTGGCCGCCGCGGGCCTGAAGCACACCCGGACGCACACCTTCCTGCTCGACCTCCCCGCCCCCGCCTCGGACCGGGCCCGTGCCTATGTCGTGGCGTCCCTGTCGCACCTGCGGGAGCGGCTGACGGACGGGCTCGACGCGGACGACCTCGCGACCCTCGACCGGCTCCTCGACCCCGACGACGAGGCGAGCCTGCACCGTCGCCCGGACGTGTTCGTCCTGGAGGCCCACACGGTGCACACGGCGGTCCGGGCGGGGTAGTGACGGGCGTTGGGGCGGGCGCCGCCCCAACGCGGACTGCCCGCAGCCGAGCGGCTGCGGGCAGTCGTGGGGGCGAGGGGCGGATACCGCTCAGGCGCCGTCGAACGTCGCCGGGTCCGGGCCCAAACGGCGGTTCTCGTTGAGGGCGCTGATGGCCGCCAGGTCCTCGGTGTCCAGGCTGAAGTCGAAGACCTCGATGTTCTCCTTGATCCGCGCCGGCGTCACGGACTTCGGGATGACCACGTTGCCCAGCTGGATGTGCCAGCGCAGGACGACCTGGGCCGGAGTCCGGTTGTGCTTCCGGGCGATGGCCACGATCGCCGGGACCTCCAGCAGGCCCTTGCCCTGGCCGAGCGGCGACCAGGCCTCCGTGGCGATGCCCTGCTCCGCGTGATACTCGCGGGCGGCGCTCTGCTGGAGGTGCGGGTGCAGCTCGATCTGGTTCACGGCCGGGATGACCGACGTCTCGCCGATCAGCCGCTCCAGGTGCTCGGGAAGGAAGTTGGAGACACCGATGGCCCGGATCCGGCCGTCGGCGTGCAGCTTCTCGAACGCCTTGTACGTGTCGACGTAGGTACCCCGGGCCGGCAGCGGCCAGTGGATCAGGTAGAGGTCGACGAAGTCCAGGCCGAGCTTCTCCAGCGACGTGTCGAAGGCGCGCAGCGTGGAGTCGTACCCCTGGTCGGCGTTCCACAGCTTCGTGGTGACGAAGAGCTCCTCGCGGGGGAGACCGGACGCGGTGATGGCCTTGCCGGTGCCCTCCTCGTTGCCGTAGATCGCCGCTGTGTCGATGCTGCGGTACCCGGCCTCCAGCGCCGTCGCGACGGCCGACTCGGCCTCGTCGTCCGGCACCTGCCAGACACCGAAGCCCAGCTGGGGCATCTCGACGCCGTTGTTCAGGATGATCGGGGGGACCTTGCTCACGAGCTCTCGATCCTTCGGTTTGTGGTCAGGTGTGCCTCCCATCGTCAACGATCACGAGCCGTGATGCATTCCTGACGGGAGAATTCAGGCGTGTGATTCACCTGTCACCTGGCAATTCATGCCCGGTACAGTGCCTCGACCTCGTTCTCGTACGCCTTCTCGATCGCCTTCCGCTTCAGCTTCAGGGACGGGGTCAGCAGCCCGTGCTCCTCGGTGAACGGCTGCGCCAGGATGCGGAAGGTGCGGATCGACTCGGCCTGCGAGACAAGGGTGTTGGCCGCGACCACCGCGCGTCGCACCTCCGTCTCCAGGTCCGCGTCGCGCACCAGCTCCGCCGCGGACATCCGCGGCTTGCCCCGCATCGTCAGCCAGTGCTCCACGGCCTCCTGGTCGAGGGTCACGAGGGCCGCGATGTACGGGCGGTCGTTGCCGACGACGATGCACTGGTTGACCAGCGGATGGTCACGGACGCGTTCCTCCAGCACACCGGGCGAAACACTCTTGCCGCCCGATGTGACCAGGATCTCCTTCTTGCGGCCGGTGATGGTGAGGTAGCCGTCCTCGTCGAGCGCGCCTAGGTCGCCGGTGGCCAGCCAGCCGTCGTGCAGGGTCTCGTCGGTCGCCTTGGGGTTGTTGAGGTACCCCTGGAAGACGTTCTGGCCGTGCAGCCAGATCTCGCCGTCGTCCGCGATGTGCACGGTCATGCCGGGAATGGGCTGCCCGACGGTGCCGAACCGGGTGCGTCCGGGCGGGTTGGCGGTCGCGGCGGCCGTGGACTCGGTCAGGCCGTAGCCCTCGTAGATGTGCACGCCCGCCCCGGCGAAGAACAGGCCGAGCCGCCGGTCCATCGCCGAGCCGCCCGACATGGCGTGCTTGATACGGCCGCCCATCGCGGCGCGGATCTTGGCGTAGACGAGCTTGTCGAACAACTGGTGCTGCATGCGCAGGCCGGCGGACGGGCCGGGGCCGGTGCCCCAGGCCTTCGCCTCCATCGCGTCCGCGTACTTGATGGCGATGTCGACGGCCTTCTCGAACGGGCCGGAGCGCCCCTCCTTCTCGGCCTTGCGGCGGGCCGCGTTGAACACCTTCTCGAAGATGTACGGCACGGCCAGGAAGAACGTCGGCCTGAACGCGGCCAGGTCGGGCAGCAGGGCCGCCGCGTTCAGCTGCGGCTGATGGCCGAACTTCACCTTGCCGCGGATCCCGGCGACCTGGACCATCCGCCCGAAGACGTGGGCGAGCGGCAGGAACAGCAGGGTGGCGGCCTCGTCGCCCCGCTTGGAGTGGAACACCGGCTCCCAGCGCTCGATGACGGTGTCCGCCTCGTACATGAAGTTGCCGTGCGTGATGACACAGCCCTTGGGGCGGCCGGTGGTGCCCGAGGTGTAGATGATCGTGGCGACCGAGTCGGGGGTGACGGCCTGCCGGTGGCGGTGCACCACCTCGTCGTCGAGGTGCGCGCCGGCGTCGTACAGCTCGTGCACGGCGCCGGAGTCGAGCTGCCACAGGCGGCGCAGCTGGGGCAGCCGGTCGATGACGGTCGCGATCGTCATCGCGTGGTCCTCGTGCTCCACGACCGCGGCCGTCACCTCGGCGTCGTACAGCATCCAGAAGCACTGCTCGGCCGAGGACGTCGGGTAGACCGGCACGACCTGGGCGCCGATCGTCCACAGCGCGTAGTCGAACAGGGTCCACTCGTAGCGCGTGCGGGACATGATCGCGACCCGGTCGCCGAACCGGATGCCGCTCGCCAGCAGGCCTTTGGCCAGGGCGAGCACCTCGTCGCGGAACTCGGCGCTGGTGACGTCCCGCCACTGCCCGGACTCGTCCTTGCGGCCCAGCGCGATGTGCAGCGGGTCCTCCCGGGCATGCTGGAAGACCACGTCGGCCAGACCGCCCACCGGAGGTGCCAACGCCAACGGAGGGTTGGTGAACTCGCGCAAACCCCGCTCCCCGCTCCTCAGCGCTTCGGTTGAGTGACGCTCCGCACAGCGCCGTGAAAGCTACCCCAACCGGGCAGAGGGCGGGAGGGGCGGAAAGGGCGAGCGGCGCTCTTGTCCGCGCTGGTCAGGGAGGGAAAATACGCTCACATGGGGAAGGGTCGGACAGAATCCTGACGGTTGAGTAAGTTTCGGTGCCGTAATCTCCACCGAATCTGTACGACCCGGTTACGGCGCGAGGCTCCTCGCGTGCGGCGTCCGGTCGTCTCTTGTGTCAGCGCCCCGGAGGCGGATTTCGTCACTCCGGTTCAGCCGGTCGCCGCCAGCCAGGATCGCCGCGGCCAGGGCATCCGCCGCGCCCTGGGCGGAGGAGCGCCGCCGGCCGTGGACCACGACGAAGTCGACCTGCCCCAGCTCCGGCAGCCCCGCCCGGTCCGGGACCCGGACCAGGCCCGGCGGGATGAGGCCGCGGGAGTGGGCCATCACCCCGAGCCCCGCCCGGGCCGCCGCGACGAGGCCGTTGAGGCTGCCGCTCGTGCACACCACGCGCCATTCGCGGCCCTGTCGCTCCAGTGCCTCCAGGGCGAGCGCGCGGGTGATGCCCGGCGGCGGATAGACGATGAGCGGCACGGGCCGGTCCGGGTCGAGCCGGAGGCGCTCCGCGCCGATCCACACCAGGCTGTCGTGCCGGACCAGCTCGCCGCGCGGGTCCTCGGGGCGCCGCTTGGCCAGGACGAGGTCCAGCTTCCCGGCGGCGAGCTGCTCGTGCAGCGTGCCCGACAGCTCGACCGTCAGCTCCAGGTCGACCTCCGGGTGGTCGTGCCGGAAGCCCTCGAGGATCTCCGGCAGCCGGGTCAGCACGAAGTCCTCCGACGCGCCGAAGCGCAGCCGGCCGCGCAGCCGGGTGCCCGTGAAGAACGCCGTCGCCTGCTCGTGCACCTCCAGGATCCGGCGCGCGAACCCGAGCATGGCCTCGCCGTCCTCCGTGAGCTCCACCGAGTGCGTGTCCCGGGAGAACAGCGTCCGCCCCGTGGCGTCCTCCAGCCGCCGCACGTGCTGGCTGACGGTGGACTGCCGCAGCCCGAGCCGGCGGGCGGCCTGCGTGAAGCTCAGCGTCTGTGCCACCGACAGGAAGGTGCGCAGATGGGACGGGTCGTACATGCCTCCCAGGTTATCGCGGAACGTGATGACAGTGAGAGCGGTGTGCGGGATTCCCGATCGCCGGGGTGAGGAGCAGGATGGAAGGGGGCCGTACCGGCCCTGTACCGCCTGTACGTACTGAGCAAGTGGAGCACCGTGAAACGCCTGCGCCGACCGCGTCGGATGCCGATCGACCCGTACATCCTCCTCCTCCTCGGGACGGTGGGTGTCGCCGCACTGTTCCCGGCCCGCGGGACGGTCGCCGATGTCGCGTCGGGTGCCTCCACGGCGGCGATCGCCCTGCTGTTCTTCCTCTACGGCGCCCGGCTGTCCACCCGTGAGGCACTGGACGGCCTGCGCCACTGGCGGCTCCACGTCACCGTCCTGGCCTGCACCTTCGTCGTCTTCCCGCTGCTCGGCCTGGCGGCCCGCGGGCTGGTGCCGGTGATCCTGACGCACCCGCTGTACCAGGGCCTGCTCTTCCTCACGCTCGTCCCGTCGACCGTGCAGTCCTCGATCGCCTTCACCTCGATGGCCCGCGGCAACGTGCCCGCCGCGATCTGCGCGGGCTCCTTCTCCTCCCTCGTCGGGATCGTCGCCACCCCGCTGCTCGCGGCCTCGCTGCTCGGCGGCAGCGGCGGCGGGTTCTCCGCCGACTCGCTGCTGAAGATCGTGCTGCAACTGCTCGTGCCGTTCCTCGCCGGGCAACTGCTGCGCCGCTGGATCGGCGGCTTCATCACCCGTCACAAGAAGATCCTCGGACTCGTGGACCGCGGCTCGATCCTGCTCGTCGTCTACACCGCGTTCAGCCAGGGCATGGTCCAGGGCATCTGGCACCAGGTCAGCCCCCTCCGGCTGGCCGGGCTGCTCGTCGTCGAGGCCGTGATCCTCGCCGTGATGCTGCTGCTGAGCTGGTACGGCGGCAAGGCGCTGGGCTTCCGTCGGGAGGACCGGATCACCCTCCAGTTCGCCGGTTCGAAGAAGTCCCTGGCCGCCGGACTGCCGATGGCGAGCGTCCTGTTCGGCGCGCAGGCCTCGCTGGCCGTGCTGCCGCTGATGCTCTTCCACCAGATGCAGCTGATGGTCTGCGCGGTGATCGCCAAGCGCCGCTCGCACGACCCGCGCCCGGAGGTCACCGCGGCGGAGCCAGCCGCAGCGCCACGAACCGCGGTCGGTACAGGGACACGTTCCGGCTGAGCTGGGCGGCGGCGCCCGTCGTCTCCAGCCAGTTGACGTCGTAGCTCAGCACGAGACGCCCGCCGCCGCTCAGCACCGGGTGCGCCTGCGGGTTGTAGGCGGCCACCTGGCCCTGCGGCAGCGACGGGCTGAACTCCTTCGCGGGCCCGTGCCACGGCCCGGCCGGGGAACACGCCCAGTACGAGGCGACGGTGGTCAGGCCCTTGGTGCCCGCGGCCATCGTGAACAGCACGTACGTCCCGCCGTCCCGGACGACCGAGAACGCGCTGCCCACGCCCCTGCGCTGCCCGTCCCCGAGCACCGGCCGGGGGCGGGCGCCGGCCGCCCACGCCGAGCCGGTCCAGTACCGCCAGGCCGCCGGATCCCCGAGCCCGCCCTCCGGCACCCGCGCCACGTACGCGTGCGAGGCCGGGCGGGAGGCGGCCCGGCCGTCGTCACCGCCGAAGACGTAACTCCAGCCGTCCTCCTCGACCAGCGTCGTGCCGAACAGCACCCGCCGGGACGGGTCGGGGACCAGCTGCTGGTCGAGCACCTTGACGACCGACTCCAGGCGCAGCTCGGGCAGCGACAGCGTGGCGACCTCGGTCGCGGTGGGCACGCCGTAGATCCACGGGGCCTGGCCGGCCGTGCGCACCCACAGCAGTACCCGGACGACCTGCTCCGAGGAGCCGGGGGAGCGGGGTTCGACGCGGGCGGCGACCGGCCAGCGCCACTGGTTCGGCGCCGGGTCGGGGAAGAGCGGGGCGGGGAGGGTGGTCTCCAGCCGTCCGTCGCGCATCAGCACGGCCGAGTTGCGCACCAGCGGCGCGGTGGTGTCCCGCCAGGCGTGGGACTCGCCGGCCGGGTTGGGCGGGCCGTGGACGCGGCCCAGGTAGGTGTCCGAGAACAGCCACAGCACCCGGCCGTCCGGCAGCCGCACCGAGTGGGTTCCGTCGCCGCCGGTCCAGTCGTCGGTGCGGGTCGCGTCGTCGCCGTAGCGGGCGAACTCGGCGGTGAGGCCGTCGTCCTGCTGCCAGGAGCGGACCGTGCGCGCCCGGCAGGCGGTGTCGTCGTGCGGACTCTCCTCCTCGGGGAGGGCGATGAGCAGCGCGGCCCCGAGAACCAGGACCAGCAGCAGGCCGATCCCGGTTCCCGTGCGCTGCCGTGCTCGTGCTGCACCTGCGTCGTCGGGCACGCTGGGTGACGTTAGTGGCTGCCGCTCACCTGGTCCATGGGGAGCCACAGCACCGTGCCCCTCGTGGCGGCGTCCTTGGTGGCGGCGGTCAACTCCCCGTCGGTCAGGGCCCGGTTCCAGACGCGGACGTCGTCGATGGCCCCCGTCAGGAACGCCCGGCTGTCCATGCGCTGGCCGATGTGCACGCCGAACGGGGAGTTACGGCTGACCGAGCCCGGCACGTCCGGGGTGCTGACCGGTGTGCCGTCGAGGAAGAGGGTCAGGTTCCCGCCGCCCCGGCGCAGGACCAGGTGGTGCCAGCGGCCGTCGTTGTGGGCGCCGGCGGTCGACACCGAGGCCGTCCGGACGGTCGTCGCGCCCGACCGGGTGGTGATGAGTGCCCGCACCCGGTCGCTCGCCGGCTCCCCGCGCAGCCAGACCTGCGGCTGGCTGTTGCCGATGCCGCCCATCCACAGGAAGGGCTGTTCGCCGGTCGTGGCGGTGTAGCGGAAGAACAGCGAGGCCGTGAAGTCGCCGTCGGCGAGCGCCAGCCGGGACCGGTACGGCAGGCGCACGGCGTCGTCGGCGCCGTCGAAGGACAGCGCACCGCCGCGGACGCCGGCCGTTCGCCCGGCACCGCCGAGCACCGCCGCGGGCCGCGCGCCCGGCGCGACGTCGCGGGTGGTCGGGTCGGCGCCACGGCGCGGTTCCAGCCAGTCCTCGGTGAAGCGGGCGAAGCGGATCTCGTCGCGGGCGTCGACCGCGCCGCCCTCGTACAGCAGGCCCACCGTCGAGGCGTCGACCGCCGCCATGTCGGAGTAGCCGGACCAGTCCGTGGTGACGACCGTGCCCCGGTCCACGCTGTCCCAGGTGCGCCCGCCGTCGTAGGAGGAGCGGACCATCATCGTCCGGCGGCGGTCGGGATCGGCCGGGGCCGACAGCAGGAGCCTGTCGCCGAGGCGCAGTGTCGCGCCCTGGACCTGTGGCGTGTAGAGGTCCGGGAGGCCGCGGAAGGGCGTGGCGAAGCTGTCGCCGCCGTCCCGGCTGAGGGTCTGGGAGCGGTGGCCCGGGTCGGTGCCGTCCTGTTCCCGGCCGCTGACGAGGAGGGCGCCGTCGGCGCGTTCGGTGAGCGTCACCTCCGACGGCTTCTGCCGGAACGTGCCGTCCTGCGCTATCGGCCAGGAGTCCGTGGCACCGATCCGCCACGTGTCGCCCCCGTCGTCGCTGACGATGAGCGCGGCGTGGTTCGCGGTGACCCTGCTGCCGTCCCACGTCTCGGTGTTGACGCCGAACACCAACCGCCCGGCGTGCTTCCCGCGGCTGAGCTGGATGCCGTGCACGGGCCCGGTGGCGTACCAGGAGTTCCAGTGCCCGGGCAGGATCTCGCCGCTCAGGTCGCGCGGCTCGGACCAGGTCCGGCCGTCGTCGTCGCTGTACTGGAGATGCGGGGTGCGGTCGCAGGGGACGGAGCAGTTGCCGGCGTCCGTACGGCCCGTGTTGTACGTCTCGGCCAGCAGGATCCGGCCGGTCCTGCGGTCCACGACGGGCGCCGGGTTGCCGTGCGTGTCGCCCGCGCCCTCGTTGACGACCTGGAGCGGTCCCCAGGTGCGGCCGCCGTCGGTGGAGCGCTTGAGGACGATGTCGATGTCGGCCGCGTCACCGCAGTTGAGGACGCGGCCCTCGGCGAAGGCGAGCAGCGTGCCGGCCGTCGTCCGCACGATCGCGGGGATCCGGAAGCACGCGTAACCGGGGTCCTGGGAGGCCTTGAAGAGGACCTGTTGTTCGAACTCCGGTAAGTCCGTGGCGGGTTGTGCACCGGCCGGGCCTGCGGGCGTGAGCAGCGCCGCGGCGGTGAGAACGGCTGTCAGGGTGGATCTCAGGCGTGCGCGAAGACTTGACGGCATGGTGCGACCTGCCCTTCATGCGTCTGTCGGCTGGACCACCGAGGCATGGGAACGGACATCCGGGGAGCGGACATTCGGACAAGCGGACATCCCACGTCCCATGTGTGGGCCACAGACGGTACTTGGCTTCACAGACCCCCCACAAGAAGCGTGCGTCAGGGGATCAGGACGACCTTGCCGAGGTTGGCCCTCGCCTCGATCTCCCCGTGCGCCTTCGCCGCGTCCTGAAGGGCGAACTCCCCGTGGACGACGGGCTTCAGCTCTCCGGCGGCGAACAGCCGCCACAGCTCCTTGCGCCACTGCTCGTACAACTCCGGCTTCCCGCGCGCGATGCGGGCCATCTGGAACCCGATCACCGACTTGGCACCCACGAGCAGGTCGTACGCCTGGACGGTGCCGCCGCCCGAGCTGTACGCCACGAGCCGTCCCTCCGGGGCGAGCGCGGCGAGGGCCGGGGCGAGCAGCTCCCCGCCGACCGCGTCCAGGGCGTAGTCGACCGGGGTGCCCCAGCTGTCGTCGCCGTAGGTGACGATGTGATCGGCGCCGAGGCCGCGGACGAAGGCGGCCTTGGCCGGGGCGGAGACGGCCCCCACGACCCGTCCGGCGCCCCGCGTCCTGGCCAGCTGCACGGCCAGGTGGCCGACACCGCTCGCCGCCGCCGTGACCAGGGCCGCTTCGCCCGGCTCCGGCCGTGCCGCCTCCAGGGCGCCGAGGGCGACCAGGCCGCTGCGGACCAGGGCGACCGCGTCGACGGCGGTGGCGTCCGCCGGGACGGGGGAGGCCATGGCCTCGTGCAGGAGCGCGAAGTCGGCGTAGCCGTGGCCGAAGCAGAGCCCCGTCACGCGGTCGCCGGTACTGAAGCGGGTGACGCCCTCGCCGACGGCCGTGACCTCCCCGGCGATCTCGCCGCCGAGCGGGACCGGCTCCGCCGCCTCGGTGACCTTGCGTACCACCGGGAGCGTGACGCCGATCGCCTCCGCGCGCACGAGCAGTTCGCCGGGGCCCGGCTCGGGCACCGGTGCCTCCTCCACGAACAGGGGGCCGCCTCGGGATTCGTAGCGGACGCGGCGCATCGCACCTCCGGGTGTCGTTGGTGGTCCCCACGATTTCGTTGGGATGCCCAACGGTATAGGAGGATCATAGGGAGAACCAACGATTTCTTGGTTAGGCTGCGGCCATGTCGGAAGCTCCCCTCCCCGCGATCCGCTCCCTGCCCAGCTGGCTGCTCGGCCGGGCCGCCGCCCGCGGCCGGGCCCTGGTGGCCGCGGCGCTGGCCGAGCAGGACATGCGGATGTGGCACCACGTGGTGCTGTCCGCCGTCCGTGACCTCGGCCCCGTCGCCCAGGCCGACCTCGGACGCGGGGTCCGGCTGGACCCCAAGGACCTGGTCGGCATCCTGAACGACCTCCAGGCGGCGGGCCTGGTGGTGCGCGAGCCGGACCCGAAGGACCGGCGGAAGAACGCGGTGTCCCTCACCGAGGAGGGAGCCCGACTGCTCAAGCGCTGCGAGAAGGCGGCCCGCGCGGCCAACGACGAGCTGCTCGCACCGCTGTCGCAGGCCGAGCGCGAGCAGTTCACGGGCATGCTGCTCCGGATATCCGACACGGCGCACTGACCACGCCCCCCAGTCGTCGGGAGGGCAGGCCGAGACGGGGCCCCTGCGGCGCAGGGGGCGCTCCCCGCCGGTCGGGGCCCCGCCGCCGTGTCGCGGGGGAACCTGCTCAGCCCTGGGCGGCCGCGGCCCGCAGGGCGATGCGGTCCTCACCCGCGTACACGTTCATGGAGCTGCCCCGCAGGAAGCCCACCAGCGTCAGGCCCGTCTCGGCTGCCAGGTCCACCGCCAGCGAGGAGGGCGCCGACACCGCCGCCAGGACCGGGATGCCGGCCATCACGGCCTTCTGCGCCAGCTCGAACGAGGCCCGGCCCGAGACGAGCAGGATCGCCCGCGGCAGCGGCAGCTCCCCGTTCTGCAGGGCACGGCCGACCAGCTTGTCGACCGCGTTGTGCCGGCCCACGTCCTCCCGGACGTCCAGCAGCTCGCCGTCCTCGGAGAACAGGGCCGCCGCGTGCAGACCGCCGGTCCGGTCGAAGACCCGCTGGGCGGCACGCAGCCGGTCGGGCAGGCTCGCGAGCAGCTCGGGAGTGACCCGGACCGCGGGAGTGTCGGCGATGGGCCAGCGGGCCGTCGTGCGCACGGCGTCCAGCGACGCCTTGCCGCACAGCCCGCAGGAGGAGGTCGTGTAGACGTTCCGTTCCAGCGTGATGTCGGGAATCACCACCCCCGGGGCCGTCTGCACGTCGACCACGTTGTACGTGTTCGAGCCGTCGGCTGTCGCCCCGGCGCAGTAGACGATGTTCCGGAGGTCCTGCTGCCCGCCCAGCACCCCCTCGCTCACCAGGAAGCCCGCCGCCAGGGCGAAGTCGTCGCCGGGGGTGCGCATGGTGATCGCGAGGGGCTTGCCGTTCAGCCGGATCTCCAGGGGTTCCTCGGCGACGAGTGTGTCCGGACGGCTGGAGACCGCCCCGTCCCGGATGCGGAGCACCTTGCGTCGTTCCGTGACTCGTCCCATGTCCTGATCAGTCCCGGTTCTGTACGTGCTGGTAGCCGAAGCGGCCCTTGATGCAGAGGTTGCCGTGGGTCACCGGGTTGTCGTGCGGTGAGGTGACCTTCACGATCTCATTGTCCTGCACGTGCAGCGTCAGGTTGCAGCCCACTCCGCAGTACGCGCACACCGTGGTCGTCTCGGTCTGCCGTGACTCGTCCCACGTACCCGCCGCGCGCATGTCGAACTCGGATTTGAAGGACAGCGCGCCCGTCGGGCACACCTCGATGCAGTTCCCGCAGTACACGCACGCCGAGTCGGTCAGCGGGGCGTCGTGCTCCACGGCGATCCGGGCGTCGAAGCCCCGCCCGGCCACCGAGATCGCGAAGGTGTTCTGCCACTGGTCGCCGCAGGCGTCCACGCACTTGTAGCAGAGGATGCACTTGTCGTAGTCGCGTACGTACAGGTCGTTGTCGACCTTCGGCTCCTCGTTGAGCCGGGCCGCGTCCGGGCCGAAGCGGTCCGGCTTCGCCTCGTACTCCTTGAGCCACTCGGCGACCCGCGGGGTGGTGGAGAGGTCGACGGAGGACGCCAGCAGTTCGAGGACGACCTTGCGGCTGTGCCGGGCGCGCTCGCTGTCGGTGTGCACCTCCATGCCCGGCTCGGCCTTGCGGGAGCAGGCCGGGACGAGGGTGCGGGCCCCCTCGACCTCGACGACGCAGACGCGGCAGGCGTTCTTCGGGCGCAGGGTGTCGCCCTCGCACAGGGTCGGGATGTCCTTGCCGGCCGCCCGGCAGGCGTCGAGGATCGTCGAGCCCTCGGGGACCCGGGCCTCCTCGCCGTCGATCGTGAACTCCAGCATGCGGCGCGGGATCCCCAGCGGTGTGACGGTCATTCGTACGCCCCCAGACGGTCGATGGCGGATTCCACGGCGTTCCAGGCGGTCTGCCCGAGACCGCAGATCGAGGCGTCCCGCATCGCGCGGCCGACCCCCCTGAGCAAGGCGATGTCGTCCGCGGCGGCGGCGCCGGCGCGCTCCACGATCCGGTGCAGCGCCTCCTCCTGCCGCACGGTCCCGACCCGGCACGGCACGCACTGCCCGCACGACTCGTCGCGGAAGAACTCCGCGATGCGCAGCAGCAGGCGGGGGAGGGGCACGCTGTCGTCGAAGGCCATGACGACCCCCGAGCCGAGCGTGGTGCCCGCCTCCCGTGTCCCTTCGAAGGTGAGCGGGATGTCCAGCTCGTCGGCCCGGACGAAACCGCCGGCCGCCCCGCCGAGCAGCACCGCCCGCAGCCCGTCCCGCACCCCGGCCAGTGCCAGCACCTCACCCAGCGTCGCGCCGAACGGCACCTCGTAGACACCCGGCCGCTCCACGGTCCCGGACACGCAGAACAGCTTCGGCCCGGTCGAGCGCTCCGTGCCGATCGCCGCGTAGGCGGGTGCGCCCAGGTTCAGGATCGGCAGGACGTTGACCAGCGTCTCGACGTTGTTCTCGACCGTCGGTTTGCCGAACAGGCCCTTCTCCACGGGGAACGGCGGCTTCGAGCGGGGCTCGCCCCGGTAGCCCTCGATGGAGTTGAACAGGGCCGTCTCCTCACCGCAGATGTAGGCGCCGGCGCCGCGCCGGATCTCGATGTCGAAGGAGTAGCCCTGGCCGAGGACGTCGTCGCCGAGCAGTCCACGTGAGCGTGCCTGCGCGATCGCGTGCTCGAGCCGGTGCAGGGCGCGCGGGTACTCGCCGCGCAGGTACAGGTAGCCCCGGTGGGCGCCGGTCGCGTAGCCGGCGATCGTCATCGCCTCGACGAGCGCGTACGGGTCGCCCTCCATGAGCACGCGGTCCTTGAACGTGCCGGGCTCGGACTCGTCGGCGTTGCAGACGAGGTGGTGCGGATGGTCCGGCTGGGACGCCGTGGCCTGCCACTTGCGGCCGGTCGGGAAGGCGGCGCCGCCCCGCCCGACCAGGCCCGAGTCGGTGACCTCGCGGATGACTCCGGCGGGTCCCAGCTCGAAGGCCCGGCGCAGGGCGGTGTAGCCGCCGTGGGCGCGGTAGTCGTCGAGGGACGCGGGGTCGACCACGCCGACCCGGTGCAGCAGCATCAGGCCGTCCTGCCCGGCCTGGGGCACCGCCAGGGCGGCGGGCGGCTCCTCGGGCGCCGAGTCGGGCGCGCTCGCGGCGAGCACGGCGTCGTGCACGGTCGCCGGCGCCGACACCGCCGTGCGGACCGGGTCCCCGGCCTTGATCGCGAGTGCCGCGGGCGCGCGTTCGCACAGGCCGAGGCACGGGCTGCGTTCGACGCTCACCCCGCTGCCCGGCCCCAGCCGCTCCTCGATCCCCGCGCACAGCTCCGGCGCCCCGGCCGCCGCGCACGCCAGGTCGGTGCAGACGTGCAGCACGGTCGCCGGACGCGGCTTGACGGAGAACATGGCGTAGAAGGTGGCGACCCCGTAGGCCTCCGCCGGCGGCACCGTCAGCCGCCGGCACAGGTAGTCGAGGGCGCCGTCGCTGATCCAGCCGACCCGGTCGTTGATCGCGTGCAGCCCCGGCAACAGCAGGTCGCGGCGGTCCCGGGCCTCGCGCCCGCCACGGGCCCACCGCAGATCCGCGGCCCCCATCTCATCGCGGGCGGCGCCCTCCCAGGAGGACTCCGGAGGCCCGAGCAGGGCGTCGACGGCGGCCCGTTCCTCGTCCGTCGGTTTGCTGTCACCGAAGTGCAGGTCCACGTACGTTCACCCCACGATGGTCGCGATGGGCAGCTTGTCGATCCGGATCGCCGACGCCTTGAACTCCGCCGTCCCCGCGATCGGGCAGTTCGCCTCGATCGTCAGCGCGTTGGTGTCCACCTCGTCGGGGAAGTGCATGGTCATGAACGCGAGCCCGGGCCGCAGCGCGGTGTCCACCCACACGGGCGCGGTCACCGACCCGCGCCGCGAGGTCACCTGCACCTGCTCGCCCACCACGACCCCGTAGCGCTCGGCGTCCTCCGGGGACAGCTCGATGTACTCGCCGCGCCGCAGCGGTGAGGCGTAACCGCCGCTCTGCACCCCGGTGTTGTACGAGTCGAGCCGCCGCCCGGTGGTGAGCCGGATCGGGTACTCCTCGTCGGTGAGGTCCACGGGCGGGTCGTGCTGCACGATCCCGAAGGGCGCGAGCGGACCGCGTTTGCCGGGGTCCGGCTCCCACAACCGCCCGTGCAGGTAGGTCGGTTCGAGCCCGTCGGTGCTGGGGCAGGGCCACTGGATGCCCTGGTGCTCCTCCAGACGCTCGTACGTCATGCCGTAGTGGTCGGGCGATACCGACCTCAGCTCGTTCCACACGGTCTCGGCGTCGGCGTACTTCCAGTCGTGGCCGAGGCGGGCCGCGAGGTCGCAGATGATGTCGATGTCCTCGCGGGCCTCGCCGGGCGGGGTGACCGCCTTGCGGACGCGCTGGACGCGGCGCTCGCTGTTGGTGGTCGTGCCCTCGGTCTCCGCCCAGCCCGCCGTGGCGGGCAGGACGACGTCCGCGATCTCGGCCGTCTTCGTGAGGAAGATGTCCTGGACGACCAGGAAGTCGAGGGCCTTCAGCCGCCGGACGGCCTGTTCGCTGTCGGCCTCCGACTGGGCCGGGTTCTCGCCGACGCAGTAGACGGCCTTGAGCGTGCCGTCCTCCATCGCCTCGAACATCTCCGTGAGGTTCAGGCCGTAGTGCGGCTGGATGACCGTGTCCCAGGCCGACTCGAACTTCAGCCGGATCTCCGGGTCGAGGATGTCCTGGAAGCCGGGCAGACGGTTGGGGATCGCCCCCATGTCCCCTCCGCCCTGCACGTTGTTCTGCCCGCGCAGGGGCTGCAGGCCGGAGCCGTAGCGGCCGACGTGCCCGGTGAGCAGGGACAGGTTGATCAGGGCGCGGACGTTGTCGGTGCCGTTGTGGTGTTCGGTGATGCCGAGGGTCCAGCACAGCTGGGCGCGTTCGGCCCGGGCGTAGGCGTGCGCCAGCTCGCGGATGGCGGCGGCCGGTACGCCCGTCACCTTCTCGGCGAGCGACAGCGTCCACGGCTCGACGAGCCGCACGTACTCCTCGAAGCCGGTCGTCGCCCGCTCGATGAACGCCTGGTTGGCGAGCCCCGCGTGGATGATCTCGCGGCCGATCGCGTGGGCCATCGGGATGTCGGTGCCGACGTTGAGGCCGAGCCAGCTCTCCGCCCACTCGGCGGTCGACGTCCGGCGCGGATCGACCGCGTACATCCGGGCGCCGTTCCTGATCCCCTTCAGCACGTGCTGGAAGAAGATCGGGTGCGCGAAGCGGGCGTTGGAGCCCCACATCACGATGACGTCGGTGTGCTCGATCTCCTCGTACGACGACGTCCCGCCGCCCGAGCCGAACGCCGCCGACAGGCCCGCCACGCTCGGGGCGTGGCAGGTGCGGTTGCAGGAGTCGACGTTGTTGGTGCCCATGACGACCCGGGCGAACTTCTGCGCCACGTAGTTCATCTCGTTGGTGGCGCGGGCGCAGGAGAACATGCCGAAGGCACCGCGGTTGCGCTCGATGCCCCGGGCCGCCCGGTCCAGCGCCTCGTCCCAGGTCGCCCGCCGGAAGGGTTCGTCGCGGGAGTCCCGTACGAGCGGGTGCGTCAGCCGGGTGTAGGTCTTCGGTTGCCGTTTCCTCATACGACGCTCCTCATGCGGCGCTCCTCAGCGCGAGCAGGTCCGAGATGGCGTGCACGGTGCGCAGGGTGGGCACCTCCACGCCGGTGATGTCCGCCAACTCGACGACCGCCGCGAGGAGTACGTCGAGTTCGAGCGGTTTGCCGCGCTCCAGGTCCTGGAGCGTGGAGGTGCGGTGGTCGCCGACCCGCTCGGCGCCCGCGAGCCGGCGCTCGATGGAGACGCCGACCTCGCAGCCGAGGGCGTTCGCGACCGCGAGCGTCTCGGTCATCATGATCTCGATGACCCTGCGGGTGCCGCCGTGCAGGCACATCTGCCGCATGGTCGCGCGGGCCAGCGCGCTGATCGGGTTGAAGGAGATGTTGCCGAGCAGCTTGAGCCAGATGTCGTTGCGCAGGTCCGGTTCGACCGGGCACTTCAGGCCGCCCGCCTGCATGGCCTCGCTGAGCGCCACACACCGCGTGGAGACGCTGCGGTCGGGCTCGCCGATCGAGAACCGGGTCCCTTCCAAGTGCCGTACGACGCCAGGCCCTTCGAGCTCGGTCGCCGCGTAGACGACACAGCCGATGGCCCGTTCGGGCGCGAGCACCGCGCTGACCGCGCCGTCCGGGTCCACGCTCTCGACGCGGTGGCCGTCGTACGGGCCGCCGTGCCGGTGGAAGTACCACCAGGGGATGCCGTTCTGGGCGGCCACGACCGCCGTCGTGTCACCCAGCAACGGCGCGATCAGCGGCCCGCACGCCGCGTACGCGTTGGCCTTGAGGCCCAGGAAGACGAAGTCGACCGGGCCGACCTCGGCCGGGTCGTCGGTCGCGTGGGGGTGCGCGGTGAAGTCGCCGCGCGGGCTGCGCACCCGGACTCCGTGCTGCCTCATGGCCGCCAGATGCGGTCCACGGGCGATGAGGTGCACGTCGGCACCCGCGCGGTGGAGCGCGGCGCCGACGTAGGCGCCGATGGCACCGGCGCCGAGAACTGCGACTTTCACGGGAACACTCCGTTCGGTTTGAGGGATACCGCGGAGGTGACTGCCGTCAGATCGGCTGCCGCCAGGTGGCAGTCGTCCGGCTTGTGTCGACGAAATATTGTCTACAGTATGGAGGTTGGCTCAGCAAGGGTCCGTGCGATGACCGTTCGGCGCATGCTGGATACCGCTCACCGCATACGGTCGACGCGCCGCCTTCTCAACTCCCCTGCGATTGCCTACCGTCCCGGGTTCATGAGTCCCCCAGTCGCGCCCCCGGGCTGGAGCCGCTGGCTCGTCCCGCCCGCCGCTCTCTCCGTACATCTCTCCATCGGCCAGGCCTACGCCTGGAGCGTGTTCAAGCCGCCCCTGGAGTCCGCGCTCGGCCTCAGCGGCACGCAGAGCGCGCTGCCCTTCCAGCTGGGCATCGTCATGCTGGGGCTGTCCGCCGCGTTCGGCGGCACGCTCGTGGAGCGCAACGGCCCGCGCTGGGCCATGACCGTCGCCCTCGTCTGCTTCTCGTCCGGCTTCCTGCTCTCCGCGCTGGGCGCGGCCGTGGAGCAGTACTGGCTGATCGTCCTCGGCTACGGCTTCGTCGGCGGCATCGGCCTCGGCATCGGCTACATCTCACCCGTCTCCACCCTCATCAAGTGGTTCCCGGACCGGCCCGGCATGGCCACCGGCATCGCCATCATGGGCTTCGGCGGCGGCGCGCTCATCGCCTCGCCGTGGTCGGCGCAGATGCTGGAGTCGTTCGGCGGCGACAGCTCCGGCATCGCGCTCGCCTTCCTGGTACACGGCCTGTCGTACGCCGTCTTCATGCTGCTCGGTGTGCTCCTGGTCCGGGTTCCGAGCGGCGTCCCGGGGGCGCGGGGAGCCGCGCGGCCAGCCCCCACCGGCCCGCAGGTCTCCGCGAACCAGGCCATCCGCACGCCGCAGTTCTGGTGCCTGTGGGTCGTGCTCTGCATGAACGTCACCGCCGGCATCGGCATCCTGGAGAAGGCCGCGCCGATGATCACGGACTTCTTCGCGGACTCCTCCACACCCGTGTCGGTCACGGCCGCCGCCGGCTTCGTCGCGCTGCTGTCGGCGGCGAACATGGCGGGCCGCATCGGCTGGTCGTCGACGTCCGACCTGATCGGCCGCAAGAACATCTACCGCGTCTACCTGGGCGTCGGCGCGCTGATGTACGCGCTCATCGCCCTGTTCGGCGACTCCTCCAAGCCGCTGTTCGTCCTGTGCGCGCTGGTGATCCTGTCCTTCTACGGCGGTGGCTTCGCGACGATCCCGGCGTATCTGAAGGACCTGTTCGGCACGCACCAGGTCGGCGCCATCCACGGGCGGCTGCTCACCGCATGGTCCACGGCGGGCGTGCTCGGGCCGCTCATCGTGAACTGGATCGCCGACCGGCAGGAGGAGGCGGGCCGGCACGGCGCGTCCCTGTACGGGCTGTCGTTCGTCATCATGATCGGGCTGCTCGTCGTCGGCTTCGTCGCCAACGAACTCGTCCGGCCCGTCCACCCGCGTCATCACGTCCCGGCACCGAAGGAGGCCGCACATGTCCAGCGACAGCAGCCAGAGTCCGCCTAGCCCGGACCGGCGGTGGCTGATCGCCTTCGCCTGGGTGTGGGTGGGCGTCCCGCTCGCCTACGGGCTGTACGAGCTGGTCCGCAAGGCGACCCAGCTGTTCACCGGCTAGCCGTTCGACAGGTGTCCGGTCGTCCGAGGAGCTGACCGAAGCTGACAACGCGGGCACCTGTTTCCTGTCGCCTTGCCTGCCGTCGTACCCGCGAGTCACTGATCAGACTGGTGGGTCCCGCTACCCAAGTTCCAACGAGGGGGACCGCCCAGATGAACGGCTCGCGCATCGCCGCCGTCGGTCACTACCAGCCCGCCAAGGTGCTCACCAACGAGGACCTGGCGGGCATGGTCGACACCAGTGACGAGTGGATCAGGAGCCGGGTGGGCATCCGCACCCGCCACATCGCCGGCCCCGACGAACCCGTCGACGAGCTGGCCGCCCACGCCGCCGCCAAGGCCCTCGCGGCGGCCGGGCTGACCCCCGCCGACATCGACCTGGTGCTGGTCGCCACCTCCACCGCCGTCGACCGCTCGCCCAACACGGCCGCCCGGGTCGCGTCCCGTCTCGGCGTTCCGCAGGCCGCCACGATGGACCTCAACGTGGTGTGCGCCGGCTTCACCCACGCCCTGGCCACCGCCGACCACACAGTCCGCGCGGGAGGAGCGAGCCGGGCCCTGGTCATCGGCGCCGACAAGATGTCCGACGTGACGGACTGGAGCGACCGCACGACGTGTGTGCTCGTCGGAGACGGGGCCGGGGCCGCGGTCGTGGAGGCCGCCGACGAGCCCGCCATCGGGCCGGTGCTGTGGGGTTCGGTGCCCGAGATGGGGAACGCGGTGCGGATCGAGGGCACGCCGCCGCGCTTCGCGCAGGAGGGGCAGAGCGTCTACCGCTGGGCGACGACGCAGCTGCCGCCCATCGCGCGGCGGGCGTGCGAGCGGGCCGGGCTGGCGCCGGCGGACCTCGCCGCGGTCGTACTGCATCAAGCCAATCTCCGCATCATCGAACCCCTCGCGGAGAAGATCGGCGCCGTGAACGCGGTCGTCGCGCGCGATGTCACGGGGTCCGGCAACACGTCGGCCGCGAGCATCCCGCTCGCCCTGTCCAAGCTGGTCGAACAGGGTGCGATCGCCACGGGCGACCCCGTCCTGCTGTTCGGCTTCGGCGGGAACCTGTCGTACGCGGGGCAGGTCGTCCGCTGCCCGTGAACCCCGTCGCCGTGTGACGCGGTCAACTCCCCGAAGCCCTGGCTCTTGTGCGCCGTAGACTGTAGACGAAAGACAATCGATACTGACGCTACGGCGAGACCGGCTTCCGCCGCGCTGTGCACGGCCCTGCCGAGGAGGGGGACCGCGATGCTGTCGACAGGCCTGCCCCAAGGGGCGGTACCCAAGCTGGAACGCCCGGGTCCGCTGCGTGATCGCGTCTACGAGGCACTGCTCGAACTCATCACCACCCGTGCCCTCCAGCCCGGCCAGCACCTCGTGGAGAGCGAACTCGCCGGGCATCTGGGGGTCTCCCGGCAGCCGGTGCGCGAGGCGCTGCAGCGGCTCAACACCGAGGGCTGGGTCGATCTGCGGCCCGCCCAGGGCGCGTTCGTGCACGAGCCGACGGAGCAGGAGGCCGACCAGCTCCTCACGGTCCGTACGCTCCTGGAGGCCGAGGCGGCCCGGCTCGCCGCGGCCGGCGCGGACAAGGCCGGCATCGCCGCGCTGGAAGCGCTGTGCGCGGAGGGTGAGAAGGCCGTCGAGGCCGACGACGTGGACGGGGCCGTCGCCATGAACGCCCGCTTCCACGCGAAGATCATGGAGCTCGCGGGCAACGCCGTCCTCGCCGAACTGGCCGCCCAGGTCGACCGCCGCGTCCGCTGGTACTACACGCCGGTCGCCCGCCAACGGGGCCATCAGTCCTGGGTCGAACACCGCGCACTCATCGCGGCGATCATCGACCGCGACGAACAGCGGGCCACCCGTCTGATGCGCGAACACACCGAGCACACAAGGCGGTCGTACCACGCGCGAGCGCGTTCGTAGGCCTCAGCGGGCGGTCAGCACCGCCTGAGTCTGCGTGGTCTGTCCCACCAGGGTGCCGACCTCGTCGCGCAGGTCCGTCCGCACGGCGATGCTGGAGCGTCCCACGTGCACGGCTCGCGCCTCGGCGTGGACGGTGCCCGACCGCACGGCGCGGAAGAAGTTCGTCTTCGACTCGATGGTCGAGGTGTTCGCGCCCGGCGGCAGGTTGAGGAACGCGCACACCGCGCCGGCTGTGTCGGCGAGCGTCATCAGCGCACCGCCGTGCAGGGCGCCGCCCGCCGTGCACAACGCGGGGGCCCAGGCGAGCGCGGCCCTGACCCGGGCCGAGGTGGCCTCCTCCAGGGCGATGCCCAGCTCGTCGGCGAACGGCACGGCCCTCAGCAGTGCTTCGGGGACAGGGGTGTCGGTCATGGGGGACCTCCCGTCGGGCGATCAGGACTGATGCCAGCCTGACCCGGGCGCGCCGCACGGTCGATTACCTGTGGGGTAAGGCAGGTGACTCGCGCCTTTGTCCTGTGAGTGGAAAAAGTGGAGGGCAATTCCTGCGCGACTTCTTCCCACCTCCGGCAGCCGCTGCTACGTTCCCTTCGAAAGCAAGCCACCGAGGTGGCGGAAAACCGGCGCGCACAGGCCGATTGAGGCGGGGAGGGGCTCGTGAGACGTATGACGGCACGACCCGGAAACGCCCACCAGGCCCGCCTGCTCAAGCTGTTGCGCGACGGCGGCCCCAACTCCCGTGCCCAGCTGGGCGACCAGGTCGACCTCTCACGGTCCAAGCTCGCCGTCGAGGTGGACCGGCTGCTGGAGACGGGGCTGGTCGTGGCCGACGGACTCGCCGCCTCGCGCGGTGGCCGCCGCTCCCACAACATCCGGCTCAACCCCCAGCTGCGCTTCCTCGGCGTCGACATCGGCGCGACCTCGGTCGACGTCGCCGTCACCAACGCCGAACTGGAGACCCTCGGGCACATCAACCACCCCATGGACGTGCGCGAGGGCCCGGTCGCGGTCTTCGAGCAAGTCCTGGCCATGGCCGCCAAGTTGAAGGCCTCGGGGCTCGCGGAGGGGTTCGACGGCGCCGGCATCGGCGTCCCGGGCCCGGTCCGTTACCCCGAGGGCATCCCCGTGGCCCCGCCGATCATGCCGGGCTGGGACGGCTTCCCCGTGCGGGAGGCGCTCAGCCAGGAACTCGGCTGTCCGGTCATGGTCGACAACGACGTGAACCTCATGGCGATGGGGGAGCAGCACGCGGGCGTCGCCCGCACCGTCGCCGACTTCCTCTGCGTCAAGATCGGCACGGGCATCGGCTGCGGCATCGTCGTCGGCGGTGAGGTCTACCGCGGTACGACGGGCAGCGCCGGCGACATCGGGCACATCCAGGCCGTGCCCGACGGCCGCCCCTGCGCCTGCGGCAACCGGGGCTGCCTGGAGGCCCACTTCAGCGGGGCCGCCCTCGCCCGTGACGCCATGGAGGCCGCCCAGCAGGGGCTCTCCGTCGAACTGGCGTCGCGGCTGGAGACCAACGGCGGCCTCACCGCCGTCGACGTCGCCGCCGCGGCCGCCGCCGGCGACGCCACCGCACTCGACCTGATCCGCGAGGGCGGCAACCGCACCGGCCAGGTCATCGCCGGCCTGGTGAGCTTCTTCAACCCGGGCCTGGTGGTGATCGGCGGCGGGGTGACCGGCCTCGGCCACACCCTGCTCGCCGCGATCCGCACCCAGGTCTACCGCCAGTCACTACCTCTCGCGACCGGCAACCTGCCCATCGTCCTGGGCGAGTTGGGACCCGCCGCCGGAGTCATCGGCGCGGCCCGGCTCATCAGCGACCACCTGTTCTCACCCGCGTAAGCGCACGTCAGTACGTCAGCACAGCACCACGCTCTCGGTACCGAGCCCTGCTCTGCCCTGCCCTGACACCGGCCCGCCCGCCAAGGGGAATCCGCATGGCACCAGAATCACCGCTGCTCAGCATGTCCGGCATCACCAAGTCGTTCCCCGGAGTCCGGGCCCTCGACGGCGTCGACCTCGACGTCCAGGCCGGTGAGGTGCACTGTCTGCTCGGCCAGAACGGCGCCGGGAAGTCGACCCTCATCAAGGTCCTGGCCGGCGCCCACCAGCCCGACACGGGCACCATCCGCTGGCGCGACGAGGAGGTCACGCTCCGCTCGCCGATCGCCGCCATGCGGCTCGGCATCGCGACCATCTACCAGGAACTCGACCTGGTGGAGCACCTGTCGGTCGCCGAGAACGTGCACCTGGGGCATGAGCCGACCGCCGCGGGGTTCGTCGTGCGGGGGAAGGCGGCCAAGGCCTCGACCGGAGCCCTGCTGAAGCGACTTGGCCACGGGGAGATCGACCCGGCCCGCCTCGTCGGGGAGCTGTCGGCGGCACAGCAGCAGATCGTGTCCATGGCCCGGGCGCTCTCCCACGACGTGCGGCTCATCGTCATGGACGAACCGTCCGCCGCCCTCGACCCGGACGAGGTCGACAACCTCTTCCGCATCGTCGGCGACCTCACCGCCGCGGGTGTCGCCGTCGTCTACATCTCGCACCGCCTGGAGGAGATCCGGCGCATCGGCGACCGGGTCACCGTACTGAAGGACGGCCGGGCCGTGGCGAACGGACTGCCCGCGAAGACCACACCGACCCGCGAGGTCGTCGCCCTGATGACCGGCCGCAACGTCGAGTACGTCTTCCCCGACCGGCCCGCGGCCCCACCGCCCGGCGAACCGGTGCTGACCGTCCGGGGGCTGTCCCGCGCCGGGGAGTTCGAGCCTCTCGACCTGGAGGTGCGGCCCGGCGAGATCGTGGGCCTCGCCGGACTCGTCGGCTCGGGCCGCTCCGAGATCCTGGAGACCGTCTACGGCGCCAGGAAGCCGACGTCCGGTCAGGTGCTGGTGGACGGGCGGCCCTTGAAGCCGGGCAGCGTCCGGGCCGCCGTCCGGGCCGGACTCGGGCTCGCCCCCGAGGAACGCAAGGCGCAGGCCCTGCTGATGCTGGAGTCCGTCACCCGCAACGTGTCGGTCTCCTCCATGTCCCGCTTCTCGCGCGCCGGCTGGATCGACCGGGGCGCCGAACTCGGTGCCGCCCGGGCCGCGACCCGCGAGCTGTCGCTCAGGCCCGACAACCCGTCCGTGCCCGTGCGCACCCTGTCCGGTGGCAACCAGCAAAAAGCCGTCCTCGCCCGCTGGCTGCTGCGCGGCTGCCGGGTGCTGCTGCTCGACGAACCCACCCGCGGCGTCGACGTCGGCGCCCGCGCCGAACTGTACGCGGTCGTCCGCCGGCTGGCCGACGAAGGCCTCGCCGTGCTGCTGGTCTCCAGCGAGGTGCCCGAGGTGCTCGGCCTCGCCGACCGCGTCCTGGTGCTGCGCGAGGGCCGTGTCGTCCACACGGCACCCGCGCGCGAACTCGACGAACACCGCGTACTCGACCTGGTCATGGAAGGAAGCCCGGCGTCATGACGCAGCCCGTCTCCCCGCCGCGGGACAGCAGCACCGACAAGGTGCCCCAGGCCCGGCCCACACCCTGGCGCGGCCTGCTGGCCCGCGCCGACGTCCGCACCCTCTCGCTGCTCGGCGTGCTCGCCGCGCTGATCGTCGTCGGCGGCATCACCAAGCCCGACGAGTTCCTCGACACCCGCAACCTGCAACTGGTCCTCACCCAGGCCTCCGTGGTCGGCGTCGTCACCGTCGGCATGACCTTCGTCATCATCTCCGGCGGCATCGACCTGTCGGTCGGCGCGATCGTCGCCCTCGCCTCGGTGTGGGCGACCACGGTCGCCACCCAGGAGTACGGCTTCGCCGGCATCCTCTTCACGGCGATCGTCGTCGGAGTCGGCTGCGGCCTGGTCAACGGGGTGCTCATCGCCTACGGCTCGATGGTGCCGTTCATCGCCACCCTCGCCATGCTGGCCTCCGCCCGCGGCCTCGCCCTGCAGATCACCGACGGCAAGACACAGATCGTCACCGTGCCGTCCGTCCTCGACCTGGGAGAGCGCGACGCCTACATCCTGGGCATCCCGCCGCTGGTCCTGGTCTTCGCCGTCGTGACGGTCATCGGCTGGCTGGTGCTCAACCGCACCACCTTCGGCCGCCGCACGGTCGCCGTCGGCGGCAACCCGGAGGCGGCCCGGCTCGCCGGCATCGACGTCCGCCGCCAGCGGCTCTACCTCTACCTGCTGTCCGGGCTGTGCTGCGGCATCGCCGCCTTCCTGCTGATCGTCCTGTCCGGCTCCGGCCAGAACACCAACGGCAACCTCTACGAACTCGACGCCATCGCCGCCGCGATCATCGGCGGCACCCTGCTCACCGGCGGCCGCGGCACCATCACCGGCTCGGTGCTCGGCGTCCTGATCTTCTTCACGATCACCAACATCTTCGCCCTGAACAACCTGCAGAGCGACGTCCAGCAGATCGCCAAGGGCGCGATCATCGTCGCCGCCGTGCTGGTCCAGCGCCGTACCGCGAGCACGACCTGAGGAAAGGGTTCACCGCCATGACCGAGATCACGAGCCGCAGAGGACTGCTCTTCGGGGCCGCCGCCGTCTCCGCCGGTGCCCTCCTCACGGGCTGCACGAGCAACGAGCCCTCCGACTCCAAGGACGAGCCGGCCGCCAACGACCAGCCCGCCGCCGACGACAAGCCCGGCAAGCAGGTCACCATCGGCTTCGCCGGACCGCAGGCCGACCACGGCTGGCTCAACGCCATCAACGACAACGCCAAGAGCCGCGCCGAGAAGTACTCCGACGTCACCCTGGAGATCACCGAGGGCTCCAACGACACCGCCCAGCAGATCGGCCAGATCGAGACCCTCATCAACAAGAAGGTCGACGTCCTGGTGGTGCTGCCCGCCGACGGCAAGGCCCTCACCCAGGCCGGCCTGAAGGCGATGCGCGCGGGCATCCCGGTCGTCAACCTCGACCGCATCTTCAACACCCCGCAGGCCTACCGCTGCTGGATCGGCGGCGACAACTACGGCATGGGCCTCAACGCCGGCCACTACATCGGCGAGAAGCTCAAGGGGAAGTCGAACGCCAAGGTCATCGAGCTGGCCGGCCTGGACAACCTGGAGCTCACCAAGCAGCGCACCCAGGGCTTCGACGACGCCCTGAAGAACTACCCCAACATCAAGAAGGTCGCCCGGCAGGCCGCCGAGTTCACCGTCGAGTCCGGCCAGGCCAAGATGGCCCAGCTGCTCCAGGCCCAGTCGAAGTTCGACGCGCTGTGGAACCACGACGACGACCAGGGCGTGGGCGCCCTGCGGGCCATCGACCAGGCCGGGCGCGACGACTTCCTGATGGTCGGCGGCGCCGGCGCCCTGTCCGCCTTCCAGGCCATCAAGCAGGACGACGGCGTGCTGAAGGCGACCGTCCTCTACCCGCCGACCATGGCCGCCTCCGCGATCGACCTCGCCCGCGCCCTCGGCCAGGGCAAGGGCATCGGCGGTCTGGCCGAGTTCGAGATCCCGTCGTCGATCACGCTCTACTCCGCCGTCGTCGACAAGACCAACGTCGACCAGTACATGTCCACCGGCTTCAAGTGATCCACCCCGCACCCCCCACGTGCGCCACCCCGACAAGGACGAGGAGGACACCCGTATGGGACAGCCGCAAGCGCAGTCAGATGGGACCGAGGCAGGCAAGCCACCCCTGCGCGTGGGGATGGTGGGCTACGCCTTCATGGGCGCCGCCCACTCCCAGGGCTGGCGCACCGCGGGCCGTGTCTTCGACCTGCCGCTGAACCCCGTGCAGGCCGTGATCTGCGGCCGGGACGCCACCGCCGTGCGGGCGGCGGCCGACCGCCACGGCTGGGCGTCCACCGAGACCGACTGGCGTACCCTCGTCGAACGCGACGACGTCGACCTCGTCGACATCTGCACCCCCGGCGACAGCCACGCCGAGATCGCCCTCGCCGCGCTCGCGGCCGGCAAGCACGTCCTGTGCGAGAAGCCCCTCGCCAACACCGTCGAGGAAGCCACCTCGATGGTGCGGGCCGCCGAAGAGGCCCACCAGCGGGGGCAGGTGGCGATGGTCGGCTTCAACTACCGCCGGGTGCCGGCCACCGCGCTCGCCCGCCGGATGGTCGCCGAGGGCCGCCTGGGCGCACTGCGGCACGTGCGCGTGACGTACCTCCAGGACTGGCTGGTCGACCCGCAGTTCCCGCTCACCTGGCGACTGCGCAAGGAACAGGCCGGCTCGGGCTCGCTCGGCGACCTCGGCGCGCACATCATCGACCTCGCGCAGTACCTCGTGGGGGAGCGGCTGGCGGGCGTCTCCGCACTGACGGAGACCTTCGTACGGGAGCGGCCCCTGCCCACCGGCGCCACGAGCGGCCTGTCCGCCGTCTCGTCCGCCGGCACCGGCCAGGTCACGGTCGACGACGCCGCCCTGTTCACGGCCCGCTTCCCCTCCGGCGCCCTCGCCTCCTTCGAGGCCACCCGCTACGCCACCGGCCGCAAGAACGCCCTGCGCATCGAACTCAACGGGGAGCGCGGCTCGCTCGCCTTCGACCTGGAGCGGCTCAACGAACTGTCCTTCCACGACGGCACCGAACCCGGCGCCGAGGCCGGGTTCCGCCGCATCCTGGTCACCGAGCCCGACCACCCCTACCTGGACGCCTGGTGGCCGCCGGGCCACGGCCTCGGCTACGAGCACACCTTCGTGCACCAGGCCCGCGACCTCGTCCACGCCATCGCCGAGGGCCGCCGCCCCGAACCCTCCTTCGCCGACGGGCTCCAGGTGCAGCGCGTGCTCGCGGCCGTGGAGGAGAGCGCCGAGAAGAACTCCGTCTACACCCCGATCGCGGTCTGAGGAGGCTGACGCGCATGCCGCGTACGTTCACGCTGTTCACCGGTCAGTGGGCCGACCTGCCGCTGGAAGAGGTCTGCCGGCTCGCCCGCGACTTCGGCTACGACGGCCTCGAACTCGCCTGCTGGGGCGACCACTTCGAAGTCGACAAGGCCCTCGCCGATCCGTCCTACCTGGACGGCCGCCGGGCGCTCCTCGACAAGTACGGCCTCAAGTGCTGGGCCGTCTCCAACCACCTGGTCGGCCAGGCCGTCTGCGACGCCATCATCGACGAACGCCACCAGGCGATCCTGCCCGGAGATGTGTGGGGCGACGGGGACCCGGAGGGGGTCCGCCAGCGGGCCGCGGACCGCATGAAGGACACCGCGCGTGCCGCGGCGGCCTTCGGCGTCGACACCGTCATCGGTTTCACCGGATCCGCCATCTGGCACCTGGTCGCCATGTTCCCGCCCGCCCCCGACGCGATGATCGAGCGCGGCTACCAGGACTTCGCCGACCGCTGGAACCCGATCCTGGACGTCTTCGACGCGCAGGGCGTGCGCTTCGCGCACGAGGTCCACCCCAGCGAGATCGCCTACGACTACTGGACCACCCAGCGGGCTCTCGAAGCCGTCGACCGGCGTCCCGCCTTCGGCCTCAACTTCGACCCGAGCCACTTCGTGTGGCAGGACCTCGACCCGGTCGGCTTCCTCTGGGACTTCCGCGACCGCATCTACCACGTCGACTGCAAGGAGGCCCGCAAGCGCCTCGACGGACGCAACGGACGGCTCGGCTCCCACCTGCCCTGGGGCGACCCCAGGCGCGGCTGGGACTTCGTCTCCGCCGGGCACGGCGACGTCCCCTGGGAGGACGTCTTCCGGATGCTGCGCTCCATCGGCTACCAGGGCCCGATCTCGGTCGAGTGGGAGGACGCCGGCATGGACCGGCTCCAGGGGGCGCCCGAGGCGCTGACCCGCCTCAAGGCCTACGACTTCGAGCCGCCGTCGGCCTCCTTCGACGCGGCCTTCGGCAACTGAGACTCCCTGAGCTCTCCGGGATGACGGCGCATCCCGGCGTACGCACCCGCCCGTACAACCGGCCCCATTCTGGAGGCATTCGTGCACGGGAACCACCGCACCGCCAGCACTGCCAGAGCCCGCAGAACCGAGCCTCACAGACGACGCCTGCGCCAAGCGGTCGCACTGTTCAGCGGCGCGCTGCTGGCGGGCGCCTCCCTCACCCTGACCGCACCGCAGGCCGGCGCGGCCGCCGCGGACGAGCCGGCCGTCGCGGCCGAGGACTTCCAGCAGGTCACCCTCGCCAAGGGCGAGGCGGAGGTCGGCGAGCCCATGTCGCTCGCCGTCCTCCCGGACCGCTCGGTCCTGCACACCTCCCGCGACGGCGAACTCCGCCTCACCGACGCCGCCGGCAACACCAAGCTCGCCGGCAAGCTCGACGTCTACTCCCACGACGAGGAGGGCCTCCAGGGCATCGGCGTCGACCCCGGCTTCTCGGAGAACCGTTTCATCTACCTCTACTACGCGCCCCCGTTGAACACCCCCGCGGGCGACGCCCCCGAGACCGGCACCGCCGCCGACTTCGCGCCCTTCGACGGCGTCAACCGGCTCTCCCGGTTCGTCCTGAAGACCGACGGCACCCTCGACACCGCTAGCGAGAAGAAGATCCTCGACGTCCCGGCCTCCCGCGGCCTGTGCTGCCACGTCGGCGGTGACATCGACTTCGACGCGCAGGGCAACCTGTACCTGTCCACCGGTGACGACACCAACCCGTTCCAGTCGGACGGCTTCACCCCGATCGACGAGCGCGCGAACCGCAACCCGGCCTTCGACGCCCAGCGGTCCGCCGGCAACACCAACGACCTGCGCGGCAAGATCCTGCGCATCAAGGTGAACGCCGACGGCTCCTACACCGTCCCCGAGGGCAACCTCTTCGCCCCCGGCACGGACAAGACCCGCCCCGAGATCTACGCGATGGGCTTCCGCAACCCGTTCCGCTTCAGCGTCGACAAGAAGACCGGCATCCTCTACGTCGGTGACTACGGCCCCGACGCCGGCGCCGCCGACCCCGCGCGCGGCCCGGCCGGCCAGGTCGAGTTCGCCCGCGTCACCGGCCCCGGCAACTTCGGCTGGCCGTACTGCACGGGCGACAACGACGCCTACGTCGACTACGACTTCGCGACCGGGACATCGGGTGCCGCGTTCGACTGCAACGCGCCGAAGAACACCTCCCCGAACAACACCGGCCTGACCGACCTGCCCCCGGCCCAGCCCGCCTGGATCCCCTACGACGGCGGATCGGTGCCCGAGTTCGGCACCGGCTCCGAGTCCCCGATGGGCGGCCCGGTCTACCACTACGACCCGGCGCTCGACTCGCCGGTGAAGTTCCCCGAGGCCTACGACGGCGACTTCTTCGCCACCGAGTTCGGCCGCCGCTGGATCAAGCGCATCACCAGCGACGCCGACGGCACCGTGCGGTCGATCAACGACGTGCCCTGGACCGGCACGCAGGTGATGGACTCGGCCTTCGGCCCCGACGGGGCGCTGTACGTCCTCGACTACGGCCTGTCGTGGTTCGGCGGTGACGAGCACTCCGCCCTGTACCGCATCGAGAACGCCACCGACGGCCACTCGCCCGTCGCCCAGGCGGCGGCGAGCAAGACCTCCGGCCAGGCACCGCTGCGGGTCAGCTTCTCCTCCGCGGGCACCAGCGACCAGGACGGCGACGCCCTCACCTACAGCTGGGACTTCGGGGACGGCGGCAAGTCCACCGCGGCCAACCCCACCTACCGCTACAGGAAGAACGGCACCTACACCGCCACCCTGACGGTCAAGGACACGACCGGCCGCACCGGCAGCGCCAGCGTGCAGATCGTCGTCGGCAACACCGCGCCGACCGTGGTCCTGGAGACGCCGAAGGACGGGCAGCTGTTCAGCTTCGGTGACGCCGTCCCGTTCAAGGTGAAGGTCACCGACCCGGAGGACCGGACCATCGACTGCTCCAAGGTCAAGGTCACCTTCATCCTCGGCCACGACACCCACGGCCACCCCCTGACCTCGGCCAACGGCTGCACCGGCACCATCCAGACCAGCGCCGACGGCGGCCATGACGAGGACGCCAACATCTTCGGAGTCCTCGACGCCGAGTACACCGACAACGGAGGCGGCGGCCAGGCCGCGCTGACCACGCACGACCAGAACGTGGTGCAGCCCCGGCACCGCCAGGCCGAGCACTACGGCAACGCCTCCGGCGTCACGGTCATCACCAAGGACACCGCGCACGGCGGCAAGACCGTCGGCGACATCGACAACGGCGACTGGATCTCCTTCACGCCGTACGTCCTGAACAACGCCACGAAGATCACCGCACGCGTCTCCTCCGGCGGCGCCGGCGGCACCCTCGAGATCCGCGCGGGCTCCGCCAAGGGCACCCTGCTCGGCAAGACGACCGTGCCGGTGACCGGCGGCTGGGAGACCTTCCAGGACGTCCAGGCGAACCTGTCCCGCGCGCCCAGGGGCACCACCACGCTCTACCTGGTCTTCAGGGGGAGCGGCACCGGCGCCCTGTTCGACGTCGACGACTTCACGTTCACGACCAGCTGAGAGGAGGCGGCCGACATGCGATCGACCAGCAGATACGCGACGGGAGTCGTGGGCGCCGCCCTGCTCCTGGGGTGCGTCTCGGGCCCGGCCTCGTCCCAGGACGACACCGAGGGCAAGCGGGTCCTGGTCTTCTCCAAGACCGCCGGCTTCCGGCACGACTCCATCCCCGAGGGCGTCGCGGCGGTGAAGCAGCTCGGCGGACAGGGCGGTTTCACCGTCGACGCGACCGAGAACGCGGGCGCCTTCACCTCGTCCAACCTGCGGCGCTACGACGCGGTCGTGTTCCTGTCGACGACCGGAGACGTCCTCGACGCCCGGCAGCAGCGCGCCTTCGAGGGCTACATCCGCGCCGGCGGTGCCTACGTCGGCGTGCACGCCGCCGCCGACACCGAGTACGACTGGGCGTTCTACGGCGGCCTCGCCGGCGCCTACTTCCAGTCGCACCCGGCGATCCAGCCCGCGACCGTGCACGTCGAGGACCACGCCCACCCGGCGACCTCCGGACTGGAACGGGCGTGGAACCGCACCGACGAGTGGTACAACTACCGCTCAAACCCGCGGGAGAGAGCCCACGTCCTCGCCTCGCTCGACGAGTCGTCCTACACCGGCGGCACCATGCAGGGCGACCATCCGATCGCCTGGTGCCAGAACTACCAGGGCGGCCGTTCCTTCTACACCGGCGGCGGCCACACCAAGGAGTCCTACGCCGAACCCGCCTTCCGCACGCACCTGCTGGGCGGAATCCGCTGGGCCATCGGTGAGGCCGAGGCCGACTGCCGACCGGAGACGGGCTACCGGCCGCTCTTCGACGGCACTCCCGCCTCGCTGGACGACTGGCGGCAGGCGGGCCCGGGCTCCTTCACCCTCTCCGACGACGGCACGCTCACGTCGTCGGGCGGCATGGGCATGCTCTGGTACGCCACGTCGGGCTTCTCCTCGTACTCCCTGAAGCTCGACTGGAAGATGGCCAGCGACTCCGGCGACGACAACTCCGGCGTCTTCGTGGGCTTCCCGGCCTCGGACGACCCCTGGTCGGCGGTGAACAACGGCTACGAGATCCAGATCGACGCGACCGACGCCGCGGACCGCACCACCGGCGCGGTGTACGGCTTCAAGTCCGCCGATCTCAGGAAGCGCGACCGTGCGCTGAACCCGCCGGGGGAGTGGAACACGTACGAGATCCGCGTGGAGGGCGAGCGCCTCCGCGTGTGGCTCAACGGCGTGCAGATCAACGATTTCACCAACACCGACCCGGCCCGGAGCCTCGTCGACGGACACCTCGGCATCCAGAACCACGGAGCCGAGGACAAGGTGTCCTTCCGCGACATCCGGATCAAGGAACTGCCCGCGAAGGTCTCGCAGGGCGACTGAGCGGCGGCGGGCGGGGGACGCCGGACTCCCGCCCGCCGTCTTCACCTCTCCGGCGTCCTCACCTCCCCGCTGGGGTCCTGTCCTGGTACGACAAGGAGGCTGCCGATGTCAGTGTCCCGTTCCGAGTCCCGTGTGGGGGTGTGGCTGATCGGAGCGCGCGGCTCCGTCGCCACGACCGTCGTGGCGGGCTGCGCCGCCGTGACGGCGGGTCTGCAACCGCCGACGGGCATGGTGACCGAGACGCCCCCCTTCGCCGACAGCGGCCTGCCGGCCCTGTCGTCCCTCGTCTTCGGCGGACACGACACACTCGACTGCCCCCTGCCCAAACGCGCCGAGGCACTGGCGGCCGGGGGAGTGCTGCCGCCGGGCCTCACCTCCGCCGTCACCGCCGAACTGGCCGCCGCCGACCGTGATATCAGGCCCGGCGGCCCCCTGACCGGGGACACCCGCGACGCCGACGAACTGATCGCCGCCTTCGCGGCCGACATCCAGGACTTCGTGCGGCGCCACGGCCTGTCCCGTGCGGTGGTCGTGAACGTGGCCTCCACGGAAGCCGCGCCCACCGGCGACGCCCTCCCGCCGAGCTCCCTGTACGCCGCGGCAGCCCTGCGCGCCGGGTGCCCCTACGTGAACTTCACCCCGTCGACCGGCCTGCACCACCCCGCGCTGGCCTCGCAGGCACGGTCGTCCGGTCTCCCCTACGCGGGCCGCGACGGCAAGACCGGTCAGACCCTGCTGCGCTCGGTGCTGGGCCCGATGTTCGCCCAGCGGGCCCTGACCGTCCGCGCCTGGTCCGGCACGAACCTGCTCGGTGGCGGTGACGGTGCAGCCCTGGCCGACCCGGCCGCCGCGGCGGCCAAGAACGCCGGCAAGGAACGCGTCCTCGCCGACACCCTCGGCACCACCCCGCAGGGCGAGACCCACATCGACGACGTCCCCGCCCTCGGCGACTGGAAGACCGCCTGGGACCACATCGCCTTCGACGGCTTCCTCGGCACCCGCATGATCCTCCAGACCACCTGGCAGGGCTGCGACTCCGCCCTGGCGGCACCCCTCGTCCTCGACCTCGCCCGTCTGACCGCCCGTGCCCACGAGTCGGGCCTGTCCGGCCCGCTCGACGCCCTCGCCTTCTACTTCAAGGACCCCGTGGGGGACGCGCCGTCGGGCCTGGCCGAGCAGTACGAGGCACTGATCGGCTTCGCCCACAGCCTTCGGGGAGCGGAGCCGGCGGGACCGGGGGAGGGCGCGGGGCTCCCGCAGAGCGCCGGAGAGGGCCGCGAACTCCGCCCGGGGGAACAGACCAACGGGACGGAGGGCCTGCGGTGAGGCGGCGCGAACGCCCTTGCGGAGCCTCAGGCGGCACGGGTGACACCTCCCATGAAGGGGACGCCGGCGGCACGGCGCCCCGCGGCTGCACCAGCCGCCCGGCACGGGTACGCGCCTGGGCCGAACTCCTGCGCCTCCCTGCCCTGTTCAGCGTGCCGGGCGACGCACTCGCCGGCACGGCCGCGGCCGGCGCACCGCCCAACGCCCGCACCCTGCTCGCCATCGGCTCCTCCCTCTGCCTGTACGGGGCCGGCATGGCCCTCAACGACTGGGCGGACCGCGAGGTGGACGCCGTCGAACGCCCCCACCGCCCCCTGCCCTCCGGCCGCATCCGGCCCGCCGCCGCGCTCACCGCCGCCTGTGCCCTCACCGGAGCCGGACTGGCCCTGGCCGCCCGCGCCGGCCGCCCCGCCCTGGCCGTCGCCGCGCCCCTGGCGGTGACCGTCTGGGCGTACGACCTCACCCTGAAGCACACAACGGCCGGGCCCGTGGCCATGGGCGCGGCCCGCGGACTGGACCTGCTCCTGGGCGCCGCGGCCACCACCGGCCGTACCCGCCGGGCACTGCCCTCCGCCGCCCTCCTCGGCACCCACACCCTGGCCGTCACGGCGGTCTCCCGGCAGGAGGCCCGGAGCGGCTCACCTCTGACTCCCCTGGCGGCGCTTGCGACGACGGCCCTGCTGACCCGCCTGGTGACGCACCGCCTCGCGAGTCCCCCGAAAGGCGGTCGGGAAGCAGCCGCCCACGTCCTGCCGGGCCTGCCGCCCGCCCGTCCCCGAGGGCGCGAGCCGGGCCGACAGCCCGTGGCACACCTCACCACCGCCCTCGCAGCCGCCTACGCCGCGACCACCGCCCGCCCCTACGTCCACGCCGCCCTCAATCCCTCGCCTCCTCTCACCCAGCGAGCGGTCGGCGCCGGCATCCGCGCCACGATCCCCCTCCAGGCCACCCTGACCGCCCGCTCCCGGAGCACGGCCACCGCCCTCCTCATCGCGGCCCTCGCCCCGCTCGGAGCGAGGTTCGGGAAGAAGGTGAGCGTCACATGAGCTCCGAAGCCCGAGCCCCCGGCAGCCGAGCCACCCCAGCAGGGCCCGCCCTGCCTTCCCTCCGCTTCGGCTACGGCACCAACGGCCTGGCCGACCTCCGGCTGGACGACGCGCTCCGCCTTCTCGCCGACCTCGGATACGACGGAGTCGGGCTGACCCTCGACCACATGCACCTCGACCCGCTTGCCCCGGACCTCGCCACCCGCACCCGCCGGGTCGCGCACCGGCTGGACGCGCTCGGACTGGACGTCACCGTGGAGACGGGCGCCCGCTATGTGCTCGACCCGCGCCGCAAACACGGCCCCTCCCTGCTGGACCCGGACCCGGATGACCGGGCTCGTCGTGCCGACCTCCTCCTCCGCGCCGTGCGGGTCGCGGCCGACCTCGGGGCCCACGCGGTCCACTGCTTCAGCGGGACCGTCCCGGAGGGCACCGACACGGACACCGCGTGGAAGCGCCTCGCCGAGAGCCTCACGCCCGTCCTGGCCGCCGCCGCGTCCGCCGGCGTTCCGCTCGCCGTCGAGCCCGAGCCGGGGCACCTCCTCGCCACCCTGGCCGACTTCCATCACCTCCGCCGCATCCTCGGCGACCCCGAACCCCTCGGCCTCACCCTCGACATCGGCCACTGCCAGTGCCTCGAACCCCTCCCTCCCGCCGACTGCGTGCGCGCCGCCGCCCCGTGGCTGCGGCACGTCCAGATCGAGGACATGCGGCGCGGTGTCCACGAGCACCTCCCCTTCGGGGACGGGGAGATCGACTTCCCGCCGGTCCTGGCGGCCCTCGCCGCCACCGGCTACCAGGGGCTGACCGTCGTCGAACTGCCCCGCCACTCCCACGCCGGTCCTCACCACGCCGGACACTCCCTCCCGTTCCTCCGTCACGCCGAGCAGACCGCGCCCACCGGCTCGCCACGTCCTGCTCCGGCTCTCCAGCAGGCCGCGCCACCCCACGGCGCTCCCTCCACCGCCCCTGAAGGGAGCAGCACCCCATGACCCACCCCCGCACCACCCCGGCGGCGAGAACCGACGCCTCCCAGGGCGCCCGAGCCCACGAGAACACCGCCGCCCGGGACACCCAGGACCACGAGGCCGCCGTCGCACGGGACAGCCAGGACTCCGACCCCCTGGCCACCGCGGACACCCACAGCACCCAGACCACCCCCGACACCGCCCTCACCTCCTCGCTGGACGACCTCCGCCGCCACCTCACCACCCACCTCGACCCCGCCGCCCGTGCCTGGCTCGAGCACGCCCTCGACGAGGCCGCCGCCCACCCCGGCATCCACGGGCCGATCTCCGCGTGGGAACTGCGCCTCGCCGAGGCCGGCCGTCGCTGCGGTGCCGCCCACGCCGATGCCGCACGCGTCCTCATCCTCGACGCGGCCCGGGCCGGCACCGACGCCCTGACCCGGGTGTACTTCCAGGGCACCGCCGACGAGCGCCGTGCCGTCCTGCACGCCCTGCCCCACCTCGTGTCCGGCCCCGGCGCCCTCCCGCTCGTGGAGGACGCCCTGCGCACCAACGACACCCGGCTCCTCACCGCCGCCGTCGGCCCGTACGCCGCCCGGCACCTGGCCCCCCACGAATGGCGCCATGCCCTGCTGAAGTGCCTGTTCACCGGCGTCCCCGTCGAACACGTGGCGGACCTGTCCCGGCGTGCCCGGGGCGACGGTGAACTCGCCCGCATGCTGGGCGACTACGCCGCCGAGCGCACCGCGGCCGGCCGCACCGTCCCCGAGGACCTGTACCGCGTCCTGGACCTGACCGAGTCCGTGACTCTGCCCCCCGGCACGGACCACCCCCACGGCAAGGAGTCCTGATGCGCATCTTCGACCCCCACATCCACATGACGTCCCGCACCACGGACGACTACGAGGCCATGCACGCCGCCGGTGTCCGCGCCGTCGTCGAGCCCTCCTTCTGGCTCGGTCAGCCCCGCACCTCGCCCGCCTCCTTCCTCGACTACTTCGACTCCCTCCTCGGCTGGGAGCCGTTCCGTGCGGCCCAGTACGGCATCGCCCACCACTGCACGCTGGCGCTCAACCCCAAGGAGGCGAACGACCCGCGCTGTGTGCCCGTGCTGGACGCACTGCCCCGGTATCTCGTCAAGGACAACGTCGTGGCCGTCGGCGAGATCGGCTACGACTCCATGACCCCCGCCGAGGACACCGCCCTCGCCGCCCAGCTCCAGCTCGCCGCCGACCACGGCCTGCCCGCCCTCGTGCACACCCCGCACCGCGACAAGCTCACCGGTCTGCGCCGCACCCTCGACGTCGTCCGGGAGTCCGCACTGTCGCCGGAACGCGTCCTGATCGACCACCTCAACGAGACCACCGTCAAGGAGGCCAGGGACAGCGGCTGCTGGCTGGGTTTCTCCGTCTATCCGGACACCAAAATGGACGAGGAGCGGATGATCGCGATCCTGCGCGCCTACGGCACCGAGCAGGTCCTGGTCAACTCCGCCGCCGACTGGGGAAAGAGCGACCCCCTCAAGACCCGCAAGGTCGGCGACCTGATGCTGGCCGAGGGCTTCGGCGAGGACGACGTCGACCAGGTGCTGTGGCGCAACCCCGTCGCCTTCTACGGGCTCAGCGGCCGCCTGAACCTCGACGTCGCCGGCACGGAGGCCACCCACGAGGGCAACTCCATCCTCCGCGGCGTCCCGAAGGACCCGCACGAGCCGGACCTCGGCCCGGGAGACGGCGACGGACCGGCCCGCGTCCCCGCCGCGGGGGCGTGAACCATGCGCTTCCGGCACCCCGACGGCTCCACCGTCCACCTCGCCTACTGCACCAACGTGCACCCCGCCGAGACCCTCGACGGCGTCCTCGCGCAGCTCCGCGACCACTGCGAACCCGTCCGCCGCCGCCTGGGCCGCGACCGGCTCGGCATCGGGCTGTGGCTCGCCAAGGACGCCGCCCACGCCCTCGACACCGACCCGTCCGCACTGCGCGGCCTGCGCACCGAGCTCGACCGGCGCGGCCTCGAGGTCGTCACCCTCAACGGCTTCCCGTACGAGGGCTTCGGCGCCGAAGAGGTCAAGTACCGCGTCTACAAGCCGGACTGGGCCGACCCGGAACGCCTCGACCACACCACCGCCCTGGCCCGCGTCCTCGCCGGGCTCCTCCCCGACGACGTCGCCGACGGCACCATCTCCACCCTCCCCCTCGCCTGGCGCACCGCGTACGACGACGAACGCGCCAAGACCGCCCGCACCGCCCTGCGCACCCTCGCCGAACGCCTCGACGCCATCGAGGAGCTGACCGGCCGCTCCGTCCGCGTCGGGCTGGAACCGGAACCCGGCTGCGTCATCGAGACCACCCGCGACGCCATCGCACCGCTCACCGCGATCGCCCACGACCGCATCGGCATCTGTGTCGACACCTGCCACCTCGCCACCTCCTTCGAAGACCCGCACACCGCCCTGGACGCCCTCGGCGAGGCCCGCGTCCCCGTCGTCAAATCCCAGCTCTCCGCCGCCCTGCACGCCGAACACCCCCATCTGCCCGAGGTCCGCGAGGCCCTCGCCGCCTTCGCCGAACCCCGCTTCCTGCACCAGACCCGCACGGCCACCGCCGTCGGCCTGCGCGCCACCGACGACCTCGGCGAGGCCGTCGCGGGCCACGCACTGCCCGACGGCGCACCCTGGCGCGCCCACTTCCACGTCCCCCTGCACGCGGCCCCCGCCGCACCCCTCACCTCCACACTCCCGGTCCTGAAGACCGCACTCACCCGGCTCGTCGGCGGCCCGGCCCCGCTCACCCGCCACCTGGAGGTCGAGACCTACACCTGGCAGGCCCTCCCGTCCGAGCTGCGCCCCCGTGGCCGCAGCCAGCTCGCCGAGGGCATCGCCGCCGAACTCACCCTCGCCCGTGACCTGTTGACGGACCTCGGACTGAAGGAGCTGCCGTGAGCACCGACCTGTCCGCCCCGGGCGCACACCCGGACCGCACGGGACCCACCCCGCTCCTCGTCCTCGACGTCGTCGGACTCACCCCCCGTCTCCTCGACCACATGCCCCACCTCAAGGCGCTCGGCCAGTCCGGCTCCCGCGCCCCGCTCGGGACCGTCCTGCCCGCCGTCACCTGCGCCGCCCAGTCCACGTTCCTCACCGGCACCATGCCCTCGGAGCACGGCATCGTCGGCAACGGCTGGTACTTCCGCGAACTCGGCGACGTCCTCCTCTGGCGCCAGCACAACGGCCTCGTGGCCGGTGACAAACTCTGGGACGCCGCCCGCCGCGCCCACCCCGGCTACACCGTCGCCAACATCTGCTGGTGGTACGCCATGGGCGCCGACACCGACATCACCGTCACCCCCCGTCCGGTCTACTACGCCGACGGCCGCAAGGAACCCGACTGCTACACCAGGCCGGCCGCGCTGCACGACGAACTCACCGAAGAACTCGGAACGTTCCCCCTCTTCCACTTCTGGGGCCCGGGAGCGGACCTCGTCTCCAGTCGGTGGATCATCGACGCGACCCGCCACATCATCCGCACCCGGCACCCCGACCTGACGCTCTGCTACCTCCCTCACCTCGACTACGACCTCCAGCGCTTCGGCCCCGACGACCCGCGCTCCCTGAAGGCGGCCGCCGACCTGGACGCCGCCGTGGCACCGCTCCTGGACGACGCCCGCGCCGAGGGCCGCACGGTCGTCGCGCTGTCCGAATACGGCATCACCCGGGTGAACCGGCCCGTCGACATCAACCGCGACCTGCGCCGCGCCGGCCTGCTGGAGGTGCACACCCAGGACGGCATGGAGTACCTCGACCCGATGGCGTCCCGTGCCTTCGCGGTCGCCGACCACCAGATCGCCCACGTCTATGTGCGCCGCCCCGAGGACCTCGACGCCGCCCGGGCCGCCCTCGACGGCCTGCCCGGCATCGAGCAACTCCTCGACGACGAGGGCAAGAAGGCCCACCACCTCGACCATCCGCGCGCCGGCGAACTCGTCGCCGTGGCGGAACCGGACGCCTGGTTCACGTACTACTACTGGCTCGACGACGCCCGCGCCCCCGACTTCGCGCAGCTCGTCGAGATCCACCGCAAACCCGGCTACGACCCGGTCGAGCTCTTCATGGATCCCCTCGACCCCTACGTCAAGGTCAAGGCGGCCACCGCACTGGCGCGCAAGAAACTCGGCATGCGCTACCGCATGGCGGTCGTGCCCCTGGACCCCTCACCTATTCGCGGCAGCCACGGCCGCCTTCCGGCGAGCGACGACGACGGTCCGCTCCTCATCTGCTCCACCCCCCGCGCTGTCGGCGACCGCGTCGCGGCCACCGATGTGAAGTCACTGCTGCTCCGACTCGCCGGTCTCGACTGAGGCCGCAACCCTCAGTCCCGACTGGTCACAAGTGAAGCACTCACCACTGACAACGCCCTGCGATCACGAGGAGATCCACGCATGAGCCGCTTCTCCCAGCCCGACCCCGAGCTCAGCCACCGCCTCAGCAGACGAGGCATGCTCGGCGTGGCCGCAGGCGCCACCGCCGCCGCCCTGCTCGGTGCCGCCGCCCCCGCGACAGCCGCCACCGGAAACGTGTCCGGAGCCACCGGCACGGCCGCCGGCGCCAAGGGCCGCGGCCGCCCCGTCCTGCCGCCCGGCCGCCTCGGCATCCAGCTCTACAGCCTCCGCGACAAGGTCTCCACGCTCGGCTTCGGCCCCGTCTTCGCCGAACTGGAGAAGTACGGCTACGACGAGGTCGAGTTCGCCGGCTACACCCAGGGCTCGGCCGGCCCCATCACACTCGCCCAGCTCAAGCGGCTGGCCCGGAACCACGGCCTGAACCCGATCGGCAGCCACGTCGGCTACTACTCCAGCGACCCGAACGCCTACACCTTCGCCCAGAACCTCACCAAGGTCCTCGACGACGCCCAGGCCCTCGGCCTCAAGCACATCGGCACGGCCTCCGGCCCGTTCCGCTACGGCTCGACCGTCGACGCGTGGAAGCGCGCCGCCGAGGACTTCAACACCTACGGCGCGGCGGCGAGGGCCCGGGGCATGAAGTTCTACCAGCACAACCACTCCGAGGAGTTCAGCTTCGCCACCGACAACCCGAAGGTCCGCCTCTACGACGTCCTGCTCAAGGAGACCGACCCGGACCTCGTCCACCTGGAGATGGACATCTACTGGGCGTACGTCGGGCAGTTCCGCTTCTCCGAGCGGCCCGACGGCACGCCCGCCCCGTTCGAGCCGCTGGACTACGTCCTCAAGCAGCCCGACCGCTACCCGCTGTTCCATGTGAAGGACGGGGAGAGCGACCCGTCGAACCCGTACGGCTACCGCATGACCGACGTCGGCGACGGTGACATCGACTACCAGCGGTTCATCTCCGCCGTGACCCGGCTGCGCGGCCACCGCATGGCCCACCACTGGCAGGCCGAGCACGACAACCCGGCGGAGTCCTTCACCTTCGCGCGCCGCTCCAGCGCGCACCTGCACTCGCTGCGGGAGAAGTGCTGAGGGCCGTACCGGCATGAGGAGGCCCCTCCCCGGCGGGGAGGGGCCTCCTCATGTAAGTGGGGGGACGGTCAGTTCACCGGCTGTGCCTGGCCGTGTCCCGGCTGGCGCAGCAGCAGCGCGACCGCCGCCGCGAGCATCGACACGCCCCCGGCGAGCGCGTACGCGCCGTTGTAGCCCCAGGCCGCGACCACCATGGAGCCCAGCCCGCCGCCGAACAGGCCGCTGATCAGCTTGCCGCTGTAGATCAGCCCGTAGTTGCTGGCGTTGTAGTTCTCCCCGAAATAGTCCGGGGTGAGCGCCGCGAACAGCGGATAGAACGCGCCGCCGCCGAAGCCGGAGAGGAACGCGAAGAACAGGAACAGCCACTCGCTCTTCAGGTCGCCCGCCCAGATGACGCCGAACTGGGCGAGGCCCAGGACGACGATGACGAACACCAGGGTGGACTTGCGGCCCCACCGGTCGGACAGCCAGCCCACCACGCCGCGGCCGACGCCGTTGACGACCGCCATCACGCCCATGGACGACGCCGCCACCAGCGGGCCGAAGCCCACCTCCTTGGCGAAGTCGACCTGGAAGGAGATCCCGAAGATGGACACGCCGGCGGTCATCACCACGGAGAGCCACATCAGCGGCAGCATGCCCGTCCTGATGGCCTCCTTCGGGGTGTACTGGCGCACCGCCGGAGGGTTCTTGGCGAGGCTCGTGGCGTTCTTCCGGTCGCCGGAGTGGGTCAGCGGATCGATGTCGGCCGGCCACCAGTTCTTCGGCGGGTCCTTGAAGAAGAACGCGCAGGCCAGCACCACGATCATGACGTAACAGCCGATGAGGTCCAGGACGCGGTGGTAGTTCGCCGTGTCGAAGCCGTAGTTGAAGATGAAGATGAACGGCAGCGACCCGTACGCGAACCCGCCGTTGACGAAGCCCGTGCGGGCGCCCCGCCGTTCCGGGAACCACTTGCCGACCATGTTGATGCAGGTGGCGTAGACGAGCCCGGCGCCGATCCCGCCGACCACGCCGAAACCGAGGATCGCCAGCAGCACGTTGTCCAGGTGCGACAGGGCGAGGAACCCCAGCAGGCACATGCCGGACCCGAGGTACATGGCCGTGCGCGCCGTCAGACGGCCCTTCTCCCGCAGCCAGCCCGCGGGGAAGGCGATGCCGGCCTGGAAGAACACCCATACGCTGAGGATCCAGAAGGTGTTGCTCTGCGTCCAGCCGTGCGCGTGGGACAGGGTGTCCTCCGCGGAGCCGTACGCGTACTCGAAGACGCTGATGGCCATCATGGCGATCCACGGCAGATACACCATGAGCTTGCGCGAGTGCCCCAGGATGTCCCGGTCGGTCTCACCGACGCGGTAGACGCGGCCGTGGGAGTCGGTGACCTCGCGGTAGGGACGGTGTGCGGCGTCGGAAGGTGTGGACGAACTGCTTGCTGCGTACGGATCTGCCGTCATGTCAGGCTGTGTCCTCGCCGAGCGGTTGCGGGTTGGGTGCGATGCGGCGCCTTTCCTTGTCGCGTCCCGGCGGGGTCAGGAACAGTGCCACGCAGCCGGCGAAGAGGGAGATGGAGCCGGCCACGATGAACGCACCGGAGTGTCCCCAGGCGCTGACGACCACGGCACCCATGCCCGCGCCCAGTCCGGAGACGAGTTTGGCGCTGTAGACCATGCCGTAGTTGGACGCGTTGTTGTTCTCGCCGAAGTAGTCGGCGGTGAGGGCCGCGAACATCGGGAAGATGGCGCCGCCGCCGAAGCCGGAGATCGCGGAGAAGATCAGGAAGAGCGTGAGGTTCTTGCTCTCGGCCGACCAGAGGATGCCGTACTGGGCGAGGCCCAGGATGAGGCAGACCACGAGCAGGCACCGCTTGCGGCCGTAGAGGTCGGAGAGCCAGCCGATGACCCCGCGGCCGGTGCCGTTGACGACCGCCTTCAGGGACATGGCCGTGGCCACGATGCCGCCCGCGAATCCCGCTTCCTCGCCGATGTCCACCTGGAAGGCGATACCGAAGATGTTCACGCCGGACGTACACGCCAGGCAGAACCACATCAGGGCCACCCGGCCGGTCTGCCACGCCTCCTTGGGGGAGTACTGTCGCACCGCCGGCGGGTTCATCCGCAGGGAGCGCGCCGCGCGCGGGTCGTCCGGCGGGTTCAGCGGGTCGATCGTGCTGGGCCACCAGTTCTTCGGCGGGTCCTTGAAGAAGTAGCCGGAGCACGCGACCAAAGCGGCCAGGAACACACCCACCGAGACCAGTACCCAGCGGAAGTTGGTCAGGTCCATGTAGCCGTTGAAGAGGAAGACGAAGGGCACCGAGCCGTAGGCGAAGCCGCCGTTGACGAAGCCGGTCTTGCCGCCCTTCCGCTCCGGATACCACTTGCCGACCATGTTGACGCAGGTGGCGTACACCATGCCCGCGCCCATGCCGCTGAACATGCTGAAGCCGATGTAGGCGAAGACCACGTGCGGCGCGAAGGCAAGCGACAGATAGCCCAGCAGCGTGCCCGTCGCGCCGAGCATCATCGCCCAGCGGGCCGGAAGTTTTCCGCTCTCACGCAGTTTGCCCGCGGGGAAGGCCACCGCGGCCTGGAAGAAGACCCACACGGTCATCATCCAGAAGATGTGCATGCTGTCCCAGTGGTGCGCGGTGTGCAGGGTGTCCTCGGCGGACGCGAACGCGTACTCGGCGGAGGAGATGCCCATCATGCCGATCCACGGCAGGATGACCATCCACTTGCGTTTGCGGCCCATGATGTCGATGTCGGTCTCACCGATGCGGTAGACGCGTCCGTTCGCGTCCGTGACCTCTCGGTAGGGAACCGTGGTGGGCAGATCGGTCGTTGTCATGTCGTGTCGCACCCCTTGCGTCGAAAGATCTGGCCAGCGCCCCCTGTCCCATGCCTTTCGTGCGCGTGCGGGTCCCGGGGCCGGCCGACGCGCACCGTCGGCCGGCCCCCCGCTCCCTCACCTCATGTACCGCCCCCCAGCCGCCCCGCCTCCCGCGCCCAGCGGTACTTCGCCCCGAGCACGGCCACCGGCTTCTCGGTCGTGTACGGGTAGGCCACGACCCCGCGCTCGAAGAGGTACTGGCAGGCCTCCTCGACCTCCACGTCCCCGGCGAGCGACGCCACGACCGGCTTCTCGATACCGCGCTCCCGGAACTCGGCCACCACGCGCGCGGTGAGCTCCGCGAAGACCATGGGAGGGGTGACGATGGTGTGCCAGTAGCCGAGGACGAGCGCGTGGATGCGCGGATCCTCCAGCCCCAGCCGGATCGTCGCCTCGTACGTCGACGGCGGCTCGCCCCCCGTGATGTCCACGGGGTTGCCGGCGGCCCCGAAGGGCGGGATGAACTTCCGGAACGCCTCGTCCAGGTCGGGCGGGATCTCCATCAGTGACAGGCCGTTGTCCGTCACCGCGTCCGAGAGGAGCACACCGCTGCCGCCGGCCCCCGTGATGATCACGACGTTGTCGCCCTTGGGAGCGGGGAGCACGGGCAACGCGCGCGCGTACTCCAGCATGTCGTTCAGCCCCGGCGCCCGGATCACCCCGGCCTGCCGCAGGATGTCGTCGTACACGGCGTCGTCGCCCGCCAGGGCGCCGGTGTGCGAGCCGGCCGCCTTCGCGCCCACCGCCGTACGCCCCGCCTTCAGCACGACCACGGGCTTCTTCGGCACGGTCGCCCGCGCGGCCTCCACGAAGGCCCGCCCGTCCTTGAGGTCCTCCAGGTGCATCGCGATGCAGTCGGTGTGCGGGTCCTCCCCGAACCAGGTCAGCAGGTCGTCCTCGTCCAGGTCCGACTTGTTGCCGAGCCCGACGATCGCCGACACACCCGTCTTGGTGGTGCGCGCGAAGCCCAGGATGGCCATCCCGATGCCGCCCGACTGCGAGGTCAGCGCCACCCCGCCCTTGACGTCGTACGGCGTGCAGAACGTGGCGCACAGGTCCTGCCAGGTCGAGTAGTAGCCGTAGATGTTCGGCCCCAGCAGCCGCACTCCGTACCGCTCGGCGATCGCCACGATCTCCGCCTGCAGTTCGTGTTCACCGGTCTCGGCGAACCCGGACGGAATCAGCACGGCGTTCGGGATGCCCTTGCGTCCCACCTCCTCCAAGGCGGCGGCCACGAACTTGGCGGGAATAGCGAAGACCGCCACATCCACCTCACCGGGAACGTCCGTGACACTCTTGTACGCCTTGCGGCCCAGAATGTCATCGGCCTTGGGATTCACCGGATGGATGTCGCCCGCGAAACCTCCGTCGACGAGGTTGCGCATCACCGAGTTGCCGATCTTGCCCTGCTCGTTGGAAGCACCGATGACGGCGACCGCACTCGGCTGCATCAGCCGGCGCATCGACGTGAGGATCTCGTCCCTCGAGTACTTCCGGCGAGGCGCGGGCTGCGACTCGGCGAGGATGACCCGGATGTCGGCCGCCACCGCCCCCTCCGCGGTGGCGATCACCGGATTGAGGTCCACCTCCGCGATCTCCGGGAAGTCCGCGACGAGTTGCGACACGCGGCGGATCTGCTCGGCGACGGCCCACCGGTCCACGCCGGCCTGGCCGCGCACTCCGCGCAGGATCTCCGCCGACCTGATGGAGTCCAGCATCGACAGCGCCTCGTCGGCGTCCACCGGCGCGAGCCGGAACGTGACGTCCTTGAGCACCTCGACGAGCACCCCGCCGAGACCGAACGCGACCACCTTCCCGAACGTCGGGTCCGTGACCGCGCCGACGATGACCTCCTGCCCCTTGGGCAGCAGCTCCTGCACCTGCACGCCCGAGATGCGGGCATCGGCGTCGTAGGCGCGCGCGTTGTCGATGATCGTGTGGAACGCGGCCCGTACGTCCGTCGCGCCCTCGACCCCGACGATCACGCCGCCGGCGTCGGTCTTGTGCAGGATGTCCGGCGAGACGATCTTCATCACGACGGGCCCGCCGAAGCGCGCCGCGAACGCCACGGCCTCGTCCACGTCGGTCGCCAGCTCCTCGCCCGGTACGGAGATCCCGTACGCGTCGGCGATCACCTTGCCCTCGGGCGCGGTCAGCGCGGTCCGTCCCTCGGCCCGCACGGAGTCCAGGAGGGACCGCACCCGCAGGAGGCGGTCTTCGGCCATCACGTCAGATCACTCCGTTCGACTTGAGCAGGCGCACTTCCTCGTCGCCGAGGCCGAGTTCGCCGACGTAGACCTCTTCGTTGTGCTCGCCGAGGAGCGGCGAACTGGTCACCTCGACGGGGGAGTCGGACAGCTTGAGCGGGCTGCCGACGGTGACGAACTCACCGCGCTCGGGGTGCGGGACGGTGACGACCATCTCGTTGGCGACCAGTGACCGGTCCTCGATGATCTCCCTGGTGGAGAGGATCGGCCCGCACGGGATGTTGTGGGCGTTGAGCCGCTCCAGCACCTCCCACTTGGGCAGCGTCGAGGACCACTCCTCGATCAGCTGGAACATCTTGTTGAGCTTGGGCAGCCGCGCCTCGGGCGTCGCCCACTCGGGGTCGTCCGCCAGCTCAGGCCGGCCGATGAGCTCGCTGATCGGCCGCCAGCCCACGGGCTGCACGATGACGTACACGTAGTCGTTCGGGCCGCCCGGCGCGCACTTGACCGCCCAGCCGGGCTGGCCGCCGCCGGACGCGTTACCGGACCTGGGAACCTCGTCGCCGAAGTCCTCGTTGGGATATTCAGCGAGCGGCCCGTGTGCCAGGCGCTGCTGGTCCCGCAGCTTCACCCGGCACAGGTTCAGTACGGCGTGCTGCATGGCCACGTTGACCCGCTGCCCGCGCCCGGTGCGCTCCCGTTGGTAGAGCGCGGCGAGGATGCCCGCCACGGCGTGCACACCCGTCCCCGAGTCCCCGATCTGGGCCCCCGTCGCCAGCGGCGGCCCGTCCTCGAATCCGGTGGTCGACATCGACCCGCCCATGGCCTGCGCGACGACCTCGTACGCCTTGAAGTTGGTGTACGGGCCCTCGCCGAACCCCTTGATGGAGGCGTAGACGATCCGTGGATTGATCTCCTGGATGCGGTCCCAGGTGAAGCCCATCCGGTCGACCGCGCCCGGCCCGAAGTTCTCGACCATGACGTCGGAGCGCCGGATCAGCTCGGTGAGGATCTCCTTGCCGCGCTCGGTCTTGGTGTTGAGGGTGATGCTCCGCTTGTTGCAGTTGAGCATCGTGAAGTAGAGGGAGTCGACGTCCGGCAGGTCACGCAGCTGCTTGCGCGTGATGTCGCCGGTCGGCGCCTCCAGCTTGACGACGTCCGCGCCGAGCCAGGCGAGCAGCTGGGTCGCCGACGGCCCGGACTGGACGTGGGTCATGTCCAGGACGCGGATGCCTTCGAGGGCCTTGGTTCCTGTCATCGCGGGCACCTCACTTGTACATGGTCTGGTTCATGGTTCCGGGGGCGTACGCGTCGGGGTCGACCCAGACGTTGATCAGGGACGGCTTGCCCGACTCGCGGGCGCGCCTGAGGGCCGGGCCGATGTCGGCGGGGTCGCGGACCTCCTCGCCGTAACCGCCGAGCATCCGGGCGAACTTGTCGTAGTGGACGTCGCCGAGGGTGTTGCCGATCCGCTCGCGGTCCTTGCCGTACTTGGCGGCCTGGCCGTAGCGGATCTGGTTCATGGAGGAGTTGTTGCCGACGATGCCGACGAAGGGGAGGTCGTAGCGGACGAGGGTCTCGAAGTCCCAGCCGGTGAGGGAGAACGCGCCGTCGCCGAAGAGCGCGACGACCTCCTTGTCGGGCCGCGCCTGCTTGGCCGCCAGCACGAAGGGGACGCCGACGCCGAGCGTGCCCAGCGGACCCGGGTCCATCCAGTGACCGGGTGACTTGGGCTGCACGACCTGCCCGGAGAAGGTGACGATGTCGCCGCCGTCGCCGATGTAGATCGAGTCCTCGGTGAGGAAGTCGTTGATCTCGCTGACCAGCCGGTACGGGTGGATCGGTGAGGCGTCCGACTTCAGGTTCGGCAGCCGCTTCTCCAGAGCGGTCTGCTCGGCCGCCCGCAACTCGTCCAGCCACTCCTTGCGCTTCGACGCGCCGCCGTTGATCCGCCCGGAGGCCGCCTCGGCCACCGACTTCAGCACCAGCCCGGCGTCGCCCACGATGCCGAGGTCGATGTCGCGGTTCTTGCCGACCGTCCGGTAGTCGAGGTCGATCTGCACGACGGTCGCGTCCGGCGACAGCCGCTTGCCGTAGCCCATGCGGAAGTCGAAGGGCGTACCGACGATGACGATGACGTCCGCATTGGAGAAGGCGTACCGGCGCGACAGCTGGAAGTGGTGCGGGTCGCCGGGCGGCAGGGTGCCGCGGCCGGCGCCGTTCATGTACGCCGGGATGTTCAGCGTGCGCACCAGCTCGATGGCCGACTCGGTGCCCCGGGTCGTCCACACCTGGCTGCCGAGCAGGATGGCCGGTTTCTCGGCGTGCACCAGCAGGTCGGCGAGCTTTTCGATCGCCTCGGGGTCGCCGGCCGAGCGGGTCGAGGCGCGGTAGGCGCCGGTCTGCGGCACGCGGGCCTTGGACGCGGGCACCTTGGCGTCCAGCACGTCGCGCGGGATCTCCAGGAAGGAGGGGCCGGGCGCGCCGTGGAAGCACTCGCGGAACGCCATGGACACCATGTCGGCCGCACGCGCCGTGTCCGGCACGGTCGCCGCGAACTTGGTGATGGGGTTCATCATGTCGACGTGCGGAAGGTCCTGGAGGGACCCCATCTTGTGCTGGGTGAGGGCCCCCTGACCGCCGATCAGCAGCATCGGCGACTCCGCGCGGAAGGCGTTGGCGACACCGGTGACGGCGTCGGTCGTCCCCGGTCCCGCGGTGACCACCGCGCAGCCTGGCTTGCCGGTGATGCGCGCGTAACCGTCGGCGGCGTGGGCGGCGACCTGCTCGTGACGGACGTCGATGACCTCGATGCCCTCGTCGACGCAGCCGTCGTAGATGTCGATGATGTGGCCGCCGCACAGTGTGTAGATGCGCTCGACCCCCTCGGCCTTCAGCGCCTTGGCTACGAGATGACCACCGGAGATCACGTCCTGGGTGTCGTCGGGCATGGCGAAGTCCTGTCCCTTCGTAGGGGGTTGGAACGGCTCGCAGTACATTGCATACAGTCGACGAATACTGTATGAAGCTTGTTATCCCGCATCCGGTGGGGTGGTGTCCAGGGGGCGTGCGGCACTTTCAGTCAGGAGCCGAAATGGACCTGTACGAACACCAGGCAAGGGAACTCTTCGAAGAACACGGCATCTTGGTGCCGCGGGCCGAGGTGACGGACTCACCCAAGGAGGCCCGTGAGATCGCACGCCGGCTCGGCGGCCGGGTCGTGGTGAAAGCCCAGGTGAAGACCGGTGGGCGGGGCAAGGCAGGCGGTGTGAAGCTCGCCGCGGACCCGGCAGCCGCCGAGCTCACCGCCCGTCAGATCCTCGGTATGGACATCGAGGGACATCGGGTCGGCACGGTGATGCTGGCCCAGCCCGTGGACATCGGGACCGAGTTCTACGTGTCCTACGTACTCGACCGCGCGGCGGGCGGTTTCCTCGCGATCGCCTCGGCCGAAGGCGGTATGGACATCGAGGAGGTCGCCGCCACCCGTCCCGACGCCGTGGCCCGCGTCCCCGTCGACCCCGCCGAGGGCGTCACCTCCGCGAAGGCGGGCGAGATCGCCGAGGCGGCCGGACTGCCGCCGCAGACCGTCGACGTCCTGGTACGGCTCTGGGAGGTCCTGGTCCGCGAGGACGCCCTCCTCGTCGAGGTCAATCCGCTCGTCCGCACCAGGCAGGGGCAGATCCTCGCCCTCGACGGCAAGGTCACCCTCGACGACAACGCCCGCTTCCGGCAGGCACGCTGGGGCGCGGACGACACCGAACACGACGACGCGCTGGAAGCGGCGGCCGCCGCCAAGGGCCTCAACTACGTCAAGCTCGACGGCGAGGTCGGCGTCATCGGCAACGGCGCCGGACTCGTCATGTCGACCCTGGACGTGGTCGCGGGCTGCGGCGCGCGTCCCGCCAACTTCCTCGACATCGGCGGCGGGGCGAGCGCCCGGATCATGGCGGACGGACTGTCGGTCATCCTCTCCGACCCGGCCGTGAAGTCCGTCTTCGTCAACGTCTTCGGCGGGATCACCGCCTGCGACGCCGTCGCCGACGGCATCGTCCAGGCGCTGGACACCGTCCGCCTCACCAAGCCGCTCGTCGTGCGCCTCGACGGCAACAACGCGCCCCGGGGCCGCGCCATCCTCGACGAGCACGCGCATCCGCTGGTCCAGCAGGTCACCACCATGGACGGCGCCGCCCGCCGTGCCGCCGAACTCGCCACCACAGCCTGAGGGGACGTCATGGCCATCTACCTCACCAAGGAGAGCAAGGTCCTCGTCCAGGGCATGACCGGAGGCGAGGGCATGAAGCACACCCGGCGCATGCTGGCCGCCGGCACGAACGTCGTCGGCGGCGTCAACCCGCGCAAGGCGGGCCGCACCGTCGACTTCGACGACCGGGCCGTCCCCGTCTTCGGCACGGTCGCCGACGGGATGCGCGCGACCGGGGCCGACGTCACCGTCGTCTTCGTCCCGCCCGCCTTCGCCAAGGCGGCCGTGGTCGAAGCCGCCGACGCGGGCATCGGCCTCGCGGTCGTGATCACCGAGGGCATCCCCGTCCACGACTCCGTCGCCTTCACCGCGTACGCCAGGGAGAAGGGCACCCGGGTCGTCGGCCCCAACTGCCCGGGCCTGATCACCCCCGGCCAGTCCAACGCGGGCATCATCCCGGCCGACATCACCAAACCGGGCCGCATCGGCCTGGTCTCCAAGTCGGGCACGCTGACGTACCAGCTGATGTACGAGCTCCGCGACATCGGCTTCTCGACGTGTGTCGGCATCGGCGGCGACCCGGTCGTCGGCACCACGCACATCGACTGCCTCGCCGCCTTCCAGGAGGACCCCGACACCGAACTCATCGTCCTCATCGGCGAGATCGGCGGCGACGCGGAGGAGCGGGCGGCGGCGTACGTCCGCGAGCACGTCACCAAGCCGGTCGTCGGCTACATCGCCGGGTTCACCGCACCCGAGGGCAAGACCATGGGGCACGCCGGCGCCATCGTGTCCGGCTCGTCCGGCACCGCGCAGGCGAAGCAGGAGGCGCTGGAGGCGGCCGGGGTGAGCGTGGGCAGCACGCCGACCGAGACCGCGCACCTCGTGCTCGCTCGCCTCGGAGAACAACGGCAGTGAGCCAGGTCCCGCCCCCGACCGTGCACCGAGAGCGGAGCAACCCGATGGCACCCACCCTCACCCTCAAGTCCGGAACGGGCTGGCCCGACGCGTGGCAGCGCTGCCTCGCCGTCGCGCCCGAGGCCTTCCGCGACGAGCGGGTCCTCAACCTCTGGAACGCCGCCTGGCAGGCGGACGGCCGGGTCCTGCCCGCCGTCAGCCCCGTCGACGGCAGCCGGATCGCCGGCCCGCCGCGCCTGGACGGGGCCACCGCCCGCCAGGCCGTGCGCGCCGCCCTCGACCAGCACCGCGCCTGGCGTCACGTACCGCTGCCGGAGCGCCGGGCCCGCGTCGCGGCCACCCTCGACGTCCTCGCCGAACACCGCCGACTGCTCGCCCTCCTGCTCGTCTGGGAGATCGGCAAGCCCTGGCGGCTCGCCCTGGCGGACGTCGACCGCGCCATCGACGGGGTCCGCTGGTACGTCGACGGCATCGAGGAGATGGTCACCGGCCGGGCCCCGCTGGACGGACCGGTGTCCAACATCGCCAGCTGGAACTACCCGATGAGCGTGCTCGTTCACGCAGTGCTGGTCCAGGCACTGGCAGGCAACGCGGTCATCGCCAAGACCCCGACCGACGGCGGCGTCGCCTGTCTGACTCTCGCCTCGGCGCTCGCCGCCCGCGAGGGGATCCCAGTGACCCTCGTCAGCGGCAGCGGAGGCGAGCTGTCCCAGGCGCTGGTGCGGGCGCCCGAGATCGGCTGCGTCTCGTTCGTCGGCGGCCGCGACACCGGCGCCGCGGTGGCCACGGCCGTCGCCGACCTCGGCAAACGACACGTCCTCGAACAGGAGGGACTCAACACCTGGGGCATCTGGAACTACTCGGACTGGGACGCGCTCGCGGCGGTGGTCCCCAAGCTCTTCGACTACGGCAAACAGCGCTGCACGGCATACCCGCGCTTCGTCGTCCAGCGGCACCTGTTCGACGCGTTCCTGGCGGCGTACCTCCCGGCGGTCCGCACGCTCAGGGTCGGTCACCCGCTCGCCGTGGAGCAGCCTGACGACCCGTACCCCGAGCTGGACATCGGGCCGGTCATCAACGCGGCCAAGGCGAAGGAACTGCAGGACCAGGTCGCCGAGGCGATCGAGCGCGGCGCGGTACCGCTGCACCGCGGCAGTCCGTCCGACGCCCGTTTCCTGCCCGGCCAGGACACCTCGGCCTACGTCCAGCCGGTCACGCTCCTCAACCCGCCCCGGTCCTCTCCGCTGCACCACGCGGAGCCGTTCGGCCCGGTCGACACCATCGTCCTGGTCGACACGGAGGCGGAGCTGCTGGCCGCGATGAACGCCTCGAACGGCGCGCTGGTGGCCACGTTGTCCACGGACGACCGGGCGACCTACGAGCGACTCGCACCGCAGATCCGCGCGTTCAAGACCGGCCACGGCCGGCCCCGTTCCCGCGGCGACCGTGACGAGCTGTTCGGCGGGCTCGGCGCGTCCTGGCACGGCGCGTTCGTCGGCGGTGAGCTGCTGGTGCGCGCGGTGACACGGGGACCGGCGGGGGAGCGGCTGCCGGGCAACTTCCCGGAGTACCAGATGCTGCCCTGAGGCCAGGCCGTCGCGACCGGCGCCGGATCACCACGCGGTCGTCACCGCGGGTCTCCGGCGCCGGTCAGCCGATGCCCTGCCGGTCCGGGCGCAGGGCGAACGCCCGGTCCGCGGGGGCCGGCCCGGACCGGTCCACCGCCTGCCGGAGCAGCTCGCGATGGCGGAGCAGCGGCTCCCGCCGTTCCGGCGGCACGAGCATGAGCAGGTCGTCCAGCCCGGCCAGCATGCGCCGCGAGACCTGCGGGCTCCCGGTGGCGCACCCCCGTACCTCGGTGAACCCGAGATCCACCAGCTGGGTCCACCCCGGCACGGGCTGCACCAGCCGTACCGCCCCGCGCCGGTCCCGGTGCAGGGCGGCGTCGAGCGGTCGCCGGCCGAGCGCGGCCAGGAACTGGACGATGCGGTCCAGCGCCTGGACGGCGGTCGTCGGATCGTTGATCGCGGGTGACAGGGCGCGCAGCGCGATGTCGGACAACTGGCGCAGTCCGAAGCCGAGATCCTGGTGGTAGGTCCGCTCCACCCCCACCGAGATCGTGTAGCGCAGGGCCCTGCGCGACGGGGCCGGCCCGCCGTGCACGGCCAGCACGGGAGTGCCGGGCACCACGAAGTCGCCGATCCGCGGGATCAGCCGCAGCACGACCCCGTGCTTGCGCGCCACCCGCACCAGTCGCGCGATGTTCACGTCCCGCAGCACCCCCGCCCGGCCCTCGTGCGGCACCCACGCGGTCGCGGCACCGAGACGGGCGGCGTCCGGCCCGCCCGCCGGCACGGGCATCGAGGTGGCCACCCGGAACGACTCCGCGGCGATCCGCGTGATCACATGGCTGATCCGCATCAGCCGCAAGGTGGTGTTCACGTACAGCACGAAGAGCAACAGGCTCAGCGCGACCATGCAGAGGGTGAGGACCGACTGCACCAGCGGAACCGTGGTGACGGCACGCGGGTCGTCGGTGGTGTCGAAGGAGGTCAGCACCAGCAGGGTCAGCACGAAGGTCGCCAGGAAGACCGCGAAGGTCGCCTTGGTGATCCGGCTCCGGACGAAGAGCCGTACCACGCGCGGGGTGAACTGCCCGCTCGCCATCTGCACGGCCACCAGCGAGATGCTGAAGACCACGCCGATGAAGGTCATCATCGCCGAGCTGACCGTGCTCACCACGGCCTTCGCGTCCTCCGCGAACCGCAGCAGCTCGTCGAGCGTGTCGTAGTCGCGGTCGTCCTGGAGCGCTTCGACGACGGCCGTGTCCAGCGCCCGGGCCCCCACCCAGACCACGAAGACGCTCACCATCGCCGCGGTCGGGGCGAACCAGAACGTGTCCCGCAGATGCTCCCTGAGCGGCGACAGCGCACGGGGGCGGCGCCCCGCGTTGGGTCTCTGCGTAACCATCCAGTCACTCATGGTGTGACCCTAGGTGCATCGGGCGGCGAGGTCCCGGACCCCCGCCCTGGGGAAGGAAACGCAGGTGAAAGGCACTGCGAAACCTTGGTATGGTTGTCCATGTCGCCGCGGGGCAGAGCCCTGGCAAGGCGGCAGACACCTGGTCCGGGTGGCGGAATGGCAGACGCGCTAGCTTGAGGTGCTAGTGCCCTTTATCGGGCGTGGGGGTTCAAGTCCCCCCTCGGACACTTACTTGGTATTCCTCGCATGCCGGGCTGCGATGAC
>NZ_WWIQ01000066.1:74594-147291 GCF_009862985.1 Streptomyces sp. SID5464 | reverse complement strand
GGCATCGCGCCCAGCGATGTGGCGTACTGGTTCCTGGAGCCGGAGGACGCCGCCCCCGGGCGGGCCCGCCGGCTGGCCCGGCGCGCGCTGTCGCGCTGGGGCCTGGAGGAACTCAGCGACTCGGTCGAGCTGCTGGTCAGCGAGGTCGTGACGAACGCCGTGCGGTACGCCACCCGGCCGGTCACGCTCCGGCTGCTGCGGACGGATGTCCTGCGGTGCGAAGTGGGCGACGACGTCCCGCAGTTGCCGCGCCTGCGGCAGGCGCGCGCCACCGACGAGGGCGGACGCGGGCTGTACCTGGTGAACCGGCTGGCCCGGCGCTGGGGCGCGACCCGGCTCAGCACGGGCAAGGTCGTCTGGTTCGAGCTCAACCGCAGCTGAGACGCCGTACCGACAAGCGGCTGACGCGCCGCTGCGAAACGCCGAAGGGCGCCCGGTGCTCGCCGGGCGCCCTTCGGCGTCTGCTGGTCTTCTCCTGGCCGTCTACTCTTCGCCGCCCGGCTTCGGCTTGACCGGGTCGAACGGGCCACCGCCGCCGTCGGCCGGTGGTGTCGTCTCCGGGGCCGTCGGCGGAGTGAAGGTGGGCGGTGTCGTCGTCGGAGTCGGCGGCGGCGAGCTGCTCGGTTCCTGAGTCGTCGGCGGCGGTGACGACGACGGTGCCTCGGTCGTCGGCTCCTGCGTGGGCTCCTGGGTCGGCGACTGGGTCACCGTCGGCGTCACCGTCGGCTGGACGGCCGCGCCCTGCTGGGTCTCCAGGTCGAACTTGCTGACGTCGCCCATCACGCCGAAGGTGTACGCCGCCCAGATCTCCGCCGGGAAGCCACCGCCGTTGACCCGGGGCTGGCCGCCCGCCTTGTACATCGGGACCTGGGCGTGGGTCTTGGCGTCCTCGCCGAACAGGCCGACGGAGGTGACCAGGTTCGGCGTGTAGCCGGTGAACCAGGCCGACTTGTTGTTGTCGGACGTACCCGTCTTGCCCGCGACCTGCTGGCCGTCGCGCTCGGGGTTGTTCCGTACGGACACCTGGGCGGTGCCGTCGTCGACCACGCCGGTCAGCACCGAGGTCACCGAGTCGGCGGCCTCGCGGCTGACGGCCTGGCCGCCGACCGGGTCGGGCATGGTGACCGTCTTGTTCAGGTGCTCCGCCGACTTCACGAGGGCCGGGGTGACCTTCTTGCCGTGGTTGGCGAGGGTGGCGTAGACACCCGCCATCTCCATGGGGCTCGCGCCCATGCTGCCCAGGGTCTGGGCGGGCACGGCCTCCATGTTCTTGGTGTCCATGCCGAGTTTGCCGGCGACGTCGACCACGTCGGTCATGCCGACGTCGACGCCCATCTGCGCGAAGACGGAGTTGACGGACTTGTTCATCGCCGTCTGGACGGTGATCTTCCCGTAGTTCCTGTCGTCCTCGTTCTCGGGGGCGAAGCCGACCTTGGTGCCGTTGTCCACGACCTGGCGCTTGCTCGTGCCGTCGTAGATCGTGTTCGCCGTGATCGGCTTGCCGTCCTGCGTCTTCGCCTGCTCCTCCAGGGCCGCGGCGAGGATGACCGGCTTGAACGTGGAGGCGGGCTGGTAGTCGGAGCGGGTGGCGTTGTTGGTGTAGTGCTCGAAGTAGTTCACGCCGCCGTACATCGCGACCACGGCGCCCGTCTTGGGGTTCACGGACGCGGCACCGGCCTGGACGTCCCCGTCGACCTTGCGCTTCTCGGGGTCGAGCTTGCTGGTCAGCTGCTGCTTGACGGACTTCTCCAGCGCCGCCTGCTTCTTCTTGTCGATGTTGAGCGTGACGGTCCAGCCGCCGGCACTGACCATCGCCTCGGCATCCTTGGTGTTGCTCGCGGTGCCCTCGGCGACGAGCTGCTTCTCCAGTGCCGCGTTGGCCGCGTTGACCAGGTAGCCCTTCTGGCCCTCCATGCCGGGGGCGGGCCTGGGCTCCTTCGGCACCGGGAACTTCATGCCGGCGCGCTCGGACCGGCTCAGCCAGCCCTCGTCGACCATGTTGTTCAGGACGTAGTTCCAGCGGGCCTTCACCAACTTCTTACCCGTCGGGGAGGCGACCGCCCAGTCGTACTCGCTGGGGGCCTGGAGCAGCGCGGCGAGGTAGGCGCCCTGCGCGACCGTGAGGTCCTCGGCGTCGGTGCGGTAGTAGGCCTGCGCGGCGGCCTGGATGCCGTAGGCGTTGCGGCCGTAGTAGCTGGTGTTGATGTAGCCGGCGAGGATGTAGTCCTTGGACTTCTCCCGGTCCAGCTTCAGCGAGATGACCAGTTCCTTCAGCTTGCGGGAGACGGTCTGTTCCTGCGACAGGTAGTAGTTCTTGACGTACTGCTGGGTGATCGTCGAACCGCCCTGCGCGCCCCTGCCGGCGAGCGTGTTGAACAGGCCGCGGGCGGTGCCCTTGAGGTCGACGCCGGCGTCCTTGTAGAAGGTCTTGTTCTCGGCCGCGACGAAGGTGAGCCGCACGCCCTTGGGGACCCGGGACAGATCGACGACCTCGCGGTTGACCTTGCCGTCGCGGGCCATGATCGAGCCGTCGCTGTACTTGTAGATGTTGCTCTGCCGCTTGGCGTCGGCGTTCCCCTCGGGGATGCCGATCATCATGTACAGCACGATGAAGGCGCCCATGCCGAGCAGGCACAGGCCGAAGAAGGTGCCGAGCATCTTCTTCCAGGTGAAGAGCCGGCGTATACCGCTCTTCCCGGCCGCGCCCGACGAACGGCGGCGCTTGGGTGCCGCCCGGCGCCCACCGCGCTGTCTGGCGCGTCTTTCTTCCGCTCGTCCCATGGGTCCGATCCGCTCCGCTTCGTTCATGTGTGCTCATGTGTCACACAGGTCGCCGCTCAGGTCAGCTCAGAAAGCTAACACCGGGAGATAAGAGAGAGGGCTGCCGATCCGGCCCTTTACGGACGTGACAATCAGCACCCATCCCAACGGAACCGACGTTCAAGACACGCGTAGGGTTGCCAGAACCGGGAAAAGTGATATCACTTAGATAGATGGAAGCTAAGCAGGAGCGGCTTCCCTGGAGGAACGGGGGATCACCCATGTCCACACAGCAACCGCAGGTCACCGCCGATGTGCCCGAGATGCCTGCACCCCGCGTGCGGGAATTCACCGCGCACAGCATCGGCGGCGGACTCGCCCTGCTGCTCGGCCTGGTCGGCCTGCTGGCCGGCGCCGGGCTGATCGCGGTTGCCACGGCGGTCGACGGGGGCGGGGCCAAGGCCGCACTGATCATCGGCGGCATCCTGGTCGCGCTCGCGGCCTTCCTGGCCATGTGCGGGCTGAACATGGTGGCGCCCGGCGAGGCCCGGGTCGTCCAGCTCTTCGGCCGCTACCGCGGGACGATCCGGCAGGACGGCCTGCGCTGGGTGAACCCGCTCACCTCGCGCACCAGGATCTCCACGCGCGTCCGCAACCACGAGACCGCCGTCCTGAAGGTCAACGACGCCTACGGCAACCCGATCGAGCTCGCCGCGGTCGTGGTGTGGCGGGTCGAGGACACCGCCCAGGCCGTCTTCGAGGTGGACGACTACGTCGAGTTCGTCTCCACGCAGACCGAGGCGGCCGTGCGGCACATCGCCATCGAGTACCCCTACGACGCCCACGAGGAGGACGGCCTCTCGCTGCGCGGCAACGCCGAGGAGATCACCGAGAAGCTCGCCGTCGAACTGCACGCGCGCGTGGAGGCGGCCGGGGTGCAGATCATCGAGTCGCGCTTCACCCACCTCGCGTACGCCCCCGAGATCGCCTCCGCGATGCTCCAGCGGCAGCAGGCCGGAGCGGTCGTCGCGGCCCGGCGGCAGATCGTCGACGGGGCGGTGGGCATGGTCGAGGCCGCGATCGCCCGGATCACCGAGCGGGACATCGTGGAGCTGGACTCCGAGCGGAAGGCGACGATGGTCTCCAACCTGATGGTGGTGCTCTGCGGGGACCGCGCCGCGCAGCCGGTCCTCAACACCGGGTCCCTGTACCAGTGACCGTGCCCCCCGAAGGTCCGGGTTCGCGGCGCCGGCCGCAGCAGCAGCGCAAGCAGGTGCTGCTGCGGCTGGACCCGGCGGTGTACGAGGCGCTGGCGCGGTGGGCCGGGGACGAACTGCGGTCGGCCAACGCGCAGATCGAGTTCCTCTTGCGGAAGGCGCTGGCCGAGGCGGGGCGGCTGCCGCGGGAGACGGGGCCGCTGCCCAGGCGGGGACGCCCGCCCCGGGACTCGGAGCAATAGCCTGTTGCGGAACCGTGACAACAGCCCCCGACCTGCGCGGCCACACCGCCCGCCATGAACTGCACACTCGGCGTATACATGCCGCGTATACACCCCGTGTACAGTCCTGCTCATGTCCATCGGTCACACTCTCCTGGGGCTCCTGGAGTCCGGCCCGCGCCACGGTTACGACCTGAAGCGGGCCTTCGACGAGAAGTTCGGTCACGACCGGCCGCTCCACTACGGCCAGGTCTACTCGACGATGTCCCGGCTGCTGAAGAACGGGCTCGTCGAGGTCGACGGCATCGAGGCCGGCGGCGGACCCGAGCGCAAGCGGTACGCGATCACCGAGGCCGGCATCACCGATGTCGAACGGTGGCTCGCGACGCCGGAGAAGCCGGAGCCGTACCTCCAGTCGACCCTCTACACCAAGGTCGTCCTCGCGCTGCTCACCCACCGCGACGCCGCCGACATCCTCGACACGCAGCGCTCGGAACACCTGCGCAGCATGCGGATCCTCACCGACCGCAAGCGCAAGGGCGATCTGGCCGACCAGCTGATCTGCGACCACGCCCTGTTCCACCTGGAGGCGGACCTGCGCTGGCTGGAACTGACCGCGGCCCGACTGGACAAGCTCCGTGAGGCGGTGACCCGGTGACGATTCCCGCTGGTTCGCTGCTCACCGCCCAGGACCTGCGCAAGGCGTACGGGCCGACCACCGCGCTCGACGGTGCCGAGTTCTCCATCCACCCGGGCGAGGTCGTCGCCGTGATGGGTCCGTCCGGGTCGGGCAAGTCGACGCTGCTGCACTGCCTCGCCGGGATCGTGATGCCCGACTCGGGCTCCATCACGTACGACGGGCGTGAGGTGACGGCGATGAGCGACGCCGAGCGCAGTGCGCTGCGACGCTCGGAGTTCGGGTTCGTGTTCCAGTTCGGCCAGCTCGTGCCCGAACTCACCTGTGTGGAGAACGTGGCGCTCCCGCTGCGCCTGAGCGGGTCGTCCCGCAAGGAGGCCGAGCGGACCGCGCTGGCGTGGATGGAGCGGCTGGAGGTCGACGAGCTGCGCAGGAAGCGGCCCGGCGAGGTGTCCGGTGGTCAGGGGCAGCGGGTCGCCGTCGCCCGCGCGCTGGTGACGAACCCGCGTGTGGTGTTCGCCGACGAGCCGACCGGCGCGCTCGACTCCTTCAACGGCGAGCGCGTGATGGAGCTGCTCACGGACGCCGCCCGGTCCGCCAACACGGCCGTGGTGCTCGTCACCCACGAGGCCCGGGTGGCCGCCTACTCCGACCGCGAGATCGTCGTACGCGACGGCAGGTCCCGGGACATGGAGCGCGTCGTATGAGCGCTTCGCAGTGGGGGCGGGACCTTTCCATGGGAGTCCGGTTCGCCTTCGCCGGTGGACGCGAGGGGTGGATCCGGGCGCTGCTGACGGCCGTCGGCGTCGGGCTCGGAGTGGCGCTGCTGCTGCTCACCACCGCCCTCCCGAACGCGCTGGCGGAACGGGAACGGCGTGAGGAGGCGCGCAGCGACCACACCTACAGCCAGCAGGAGATACCGAAGGCCGCGAACACCCTGATCGTCGTGGACGCGGACACCACGTTCCGGGACCAGGACGTGCGCGGCCGGCTGCTGGAGGCGGAGGGCCCGAAGGCCCCGCTGCCGCCGGGGGTCCCGGCGTTCCCGGCGGCGGGCGAGATGGTCGTCTCCCCCGCGCTGAAGGAGCTGCTCGACTCCGACGACGGCACACTGCTGCGGGAGCGGCTGGACTACCGCATCGCGGGCACCATCGGCGAGCAGGGGCTCGTCGGCTCCCGGGAACTCTCCTACTACGCGGGTGGCGAGGGGCTCGCGGAACGGCTCGAGGGCTCCGCCAGCGGGGCCCGGATCGACCGCTTCGGCAGTGACGGCCCAGGATCGTCCGACCCCTGGGACCCGGTGCTGCTCCTGCTGGTCCTCGTCGTCTTCGTGGTGCTGCTGATGCCGGTCGCCGTGTTCATCGCCGCGGCCGTGCGCTTCGGCGGCGAGCGGCGCGACCGCCGGCTCGCGGCGCTGCGGCTGGTCGGCTCGGACAGCCGGATGACCCGGCGGATCGCCGCCGGCGAGGCGCTCGCCGGCTCGGTGCTGGGGCTCGTCCTCGGCACCGGGTTCTTCCTGCTCGGACGGCAACTGGCCGCGTCCGTCGAGGTGTTCCGCGTCAGCGTGTTCCCGAGTTATCTGAACCCCTCTCCCCTGCTGGCCGTGCTGGTCGCAGTGGCAGTGCCGGCGGCCGCGGTCCTGGTGACGATCCTCGCCCTGCGGGGGGTGGTCATCGAGCCGCTCGGCGTGGTGCGCACGGCCAAGCCCGCGCGGCGCAGGCTGTGGTGGCGCCTGTTGCTGCCGCTGGGCGGGCTGGCGATGCTCTTCCCGATGATCGGGCAGGGCGACGACGGCGGGAACTTCAACCAATACCTGGTCGTCGGCGGCGTGATGCTCCTCCTGATCGGTGTCACGGCGCTGCTGCCGTGGGTCGTGGAGACGGTCGTCGCTCGGCTCGGCTCGGGCGGCATCGCCTGGCAACTGGCCGTGCGCAGGCTTCAGTTGAGCAGTGGTGTGGCAGCCCGGATGGTCAACGGCATCGCGGTGGCGGTGGCCGGGGCGATCGCCCTGCAGATGCTGTTCGCCGGGGTGGAGGGCAACTACACCAGAGCGTCGCAGTACGACGTCTCCCGGGCCCAGATGAGCGTGGACGTGCCGGACGGCGCCGACCCCGCGTCCACCGTCGCGAAGTACCGCGACACCGAAGGCGTGCGCAAGGTCACCGCACTGTCCGATGTCCATCTCGGCGATCGTCGCGGTGAGGCGGAGTCCATCATCCAGATCACCGTGGCCGACTGCGCGTCGCTGCGCGAGGTGGCCACGCTCCCCTCCTGCCGTGACGGTGACGTGTTCGCGGTCAAGGGCTCGGAGTACGGCAGCGAGAGCGACCACCTGACCGAGCCCGGCACGACCCTGTGGGCCGACCCGGGCGACACGCCCCGCTCCGACGACCGCTGGGTCTCCTGGACCGTGCCGCAGGACATCCGGCAGGCCCGGCCCCGCGAGGACCCCGCCGGGTACGAGCGCGGCGGCATCCTGATCACCCCCGGCGCGCTGCCCGAGAAGCTCGGGGCGGTCACCTCCGCCCGGCTCTTCCTGAGCCTGGACCCCTCGATGCCGGACGCCTACGATCACGTGCGCAACACGGCCGCTCGGCTCGACCCGACGGTCCAGCCCATGACCTGGCACAGCACCGAGAGCAACGAACGGTACGCCACCATCCGCAGCGGCCTGTCCGTCGGCGCGGCCTGCGTGCTCGCGCTGATCGGGGCGAGCCTGCTGGTCTCGCAGCTGGAGCAGTTGCGCGAACGCCGCAAGCTGCTGTCGGCCCTGGTCGCCTTCGGCACCCGGCGCCGCACCCTCGGCCTGTCGGTGCTGTGGCAGACGGCGATCCCGATCGGGCTGGGCCTGCTGCTCGCCGCGGCGGTGGGCATGGCCCTCGGCGCGGTACTGCTGCGCATGACCAGCACATCGGTCCGGGTGGACTGGCCGAGTGTGCTGTCGATGACCGGCATCGGCGCGGGCGTCGTCCTCGTGGTGACGCTGCTGAGCCTGCCGCCGCTGCTGAAGCTGATGCGGCCGGACGGGCTGAGGACGGAGTAAGGCCCCAGAGGGGGCAGCGACCTCAGGCGTCCCGGTCCAGCACCCGTACGGGCAACGGCCGCAGGGCCTCCCGCAGCGCCGCCGCCAGTTCCTCGTACTCCGCGCCGCGCGCGGCCCCTGCCCGCATCGCCAGAGCGACCCTGCGGGTGGGGGCCGGGTCGGTGAAGTACCCGGTGAGGAGCTGGTTGCTGCGGGAGATCTCGACCTTGAGGGCGGTGCGCGGCAGCAGCGTGACGCCGAGCCCGCCCGCGACGAGCTGCACCAGTGTGGACAGCCCGGCGGCGGTCGTGGTCACCGGCGCGTCCTCGCGGCCGGCCTCCCGGCAGATGTCGAGTGCCTGGTCGCGCAGGCAGTGCCCCTCGTCCAGCAGCAGCAGGTTCAGCTCGCGCAGCGCCTCGCGCGCAATGCCCTCGCGTCCGCCGAGCGGGTGGTCGAGGGGGGTGACGAGCACGAAGTCCTCGTCGAACAGCGGCAGTTCGGCGACACCCGGCACGCCCAGCGGGACGGCGAGCAGCAGCAGGTCGAGCCGCCCGCTGGTGAGGCCGTCGAGCAGGCTGGCGGTCTGTTCCTCGTGCACCTGGAGGTCGAGGTGCGGATACCGTTCGTGGACGAGCCGCAGCACGGTGGGCAGCAGATACGGCGCCACGGTCGGGATGACCCCCAGCCGCAGCACGCCGGTGAACGGGGCCCGGACCGCCTCGGCCTCCTCCATGAGGGCACCCACCTCGGCCAGGACCGCCTTGGCCCGTACGGCGATCCGCTCGCCCTCGGGTGAGAGCAGCACCTTGCGCGTCGTACGCTCGAGGAGCGTCACTCCGAGTGTCTCCTCCAGGGCCGAGACGGCGCCCGAGAGGGCGGGCTGGCTCATGCCGATGGCCCCCGCGGCGTCCCGGAAGTGCAGGTACTCGGCGACGGCTGCGAAGGCCCGCAGCTGGGCGAGGCTGGGCTGCCTGCGCTTATTACCCACAGTCACTAATAACTACCTCCGATCAACCCGACCGAGTGTAGCTATTTCCGTAATCAATCAGCCCTGTGCCAACATCAATAACGTCCAACCCATGGGAAACACCCGCAATCCGGGTGTTTCTTCGCTGCAAGGAGAGCGTGTGCTCACTGTCGGTGACAAGTTCCCCGAGTTCGATCTGACCGCCTGCGTCTCGCTGGAGAAGGGCAAGGAGTTCCAGCAGATCAACCACAAGACCTACGAGGGTCAGTGGAAGGTCATCTTCGCGTGGCCCAAGGACTTCACCTTCGTGTGCCCGACCGAGATCGCCGCCTTCGGCAAGCTGAACGACGAGTTCGCCGACCGCGACGCCCAGGTCCTCGGCTTCTCCGGCGACTCCGAGTTCGTCCACCACGCCTGGCGCAAGGACCACGACGACCTGCGTGACCTGCCGTTCCCGATGATGGCCGACTCCAAGCACGAGCTGATGCGCGACCTCGGCATCGAGGACGAGGACGGCTTCGCCAAGCGCGCGGTGTTCATCGTGGACCAGAACAACGAGATCCAGTTCTCGATGGTGACCGCGGGTTCGGTCGGCCGTAACCCGAAGGAGGTCCTGCGGGTCCTGGACGCCCTCCAGACGGACGAGCTGTGCCCCTGCAACTGGTCGAAGGGCGACGAGACCCTCGACCCGGTCGCGCTGCTCGCCGGAGAGTGATCTGACATGTCCCTCGACGCACTCAAGTCCGCCATACCGGACTACGCCAAGGACCTGAAGCTCAACCTGGGCTCGGTCATCGGCAACTCGGACCTGCCGGCCCAGCAGCTGTGGGGCACGGTGCTGGCGACCGCGATCGCCTCGCGCTCCCCGATCGTGCTGCGCGAGCTGGAGCCGGAGGCGAAGGCCAACCTGTCGCCCGAGGCCTACACGGCGGCGAAGGCCGCGGCCGCGGTGATGGCGATGAACAACGTCTTCTACCGCACCCGGCACCTCCTTACGGACCACGAGTACGGCAACCTGCGCGCGGGCCTGCGGATGAACGTCATCGGCAACCCGGGCGTCGACAAGGTCGACTTCGAGCTGTGGTCCTTCGCGGTCTCCGCCATCAACGGCTGCGGCATGTGCCTCGACTCCCACGAGCAGGTCCTGCGCAAGGCCGGCCTCGACCGCGAGGTCATCCAGGAGGCGTTCAAGATCGCCTCCGTCATCCAGGCGGTCGGCGTCACGCTGGACGCCGAGGCGGTCCTGGCCGAGTAATCCCCGGCTGTACGACCCGTATCACAGGGCCCCTGCCCACCTGACCGGTGGGCAGGGGCCCTGTCCGTTTCTCGCTACTCCGACGGCGCCTCGGAGGTGCCGGGCCGATCCACCGCCCCCACCGCTGTCGCACCCCGCGGGCGGACCGAATGCCGCAACGCCGACTTGCGCGAGTACGCCCGCAGATACCCGGCGACCGTGTTCGTCACGGCAACCAACGGCACGGCCACCACCGCACCCCCGATCCCGGCGACCATCCCCCCGCACGCCACGGACAGCACCACGGCCAGCGGATGCACCCGCACCGCCCGCCCCAGGATGAACGGCTGCAGGATGTGGCCCTCGATCTGCTGCACCGCCAGCACCACCACCAGCGTCATGACAGCCGTGAACACCCCCTGGGTGACCAGCGCGACCACCACCGCCAGCGCCCCGGACACCACCGCACCCACCAGCGGGATGAACGCGAACAGGAAGATGAACACCGCCAGGGGCACGGCCATCGGCACGTCGAGGAAGTAGATCCCCAGCCCGATGAAGATCGCGTCGATCAGCGCGACGATCACTGTGCCCCGCACATACGCCGTCAGCGTCCGCCACGCCGCCGGCCCGGCCCCGGCCACCCCCGGCCGCGCCGCCGCCGGCACCAGCTTCAGCGTCCACTCCCAGATCCGCTTGCCGTCGTAGAGCAGGAACAGCGTCGAGAAGACCGCCAGCAGAATCCCCGTCAGCGACTCGACGACGACCGTCACGCCCTCCAGCCCCGCCGAGGTGATCTGGTCGGTGTTCGCCCCGACCGCCTCCCGCAGGTTCTTGGCGATCTCGTTGATCTGCTTGTCCGTGACGTGGAAGGGGCTGTTCAGCAGCCAGTTCCGCAACTCGTCGATGCCGTCCTGGATCTGGCCCGAGAGATCGTCGATGTTCTCCATGACCTGCCAGGTCACGAACCAGCCGATCAGCCCCATGACGACGAAGCCGAGGATCGCGGTCAGCGCCGTGGCCGGCCCGCGTGGCACCCCCAGCCGCCGCAGCCGCGCCACGGTCGGCTGGAGGATCGCGGTGATGAGCAGTGCGCTCACGAACGCCAGCACCACCAGCTGGACGGCGCTGATGATCCGCATCAGCACCCAGAGCGTGCCGGCGAGGACGAGCAGCCGCCAGCCGGCCTCCGCCGCGACCCGCATCCCCCACGGCACGGCCAGCGCGGGATCGGGCCGGGCGGGTACGTCGGGGGCGTAGTCCGGGGGCGGCGGCACGTGTTCGTCGGACGATGTCCGGGACTCGGTCTCGTCCCGCTCCCGTTCGGCCTCGGCGCGGCGCTCGTTCCACCGCTCGCTCATCTCGGTCAGTCCGGCACCGAGCCGGCCGAGCCACCCTGGCACTCGCGACATGATCCGTCCTTTTCCCCCGTCTCTCCGCACCACTCCCCCCTGGAGTCGTCCGTCAAGACCGTACATGGCGCGAGCCCCTCACCGTACGACGGTGAGGGGCTCGCGCTGAGGATGGCTGCGGTTGAAGGGCCGCGGGCTCAGTACCAGTTGTTAGCCTGCCAGAACGACCAGGCGTCACACGGGCTGCCGTAGCGGTCGTTCATGTAGTTCAGGCCCCACTTGATCTGGGTGGCCGGGTTGGTCCGCCAGTCGGCACCGACGGACGACATCTTGGAACCGGGCAGCGCCTGGAACATGCCGTAGGCCCCGGAGGAGGGGTTGACCGCCTTGTAGTTCCAGTCGGACTCGTGGTCCACGATGTTGCTGAAGCACTGGAACTGACCGGCCGGCACCAACTGCCGCGCCATCGCCTGGATCTGCGCGATGGTGTAGGAGGTCGCGACGGGGAAGTCGGAGATGTCCTTGGAACGGCTGGCCGCTTCCTTGGCCTCCGCGCGCTCCTTGGCTGCCTTGGCAGCCTTCTCGGCGGCTTCCTTCTTGGCGATGGCCGTCTCGGCGGCAGCCTTGCGGGCGGCCTCCTCGGCGTCCTTCTTCGCGCTCGCGTCGGCGGCGATGGCCTGGGCGTCGGCCTGCTGCGTCAGCGACGCGGTCTGCACCTGGGCCTGCTGGCCCGCGGGAATGTCCGCGAGCAGCGTGGTGCCGCTTGCCGTCGCTTCGGCGTCGTTGTTCTGCGCGGTGCTGCCAGAGGCAACGCCGACGACGCTTCCGACAGCGGTGACCGCCGTGGCCGAAGCCACTGCGAATCCCCGGACCGAGATCCGGCTCACACGGTTTCCTTCCAGCATCGCCCGCTTCGGTGACCCTCGCGGACGCAATCGTGCCCCTGGCACTGGCCTCCCCAACTGCGGGGTCACGGGAGGCACGGGCCCGGTGGGCAACTCCCTCACGGGAGTGCCGCGTGGTGCTCGGGCGGCATACGACATCGCTATGCAGTTGACGCTGTGCTTCTAGTGGTGCCGTACCGCTGGGGGTACAGGTGTGTCGTATGCGGGGCCTGACAGGAGTGAGACTCTGCCGCAACACGACGGGGCAAGGCAATTCCGAGTTGCGTGTGAAAGCTCACATCCCGTTTGACGCGGGAGATTCACAGAAAAGGCCACACGCGAAGGCGCCGCCCGGCTAGGCTCTTCGCCTTTCCGGTCGGCGCCAACTACTGCGTAACCACCCCTGTTTGGGGCGGGACGGTCAGATCTGCCCGTCTTCGAGCATTTCGGTCACAAGAGCGGCGATCTGCGACCTCTCGGACCGGTTCAGGGTCACATGAGCGAAAAGCGGATGACCCTTCAGCTTCTCGACGACGGCGACGACTCCGTCGTACCGGCCGACCCTCAGGTTGTCCCGCTGCGCCACGTCATGGGTGAGAACCACCCGTGAATTGGCTCCGATACGGGACAGAACGGTAAGAAGTACGTTCCGTTCCAGCGACTGGGCCTCGTCGACGATCACGAACGCGTCGTGCAGCGAGCGGCCGCGGATGTGGGTGAGCGGCAGCACCTCCAGCATCCCGCGGGCGGTGACCTCCTCGATGACCTCCCGGCTGGTGACCGCCGACAGTGTGTCGAACACCGCCTGCGCCCAGGGGCTCATCTTCTCCGCCTCGGTGCCGGGCAGATAGCCGAGCTCCTGCCCGCCCACCGCGTACAGCGGCCGGAAGACCATCACCTTCTGGTGCTGACGGCGCTCCAGCACCGCCTCCAGACCCGCGCACAGCGCCAGCGCCGACTTGCCGGTGCCGGCCCGGCCGCCCATCGAGACGATCCCGACGTCCGGGTCGAGCAGCAGGTCCAGCGCGATCCGCTGCTCGGCGCTGCGGCCCTTGATGCCGAACGCCTCACGATCCCCGCGTACGACACGGACGTTGCCCTCGGCCGTGACCCGCCCGAGCGCCTTGCCGCGCTCCGACTGGATCATCAGGCCCGTGTGGACCGGCAGGTCGGCGGCCTCGGGGACGTAGACGTGCCCCTCCTCGAAGAGGATGTCCACCTGCTCGCCGGTCAGGGTCAGTTCGGACATGCCGGTCCAGCCGGAGGAGTCCGTGATGGCGAGTTCCGCACGGTACTCCTCGGCGAGGAGCCCGACGGAGGACGCCTTGATCCTGAGCGGGAGGTCCTTCGACACGACGGTGACGTCGAACCCCTCGGCCTGGAGATTGCGGGCGACCGCGAGGATGCGGGAGTCGTTGTCCCCCAGGCGGTAGCCGCTGGGCAGCACGCTGGGGTCCGAGTGATTGAGCTCGACACGGACGGTTCCGCCGAGGTCCCCGGTCGGGATGGGGGCATCGAGGCGGCCGTACCGCACCCGGTAGTCGTCGAGCAGGCGCAGGGCCTGCCGGGCGAAGTAGCCGAGTTCGGGATGGTTCCGCTTGGCCTCCAGTTCCGTCACCACGACGATGGGCAGCACGACCTCGTGCTCGTCGAAGCGGCTCAGGGCGTTCGGGTCGGCCAGCAGGACGCTGGTGTCGAGAACATAGGTGCGCCGGTCGGGCTTGTGGCGCTTTGTGCTGGTCACCACGGAAGGACGTACCCCCTCGGATGAGGTCGGGGAGCGACGGAGCGGAGCTGGACCGGTCGTCGGCCGCCCTGCACGGGCCGAGAACCGGCCCTCCGCCTCTTCGTCCGTGCTGTGACCGCACGATCGGGCTGGTGCAAAGGGCCTCCCGGGCGGACGGCCCCGTGCCGTCCGCTGAGATCCGACACCCGGGGTTCGGGCGTCGACCTGACTGGCTTATGCCCTCGAACGGGCGTCACCATGCCACGGCATATGACGGCGGGCCGGTGAACTCCGTGTTACGTGCGCCTTCGGGAGGGGTACCGGGGGGGGGTTGCGACCTGCGGTGTCCCGTGCGGTTGTGCGGTGACCCGTGCGGGTGATGCGTGGTGTCCGGCGGCCTGCGGGGCCGGGCGAAATCACGCGCCGCGGTTCAGCCGTTCAGCCGCCGTAGCGCCGGTGGCGTGCGGCGTAGTCGCGCATGGCGCGCAGGAAGTCGACCTTACGGAAGGCCGGCCAGAACACGTCACAGAAGTAGTACTCGGAGTGCGCCGTCTGCCAGAGCATGAATCCGGACAGCCGCTGCTCGCCGCTGGTACGGATCACCAGGTCGGGATCGGGCTGGTCGCTCGTGTAGAGGTGACGCCCGATCATGTCGATGTCGACGGCCTCGGCGAGTTCCTCCATCGAGGTGCCCCGGTCCTGGGCGTCGAGCAGCATGGAGCGCACGGCGTCGGCGATCTCCTGGCGGCCGCCGTAGCCGATGGCGACGTTGACCAGTATCCCGTCGACGTGCGCGGTGGTCTCCTCGGCCTCCTTCAGTACCGTCTGCATCCCGGAGGGCAGCAGGTCGGGCGTGCCCACGTGGTGCACGCGCCAGCGCCCGTCGGCGGCCAGGGTGCGCACGACGTCCTCGATGATGCCGAGCAGGGGGACGAGCTCCTCCTGCGGCCGGTCGAAGTTGTCCGTGGACAGCAGCCACAGGGTGACGACCTCGACGTCCGTCTCGGTGCACCAGCCGAGGAACTCCTCGATCTTCTCGGCACCGGCCCGGTGTCCGTGGACGGTGCTCGAACCGGCGGCCTTCGCCCAGCGCCGGTTGCCGTCCATGATGACGCCGATGTGCTTGGGCACCTGAGCGTGGTCCAGGTGGCCTTCCACCCGGCGTGCGTACAGCCTGACCAGCAGGCCACGCAGCTTGTCGCGCAGGTTCACGTGATTGTCAGCCCCTCCGTACGGATCGGACAGGCCGCGGCGTGCGGCCCGGTCGTGGCCGCGGGCGGTCCCTGCCCCTGTGGCAGTCCCCGAAGGCGAAGCCTACCCTCGCTGCCGCCGTGGGCCGCCCACGGGTGCGGAACGCAGAATTCCGGCCGGTGTTCGGGTCGGTCGTGGCGCACAAAAAAACGGGCCGGTCCGTGGGGGGGATACGGACCGGCCCGAGGGGGGGCTTCCACCATAACCCTTCGTAAGTGATGCTGCGTGCATCGGCGTGCCACAACTACTCTCCGGAGCCGCCCGGCGACGCCGCGATGTCCGCGGAACCTCTCATTCACGGCCTTCTCCTGGCCGAAACGCAGCCCCTGCGCAGGAGAATCGTGCGCCCTGAGGCGGGATCCGGCGGATGTGCCGCACCTTGGGGCCCCTTCGCCGGCTTGCCCCCCGCATCCCCCCGGCGGGTGACGCCGGCCGTGAACGCCCGCTTGACCCCGCAAACGCCTCGATCCCGAGGCCCTGGCACCGCGCAGCCCCCTCCACTGCGCGGTACCGCCCGCGCAGCGTGGTTTGCTCACGCGAATTACCTTGGTCTGAACTTACGCGAATCGCGACGCGGAGGCGAGCCACAGGCGATAACGATGTGAAAACCCTCGGCAGGAGATGCGCAAGGGGAGTGGGCGAAAGGGGTGACCCAGGAAGAGATTTAGGTCAGTTCCTGTCCGCTATGGCGTCTAGCGTCGTGCCATGACGACGATCTCGAGGATCACGTGGGACGCGGCGAGCGCACGACGGACCGAGCGGCAGTTCCTGGCCGCTCCGGACGAGCCGGCCGGGGGCGGGACGTCGGTCGCCGAGGTGGTCGGGGCGATGATGGGGGCGCACGCGCAGGTGCTGTCGGCGGCCGAGGTGTCGGTGGGCATGCGGACGTCCGAGCTGACGCGGGCGGACGTCCGGACGGCACTCTGGGGCGAAGGGTCGCTGGTCAAGACGTACGGCCCGCGCGGAACGGTACATCTCCTTCCGGCGCGGGAACTCCCCCTCTGGTCGGCCGCGTTGACCGCGATCCCGACCCGGCCGAGCCCCATGCCGCCCGACGTGCGGCTCACCGAGGAACAGGCCGCCCAGGTCGTGGCCGCGATCGGGGAGGCGCTCGATGGCGCGTGCCTGACGCTCGACGAACTGACCGAGGAGATCGTCGCGCGGACGGGCCCGTGGGCCGGCGACCGCGTGATGCCGGCCTTCCAGGACCTGTGGCCACGCTGGCGGCAGGTGCTGCACCGGGCGGGCTGGGCGGGCACGCTGTGCTTCGGCCCGAACCGCGGCCGGAAGGCGACGTACACGCGGCCGACGGTCACGGGGGCGGCCGGGGGCACGGACGGGGCGTCGGGGGCGTCGGGGAGGGGCGAGGCGTTGGGCACCGGTGAGGCGTTGGGGACGTTCGTACGTCGTTATCTGTATGCGTATGGGCCGGCGACCCCGCAGCACTTCGCGAAGTGGCTGGCGGCGCCGACCGGCTGGGCCGGAACCGTGTTCCGGGAGCTGGCCGCGGCGGGCGGCATCGAGGAGGTCGACTTCGAGGGCACGCGGGCGTGGGTGGCCGCGGGTGACACCGACTTCCCCGACGAACCCGTGCGGGGGGTGCGGCTGCTGCCGTACTTCGACGCCTACGTCATCGCCGCGCAGCCCCGCGAACGGCTGTTCCCCGGTGCGGCCTACGAGCGTGCCCTGGCGGGCGGCCAGGCGGGCAACTATCCCGTGCTGCTGGTCGACGGTGTGGTGGCGGGCGTCTGGCACCAGCGGCGCCAGGGCCGTCGTACGACCGTCACGGTCGAGCCACTCGTCCGGCTGACGGCACGGCAGGAACGGGAGCTGGCTGAGCAGGCGGAGCGGGTGGGTGAAGTGCTGGAGACGAAGGCGGAGGTGGTGGTGGGGGCGGTCAGGGTGGGCCCGCATGCGTGAGCACGCTTGTGGTGTGTGCCTGATCAGAGCCGGTGGGGTCCCGGCTTGCGTACGTCGAAGAGGTGGCGGGTGCTGTGGGCCACGAAGGGCCCTTCGTCCTGGATCCTCCGATGCAACGCACGGAGCTGCGGCTCGTACGCCGCGACGGTGAAGCCGGGCACCATCCACACCACCTTCCGCAGGAAGTGCACGACCGCGCCGATGTCGTGGAACTCCATGCGGAGCCGCTCGGCCCGCAGACCGACGACGTCGAGCCCCGCGGCCTCGGCGTCGGCCCGCTCGCGCTCGGGGTGACGACCTGCACGCACCTCGGCGGGCTGGGGTCCGAGGAAGTGCTCGACGAGCTCGAAGACACTGGCCGGCCCCACGTGCTGGGCGAAGTACGTCCCTCCGGGCTGGAGGACGCGGGCGATCTCGTCCCAGTGCGGACGGACGGGATGCCGGCTCACGACCAGGTCGAAGGCGGCGTCGGCGAAGGGCAGCGGGGCGTCCTCGGGTGCGGCGACGACCGCGACCCCGCGCGGACGGAGCAGGGCGGTCGCCTTGGCGACGTTCGGTGGCCAGCCCTCGGTGGCGACGGTGAGCAGGGGCCGCTTCGGGGCACTGGCGAGAGCGAAGTCCAGCACTTCCCCGCCGCCGGTCTGGATGTCGAGCACGGCACTCGCCCGTCCCAGCCGCGTGGCCGTCGACGTCGCGTACCCCCAGGAGGGCCGCGCCTCGGTGGCCCTCCCCTCGAACCAGGAGAAGTCCCAGCCTTCGGTGGGGACGGAGGCGCCTTCGGCGACGAGGTCCTCGAAAGAGCGGTGCACCTGTTACGCCAGAACGAGCAGGACATGCTCGTTCTCTCCGTACTGGACGGTGCCGGCGGGACGGAAGCCGTGCTTCTCGAGGAGACGTACGGAACCGGTGTTACCGCTGAAGGGGTCGGCGTGCAGGGGCCGGTTCTTCTCCCGCTCCAGGAAGAGTTCCAGAGCCCGGCTGCCGATGCCGCGCCCCCAGTACGCGCGGCCGAGCCAGTACCCCAGGAAGCGGCGGTCCCCGTCCCACCAGGCGACGACGTTGCCGGCGACGGCACCGTCCACGGTCACGGTCTGCACGAAGTTGGTGTCGTCCCCGAGGACCCGCTCCTTCCAGTGCGTCATGAAGGCCTCCCGCGGCCGGGGCGTGAACCTCGATCGCCGGGCTGCCTCGGGATCCTGCTCGTAGGCACAGAACGCTTCGAGATCGTCTTCCACGACATCACGCAGCCGTACGTCTTCGACAGTCATGCCGATGAGTGTGGCACCGGGCACTGACAACGGCTCCGCGGAAGCCGTCGCGCCCGGGGGCCCCACGGAACGAGCGGCCGTACGTCCTCGGCGGCGAACCGCACGAGATCCTCGGGGTCGGGTCGTCACACACGCGTGATCTGTACGGATGGTCCCTTGGGCCAGTCAGGTGGAGACACGGGCTCCGGCACGGCGGGCCCGCTCCAGTGCTTCGGGAGAAACGCTGTGGCGTCGCCGATCTTGCCGGTGCGGTACCGGGCCTTCTGCTCGTGCTCCTCGGTAAGACTCTTCGCCTTGCCGAGGATCTTGTCGAGTTCGGCCTGGGCCTCTTCCACCGCGGTGTTCGCGTGGGTGAGCGCCTTCTGGGCGTTGTCGTGGCGAGCGCCCTTCTTCTCCAGGCCCGGGGCGTTCTCGGCCTTGCTCGCACGGCCCTTCGCGGCGTCCAGGACTGCTCGGGCGTCCTTCGCGTCCTTTTCCAGGCGCTGGGCGCGGCGCTGGAAGTCGTCGAGTTCGCCCTCCCAGCGATCCAACTGTCTGGCGGCCTTGCGGATGGAGTGGGCGGCGTTCTTGAGGTTGAGGGGCAGCGTCCCGCCGTCCAGTTCCTCCCGGAAGGCGACGGCCGCGTCTCCCTTCCAGTAGCTGCCGTCCATCAACTTGGTGACCGGGCCGTGGCTTTCCTCCAGGACCTTGGTGCAGTTCGCGAGCTTCTTGTGCAGCTCGCGAACCGTGTCCGTGCTGCCCGGCCCGGGATAGAAACCCAGGTGCGGGTAGTCGGGGTTCGGGATGCGCCTGCCCGACTGGAGGCCTTGCGGCTTGTCGAGGTCCGCGTTGTACCGGGGATCGGCAGCAGTGCCGGGGCGCTCGGAACCAGCGGTGTACGTCATTTCGAACCCGCCGACCCGCCCTTGCCGTTCCGGGCCTTCTTCAGCGCCTCCTCCAGCGCCTTGTCCACCTCGTTGTAGCTGTCCTTGCTCTGACCGATGATCTTGGCGAGGTCCTCGGTCTGCTCGCCGATCTGCTCGGTTCCGTACTTCCAGTCCTCCTGGAAGCTCTGGCACGCGGCGTCCAGGTCGTCCGTGCCCAGTCCGGTCACCGAGGCGTCACTCAACGCCTTGTGCAGTCCCTTCAGGGAACTGCCCGATTTCCGCAGCAACTTCATGAAGTGCGCGAGCTCATCGTCGTCAACGGCCAGCCGCTCGTCAGCGGTTGACGGCCTGGACCTCCTGCACGGCCACGTTCTGCGTGGCGCCGAAGGAGCCGTCGGGGAGGTCACCGCCCGCGCCGCCGGTGCCGGTCCACTGGATCTCCCAGGTGACGGTGGCCTGGAGCGGGAACGTGCCGTCGCCCGAGGAGCGCAGGTACTTCACTCCGCAGGGCGGGGTCTGGTCCGCCTTGCCCTTGGCGTACGGCTCGCCGATGCGGCCGTTGTTGATTTCGCAGACGCCGGAGGCCGGGTAGGTCACGGCGTCCTTGGTGCCCGGTTCGATCCTGAGCGACACCGGTTCGGCCGTCGCGGTCGCCTGGATGCCGAGCACCGGTACGGACGCGGTGACGGAGACCGGCTTGAACTCGGCGGCGTCCAGCCAGGCCCAGGTCGGCAGGTTGACCTTGGTCGCCTCGGCGGGGGCCAGGGTCACCTCGGTGCTGGGGACGCGGATCTCGGCGTAGGCGAGTTCGGCGAGGATCTCCGGGGTGACGGCGTTCTCGATGCCGGCGGGCGGCGGGTCACCGAGGTCCACCCAGAAAGGGGGCTCCTTGCAGGAATCCCACCCAGGGGGAAAGTCCTCGTCGACGTACGAGTCCCAGAAGTAGCCCTTGCCGGTCTTGTCCTTGTTGAAGTCCTTGTACGGGTGTCCCTTGACGTAGCGGTTGCGCTGCTCGGCGTCCCACTCGTAGCCGGTCGAACCGGCATCCCAGATCGGCTCCAGGGTTTTCTGCAGCTGCTCGGGGGTGTACTTGGGGGCGTACCAGCAGGGCGGAGGCGTCCAGGACGTGGCCGACGTCAGCGCGCCTGCGGAGTTGCCGCTGCCATTCTTGGAACGGTCGAAGACGACGCCGCCTGCGGTGACGGAAAGGGTGCCGTCCTTACCGGCGTTGGCCCCCTGCTCGGTGCCCTGCGTGCCGTCACCCAGCGTGTCGTCAGCGTGGGCCACGCCGGGGAAAACAAGGAGGGACCAGCACGCGCCGGCTATGACCAGCGTCGAGAGCGTCGGCGACGGACGCGTCAGGGCTGGCACTTGGGACTCCCGCTCTGCGAAACGATCTTCTGGATCGTCCAGACACCCTTGTCGTTCTTCTTGAGCGACGTGTGGTAGATGACATAGCTCTTGGCCGTGACCTTCGTCTTCTTGACCTTGTCGGTCTTGATGTACTTCACATACGCCTTGCCCTGGTCCTCGCAGTAGCTGAGGGACGCCGTTCCGTCCTTGTCGACTGCTACTTGGGGGGCGTAGAAGCGGTAGGCGCCGGTGATGGCGGCCTCGTGATCGACGTAGTTCTGAATGAACTTCTGCGTGGTGGCGGCGGCTTCGCCCTCGTAGTAGTAGAGGTACGGCTTGTCGAGCGCGTTCTGGTTGACGATCGCCAAGTCCACAGCCTTGATGGACTGCTCGCTGTCCGACAGGATCGCGTCCTTCTCCTTGTCCCCGGTCTTGGGCCAGTCGAAGGTGTAGGAAAGGTCGGACGGCGGGTCGATCTTCGGACGTTCGGCGGAGGCCGGGCCGGATGCAGTGGGAGAGGCCGAACTCTCGCTTCCCGTGTCGGCTCCCGCGATCTTGTCGCTGTCCTTGCTCTTGGAGCTGTCATCGCTCCCGCACGCGGACAGCGTCAGGGCCGCGGCGGCGGTCAGCGTGAGCGCTGCGAGGAGGGTGGGGCGGCGGTTCACGGTCGGCTCCCGGTAAGAGGCGAGGCTTCTCTTGAGCGAACCAAAGCTATACAGCGGTGTAGAGCCGCACCAGGGTGAAGGTTGTCAACGGGCGGGGTGTATGGGGAGGAATCGGCGATTCGTCGATCAGTTTCAGCCGTAACGGTTGCATAACGCGCCATTCCATCCGTCAGGGGCGCTGTCGGTGCCGGGCGTTTCAGTCATGAACCAGCAAAGGAGGCCGGGGGCATGGGCCCGTGGGCCCATGTGGGACCTACGCCTCTGCGGCTAGGTTCGGTGTTCGGACAGCCGGTGGTCAGGTGGCACGCACGGTCGGAGGTGGGCGGGCATGGGGCGGCGCTGGCGGGACGGACGCGGGGAGTTGGTCGTGCACGGGGGTGGTGAAGGGCCGTCTGCCACTGTTCCTTTGGAGATCGCCACCTCCTATCGCGCCCGGACGAAGGGTCTGTTGGGGCGGGACTCCGTCGACGGGGCGATCCTGCTCTCCCCCGCCAACAGCGTGCACACCTTCCGGATGCGGATGCCGATCGATGTCGCCTATCTCGATCGTGACCTTCGCGTCATCGCCGTACGGACCATGCGGCCGGGGCGGTTGGGTATGCCGCGACTGCGTGCCCGGCATGTGGTGGAGGCCGAGGCAGGGGCGATGGCGGGGTGGGGGGTACGGGACGGTGCGCTGGTCGAGGTCATCACGTAGCGAAGGCCCGTTCCCTTCCACGCCGGCCCGAGTCGGCTTCGCCCTCGGCGCGACGGGCCGGGCACTACCTGGTTCGTCGTCCGACGCACACAGCCGGGCGCGGACGCACGCTGCTGACGAGGTCGCCAGCCAGTAGAACGGGAACGCCCCAACGCCATGGCCAGGCGCCGAGCGAGTTCCGGCTCAGCCGGTGCCTCGTTGACCAGGGCTTCCACGGCCTCCGCCAGGGCCTCGCCCGAGCGACGTGGGCGGAACCGGCGGCCCGGCCGACAGCAGGTCGTAGCTCATCGGTAGGTCCCGTCGCTCCACCGGTCGAAGAGCATGCCCTGTGCCGCTTCCGCGTTCTCCCAACTCGCCGGACCGTCCGGCTTCCCCGACAGGCGCTCCAGTGCCGCCCTGGCCTCTGGGCCGCCCATCGCCCCCAGCAGGTCGATGGCCGAGTCGGCACCGATGTCCGCGCTCACGCAACGCTCCGCCAGTCCCACCGCCCAGTCGGCCAAGCGGCCCGGGTCAGGATCGAGAGCCAGCCAGCGGAAGACCGAGTCGGCGATGTCGTCCCGCAGTGACGGGATCATGGCCAGCATCGCCGCTTCGACATGCCGTACGACGTGCGACTGCAGCGCACAAGGCTGCGGTCGGCTCTGCCACGCGCGCACCAGCTCGTCCACACCGGACCATGTCACGTCGCTCGTGCGGGGCATGCTCTTCCCGACAGCTTGGTGGAACTCCTCCCACACGTGCCACAACAGGCCGGGCGACGGTGGCTGAGGAACGTTGGGAGCCAGTTCCGGGTCGTCCAGGACTACGGTCATCACCCGCCGGGCTTCGTCCAGTCGCTCGTCGGTGCGGGGCAGTTCCGCGATCCGGCTCCAGTCACACTCGTCCCACGGCTGGGGGAGGGACCGCAGCGCGTGGGGCAGGACGTGGTCACCCTCCGGATCGCGCCACCGCTCCACCTGCGGGTCCCACATTTCCTCGGCATTCGGTTCCCTGTCCGACTCGCTCATCCCTGTCGGTCCTCAGTCCGACACGAGCTGGAGGACAGCCGTACCGTCCTCCCCTGCCGCCGCCTGGATCACCACCGCGTCCGGCTGGGGACTCGGCCGCGCGGCGTCTCCGAGGCCACCGCACGAGTTTCCGCTGCCGTTGCTGCGGAGGACGGTGATGCAGCCCTGCCCCGGGCCGCTCACGCTGCCCTTGGACTGGCCGTTGCCCGACTTCACCGTGTACGCGACGGTGTTCGGGCCGACCTCGGTGACGGACAGGGTGGCCGGGCCGCGCGGACCCTTGAAGGGGATCTTCACCGGCTCGGAGACCGCGATCTCGCAGTTGCCGTCCGCGCAGGCGGTGATGTCATGGCCGTCCGCAACCGATACCGAGGGCTTGGGCGTGGGCTCGGGTCGTCTCGGGGGATCGGCCTTTGACGGCCGCTCACCGGGTGCGGACGACGCCTTCGCGGGCTCGTCCGAGCCGCTTCCGCAGCCGGCCGCCGCCGTCAGGACGATCAGTGCGGCGAGTACGACTCCGGTTCTGCCCAGTACGCGTGCTTCCGTCCCGGCCATGGTGTTCCCCCGTGTGCTGTGCTCCGACGTGCCTTCCTGGTCACTCCACACCGTGGAGTCTGGTCAGCCTTGCCCTATTGCGTGCCGTTCACCGATTCGGGCCATCCGCGTTGGACCCCGAGGCCTCCGAGCGCGCTCCGCTTCACTTCGGGCAACGATACGCGTGGTCTGCCAGACCCCGTCGCTGTTCTTCCCCAGCCGCGTGCGTCCACGCGGCAAGCCGTGTCCTCATCGCTACCGACCGCTCCAGACGGCATCTGACGGAGCGTCCGTCAGGCACAGCGACCCAGTAGGCGCTCGACAGGCCGGGTTCCGGCGAGTGGAGGACGGAGCTTCTCTGGTCTCCGTCCGCGTCGGCCAGGTAGCCGCCCCGGTCCGGCAGTGCCAGCACGTCCGCCAGGGCTCCTCGCAGACTCTCCGGGTCCAGCTCCGCGACGGTGAAGAGGTTCCCGATCACTGGGCGTCTTCGGGGAACCCGTCCGCGGAACCGGTTACCCCGGCGAACAGCACTACCGGCTCCTCTTTGTCCTCATGGCCGACGCTCGCAGCGACCAGCCGGTCGCCGACCCGCCAGTACAGGAGGTCGCCGAAGTATCCGCAATCGCACAGTTCCCGGAAGAAGGGCGGGAGTTCGTCGTCGTCCGGGTCCAGGAAGGCGTAGGCGTATTCCTCCATGGACATGGACGCGTGCGGACCCCACCGGGCGTCCAACGCCGCTGCCAGGTCTTTCAGCTCTCCCTCGAACTCCTCGCTGATCCGCACGAGTTCGTCCCAGTCGTCGTTCGGCGGAGCGAAGTCGCGGCTCTCGCGCAGGGTCACGAGGTGGTAGGTGTCGCCGCCGGTCAGGGGGCGGGCCAGGAGTTCGTCGATTCGGGCGATGTACTGCTGCACGCTCACTGAAGGGCACTCGATCTTTCGTCGTTCACCGCTGCCTCCTGCTCGGCGATCGGGCCGTCACTGACGACAGTCGCGATGATCATGGACACATCGCCGTCGCGCTGGTTCTCATCACAGCTTGGCGACCGTCGCCGGTACGGGCATGGGTTCCAGGGCGCCGCTCTCGGCGAGGGTCCTGTGGGCTGCGAGGACTGTTTCGGTGGCCGGAGTCTCGCCGGGGTTCGCCGCAAGGTCCAGGACGATGCCGCCGTGCTCGGTGGGCAGCCGCCGGGCCACGAAGTCGCCGGGGACGCGCGCGGCGCGGTTCTCGGAGAGGTGGACCGACCAGCCACAGCGGGGCGCGGAGGCCGGCAGGCCGTAGGTCGCCTTTACGATCTTGAACAGCTCACGATTGTAGGCAAGGCCGGTGTCCGGGTCCCAGGCCCCCGCGAGCGCGGCGAGCGTCTCGGCGACACGGCCCGCGAGCGGAGGTTCCGGTGCCCCGGGCCCAGGGAAGAGTTTCACGATCGCGAAGAACGGACTGTGCTCGTTCGTGCCGCCCGCCGAGATCCACACCTGGACGTAGCCACCGTCCTGGCGGCGTCCGACCACGTGGGCTGTCCAACCGATGATGTCGGCGTCGTCATGCGTGTTTGCCGCCTGGAGCGCCGTCGCGAACTCCCCCGAGCTCCGGGGCACCAGCGGGCCGGGGGCGTCATCGTCCACGTCCCAACGCCACTCCGTCAGCTCGCCGTCGGAGAGTTCCGTCAGTCGAGCGAGGAGATCCAGCCAGCGTTCCGCCTGCTGCTGCGGTGTCTCGGGCCTGACCCACCAGTGCACAGCAACCGTCACTGCACTCACGATCCGCACTCCTGCCTCTCACTTCTCCCACGGCGTGTGCTTGACGACCACCTCGATACCAGCTTCGTCGAAGGCTTCCTCCGCCGCCTCGGCCACCGCCTCGTTGGAGAAGTTCCACTCGACCGGCTTCCCGTTCGCCGCACTCAGTTGCCGCCGCGCCTGCTCGACGAACTTGTTCGCCTGAGCGGGTTCGAGCGTGCCGTCCGCCCGCACCTTGTCGCCGTAGCCGAACTTCGCCTCGACGTAAGTCTGCCGTGACGAGTCCCAGCCGTCGAAGTCGACATCCCTGCCGGTCTTCGGGTCCTTGACGGCGTACTCCTTGCCGCGCTTCACCTTGGAGACCTGCTCCTGGTAGCGCATCCACACCTCTGTCTTCGGCCAGTACGCCACCGCCTTCTTGGCCTTCCACTGGCCGTCGCCGCCGTCCTTGGAGCCCTTCCGCGGGTTCTTCAGGTCGTTGTACCAGGACGGCTTCTTCCACTTGGCGACCTTCTTGCGGCTTTCTTCCTTCTTGGCCTCCTTCTCGGCCTTCTGGGCCGCCTCGGCCTGCTTGCGGGCTTCCTCCGCCTGTTTCCTGGCCTCTTCGTCGCAGCCGCCTTCGGCCAGCACGACATAGGGGGAGCGGGACCCGCCGGCGGCGAGGACCGTGGTGCCGCCGCCGGCGGACCCGGTCAGACCCGGGACGTCGCCGTACGGGACACGGCGGCCGGGAGCGGAAGCAATGGTGCAGCCGGATTTCCTCGCCCTCTCCTCGGCTGCGTCCGCCGCCTCGTCGGCCTCCTTCGCCGCCTTCGCGGCGGCGTCGGCGTCACCGGCCTTGGCCGCCTTCTTGGCGTCCTCCGCCGCCTTCGCGGCGTTCTCGGTGAACTTGCCGAGTTTGCCCAGCTTGCCGAGTTTGCCAAGTTTCTGAACGATCTTGGCTTCGCCGTAGCCGGGGATGAAGAGCGAGCCGACGTTCCAGGCGACGTTGGTGACCGCACGGGTCTTCTCGCCGTTGTTCCACTGGTCGCGGACCTCGTCGCCCACGAACGTGTCGTCCAGGACCTTGACACCCGTGTTCCACGACGCGCCGCCCCAGTCGGTGAGCGCGTCGAGGTAGTCGCCGTTCTCCCACTTCTCGCCCGCGTCCTTGGCGTCCTCGGACCACTGGTCGCCCAGAGAACTGCCGTAGTCCTTCAGGCCCTCCCACGCCTCACCCGGGTTGGTGACCGTGTCCCAGATGCCGGTGACGTCACCCCAGATGCCGTCGACGAACAGGCCCTGCCCCACCTGCTTGAACTGGTCCCCCACACAGCCGAAGAAGGCCCCGACGCCGGAGGTGCAGCCGTCGTCGCCGCCTTCGTCACCGCTGTCCCCAGCGGCCTGCTCGTCCTCTTCCCATCCGGGCTCGTCCTCAGCTGCGTCGTTCTTCTCCTCGTCGGTCTCCTCGGGGTACGAGACGCTGGTGTCCTCGCGGCCCTGCGAGGCGGAGCCGTTCTCTACGCCCTCCCCGCCGACTTGGCCGCCCGAGCCGGACCCGGGGGTGTCCTGGCCTGCGGAATCGGCTCCGCCAGGCCCGTTTCCGCCGGCGCCGTCGTTCCCGGTAGCGCCGTTGTCTGTGCCGCCGCTCCCGGTGCCGCCGTCAGCGGATCCGCCGTCCTCGGCGCCTTGGCCGGCCTCGGCCTGACCGCCCTGGCCCCGACCGCTCTGGCCCTGGCCGCCCTGGCCCTGGCCGCCCTGGCCCTGGCCGGCTGCGCCGTCACCGTCGGTCCCGTCCGCGCCGTCGCCGGCCTGAACCTCCTCGCCGCCGTTTCCTGTTTCCGCCGGGCACCCCGTGCCCGTGACCTTGCACACCGCCGACTGAATGCCGGTGGATATCTGCGTCCCCAGGCCGCTGACCAGCAGAGCGACGATGATCGCCGCGACCACGGCCACCAGTCCCGTGTACTCCACCGCCGTCTGGCCCTCGTCCCGGCGCCAGCGGATCATCCGGGCCAGGGAGAAGGGGCGGCGTTCGGCCCTGGCCGACTCGGGGAGGCGGTACCAGTCGCGGCTGTCCCCGCGGGTGAGGAAGTAGAGGATCAACGCGGGGAGGAAGAGCTGGGTGTAGCCGCGCGGTGATCCGTCGGTGATGCTGGATATCGAGCCGAGGATCAGCCAGATCTGTACGGCGATCAGCCCACCCCTGATCCTGGCTCCGCCCTCCCAGGTACGCCGGGCCAACCACCAGCCGACTGCTCCTGGGGCGGCGGCGTAGGCCGTCAGGGCGAGCACGCCGCCGTCCAGGGCGTCGTACGAGGCCGCGGTGAGCAGGAGGCCGAGGCCGCCGACGACCGTGACCGCGAAGAGGGTGTGGACGAGGACCAGCGCCGTCGCGAGCGAGCGCGGCATGTCCCTCCGCCCGCCAGGCCCCGACGGCCCCCCGGCCCCGAACTCCGGCGCTCCCCCGATCGAGGCCATGTCCCCCCACCTTCGCTCTACGACACGGCCCGAGGGTAGGAAGGGGCCGGCGGGACGGGATGGGCCCGTGGCCCCAAAACGGGGCCCAAATGGCGGGACTTGTCGCTCGAGTACGCCGCCGCCGCGTGCGTAGGCCCGAGCGCCGTGGTGCGGAAGCACGGCCCACATGCGCGTCCCGCCGCCCGGCTCGCGCGCCTGGTGTCGCAGGCAGCCGCCAGGGGTGATTCGTGTGACGCGGGTGGCCGTCGTTCAGATCACGCGCAGGGCGGATTCCCCCTAGCGCAGCGACACGTAGACCTCTGCGGAGGGGGTGAAGGGCAGACCCGGACCGCGAGTTCGCCGAGCACTTGCACCGTGCCCTCGTCGGGAGCGTCTTCCGCGAACCGTGGAGGAGTCACGGTTACCGCCGGCATCACCCGGAGGAGCCGCTGAAGAGCGTTACCGATCCTTGTACGCCCCGTCGTGCACCTTCTGCGGTCAGCACCGGGTGTAGGGCGTCATGGCGCCCACTCCTGCGCGGCGTTCCTCGTAGTGACCGGCAGGCTCGGGTCGAAGGCCAGTCGCGCCAGGGCTTCACGGCTGTCCGGCACGTCATCCGTGCGGTGGAGGAACCAGATGGCCTCCTGCACCGCGTTGCCGCACCGGGCGCACCGCTCGGCGAGCTCCGCAGCCCAGAGGGCCGTCGCCGACAGAACAGCCGGTTCCTCTTCGCCTGCCGTTCCGCCGCCTTGCGGGAGGTCAGCGAGCCAGCGGAAGACGGCTGCGGTGACCCGTTCAGCGATCTTCGTACACCAGACGTTGGCGAAGGCCTCGGCGTCCATGCCGTGAAATTCGAAGCCCAACGACTGGCACTCGCGCCACGCCTCCCTCATTCGCTCGCGAGTGACCAGCCGTGGGTACGGCATCAGGGCGCGCACCACCTCGGCGATGGCACTGCAGTCCGCCAGAGCGTCACTCCACATCTGCGCGTCATCCGGCACCGGCTCGACAGTCAGACACGCCTCCAGTGCTGAACGCGCCTGCACGAGACTGTGGGAATCCGGCGCGGCCGCGCCCCAGCCGAAGTCGTTCTGCCAGGAATGGGGAAGGCCCTGCAGCCCTTCGGGCAGCAGCGGCTCCTCGTCGGGGGTGACTTCCCGGGCCCGAACCTCGTACACCGAACGGCGCAGCCCGAGAAGCCGGGAACGCACATAGGGGCGGACGTCCCGGACCTCGTCGTCGTTTACGAGCTCCCGCAGGGCCTGTTCGCCGCGCGGACGGCCCAGCGAGACAAGCATGCGCACCGCCGCCTCGACCGCCACGCCGACCCGCACGAACGCTGCTGCGAGCAGCGCGGCGTCTTCAGCCTCCGCATCGTCCGGCAATCCGGCGGTGGTTGCACGCTCGATGAAAGCGAAGGCGTCGTACGCCAGCGCCTGGCGCACCGAGGCGGCCCATTCCGCCGCCACCCTGTCGACCCGATGTTCAGTCGGTTGCTCAGGCACCGTGGGGATGCCCATGTCAGCCCAGGCTCCGACCACCTGCACCACTCGCTCCCGAGTGACCTGGGAGGTAGTCGGCATGGTTCGGGTCAGCCAGGCGTCTGCCTCGTCCAAGGTGTGGTCATCGCGGTCGTCGTAGGAGTCCCGTAGTTCCTCGTCCCAGTCGTGCACACTCTGCCGTCGGTCGGGCAGGCACGCGCGCAGCACGTACCGAGCCTGCTCACGGTCCTCCTCCGTAGGGGCAAGTTCCTCCAGAGCCTGAGACCTGCGGTATGTCAGATCGTGCCAGGGCGGTGGCAGCTCGCGCATGGCGGCGGGCAGCAGGTAGGTATCCACGAGTCGCCCTCCGTTTGCGCGCCCAGCAAGCTCGAGGGCTGAGTCTGCGAAGTGGCCGGGGTCGGGGTCAAGGACCAGCCACTAGGGCACTCAGCGGCCGCATTGGATAGAGTCGGCACTGGACACGCGCCGTGGGAGCCCTTCTCCGAACTCCGGCACCTTCATTGGGCCCGTGATTGCATGTCGTGGTCAGCCCTCTTTGACGTCCGGAGTGTGTAGCCTGTCAGAGCTCTCTTCCCTGAGCGTGGAGCCCCAGTAGATATCTCGGACGAGGAATGATCTGCACCCTCCGTCCCGCCGAAGTTGAAGAGACACCCCCACGCCTCGTCGTCCCGCCCCAATTGCAGGTCCAGAAGGTCGACTGTCATCTCCCAGTGTCCGTCGGCCGAGACCTCCAAGGACGTGCCGCGCTCCTTCTCGTCCTCGTGGGCTCACCATGGAACACTCCTTGGACGCCGACACCACCACCAGCGCTCGGTCTTCTCCTCATTCCCGGGTTCGGTGCATGCACGGAAGATGCCGTCCAATCGCGTCACAGAGGATCGCAGGCCGCCGGCGTATACGTCGTCGACCTCGCGCACGAGACGCGCCAAAGTGTCCCGGGCCTCCAGATCACGCCGGAAGAGGTCTTCCCGGTACCGGCCAGAAGGGCTCCAGTCGGACTCCAACCGGCGCACCAGCCTCTCCCACACGCGCAGGCTGTAGTGGACACGCCCTTCGACGCTCGCCGCCGTGTCCGTCGGATACGTGGCCAGGAAGGCATCGGAGAGAGGCGTCCCCATAGGCTCGTATTCGAGAGCTTCGGGGAGCCACTCCACCTTCGCGCGAGGGAGATCGGGCACCTTCTCCTCCACCGCGTCGACCCGGTATCTCGTGTCCTCGTCGGAGTCGATCGCCTCCAGTCGGCATCTCACGACTCGTCCATCCGGCACCGCGACCCAGTATGCGGAGTCCAGGTCGATGTCCATCGAGGGGTAGAGGACCGAGGTCGTCGTACGGACCGCGAGCCCTTGTGCCAAGTCCGCCTCACTGAGAGCTCCCGCCGTCTCGTCGTCGACGTAGATGTCGAGCTCCAGCGCCAGGTCACCGGGCGGCAGCACGCGGTACGTGCACAGAACAGGTGAGTCCCAGCGACGCGCTTCCTGTTCACCGTCCGTGTCAGCGACGTCGACCGCTTCGCGCGTCACGGACAGCAAATGAGCCAGCGCCCCGCGGAGCCGCGACGGCTCTGATTCCGCGACGGTGAAAAGATTCGCGATCACTTGTACGTCCCGTCATATACCGGCTTGGCCTTCGCGACCTTGTCCGGATTCTTGACGAACTTCGGATCGCGCTGCAGTTGCTGCGATTTGCTGAGATCACCCTTGTTCCGCACGATCTCCTTCAGAGCAGCGTATTCAATGCGGTCCATGTCGACCAAGGCAGGGCGGGAGACCGGAAAGACGGTTCCGGTGTCCTCTACTCGATACGTCCGTCCGTTGATCTCGTACGTGTTCTTGTCCGGCAGCAGCTTGGCACGCCCCTTCGCTATTGCCTCGATGTCCGCGCGGACCAGATCCTCGTTACCTCGGAGGATGACGGTGTTGCGTTCCTTGACCTGACCGCTGCCCGCTCCGCTACGGTGTGCCGCTTGTCGGGGAACCTCAGCTTCTTCCCAGCCGCCGGACCGGGAACATCGTCTGTGGCCTGCCACTCGGTGGCCGGCTTATTGCTGGCGTTCTTGTTCTCCGCCTCGTCGGCGGCCTTGTCGGCCTCGTCGGCCTGCTTGCGAGCGTCCTGGGCCTGCTGCTTGGCCGCGTCCGCTGCCTTGTCGAAGGATTCACCGACCTCGGCCAGCTTCTTGAACGGAGGGTGTCGGCGTCGAGCTCGAGGGCTACGCGTATCACGGGCGGCGCGAAGACCACCGTCGCGACGTCGGCCGCTTTCCGAGGTGCGGATCGTGCTGCGGTTCACCGCGGAGGAGGTGTTCCACTCCCCCGCGACGGTGATCGCCACCATCCGGCGGGCGCTGGGGGGCGAGTCGGCGCCGGGCAAGCTGAGGGCGGAGGCGGACGCTCGGAATTCCTCGCGCTTCCGGTGCCCGGCTCCTTGCCCGCCCACTTCTTGAGCCTCTCGACCTGATCGGCGAAGTCCGCCTTGCGCGTGGCCGAGCCGGCGTTCTCCGGGCGAGTTGACCCGGTCCCATACGCAGCCGACCGGGTCGCTGACGAAGTCCATGGTGAGATCGCCGCCTCCAACTCTCCGAGGAGCGCAGCTGTGCGGTCCTCCTGAGTCTCCGCGTGATCCTCGTCGTACGTCATGCCCCCCAGATAACGAGCCGCACTGTCACGACTTCAAGCGTTGCCCTGCGCCGCCTCGGACAGCAAGCGTGTCGCTTCGGCCACGGCGACGTTCCGGTCGATGTAGCGCGTGGCGAGGTCCAGGGCCCAGGGGGCGAAGTGGTCCTCTTGCCAAAGCCAGGAGAGAATTGCTTCCGCGGTCCAGGCACCGATGCGCGCGGCCCACCGGTCGCTGAACTCTTCAGGCCCTTCGTCTTGCACATCCAGCCCCAGCTGCTTGCACTCATACCAGCCCTCGGCCATGCGCTCTCGGGTGACGAGCCTGGTATCAGGCATCAGATCTCGCAGAACCATACGGATCTCCAGCCAATCGGGGCGCTCATCCTCATCCTCGTCCCAGTCCCCCTCCCACTCGGGAACGGGCTCCGGAAACGGCAGCCTCATGCTGGGCAGAAGGGCTTCGAGAACAGCGCGGGCTTGAGCGAAGCGCTCCTGCTTCGGTTCCTCCTCGATCTCCCAGCCACCATGCCAACCGAAGGTCAGGTCTCGAACCACCTCTGGCAGCAACAGCTCCTCGTCCCCGACAGGACGGCCAGCCATCGCCTGATACTTCGGCTCACGTAGACGCCTCAGCCACCAGCGGCCCCAGCGTCGATCTCCCTCGTTCACACGCGTGTCAGGCACCAGTCGTGCCAGCGCCTGCTCGCCGTACGGCACACCCAGTTGGAACAGGAGGCTGATCGCGTCGTGCGCCGCGAGTCCGGCGCGCACACACGCCTCGGCAAGAACGGCTGCCTCAGCGGTGGCCGTCACTCGGCCGCGCTCGGCGGCTTCCTTCAGAGAAGACAGCAGACCACGGATGCGGGACGAAGCCGCCCTACGGGCACGGTGGGCGATGAAGAGCCGCCGCTGCCCGTCAGTAAGCGGAAGGTCAGGCTCCCTCTCAAAACGCTCGTAGAGTCCGTGCAACTCTTCGGAGGTCCAGTAGCCCTCGGTGCTCGGCGGAGCATCGGCCATCGCTGCCGCCAGCTCCCCGAGGATCTCGGCAGCCTGCTGATCGTCGGTCATGAGACCCCCAAGTACTGCATCGCTGTCTTCGGGTCCTTCATCTTGCCGGAGTGGATGGCCTCGTACTTTTCGGTATCGCTTTTGGCGTTCCAGGCGTCGTCCATCGCCTTCAGCTGCGCGGGGGACACGTCCTGGCCGGCGATGCGCGCTCCCACGCCGTGCTTGGCCATCTCCGACGCGGGCGTACCGTCGGGGCGTACCTTCGGCTCGTTTGCGGCCTTCTGAGACTTGGTCTGCTTCTTGTACTGGAACTTGTCGAAGATCTTCTGCCAGTCCTTGGTGGTGGCGATTTCGTAGCGGGCCACACGGCCCGGCGCCGCCTTCTGCCAGTTGCCCAACCGTTCTGCCTGGGCAGGCAGAGATGCCTGAGTTGTCGCGTTTCCTCGGTTCTTGACCTCCGCGACATGGACCTTGCCGTCCTTGCCGCGGTAGGCCACGTCGGCGTCCGGGATCCCAGAGAGGTCGATCTCGCCGCCCAGGCCGTCCGGGAGCTTCGTCAGTTTGGCCTCCTCGCCGACCGACGAGTACACCGTGCTGCCGTCTGCCGCCTCGGTCTGCGCCACGCGCTTGGTGGTGTTCGCCTCGGCAAGTTCTCCGCAAGCTTGTCCTTGTCCTGGGAGTTCAGCACCTTGGCCCCCAGCTTTCCCCGGCTGAGGGGATCGATGTTCTTTTGGTCCATCAGCTCCGAAACATCCGCGATGGCGTCGGCCGCCGCCTTGCTGGTCGGAGATCCGGTCGCGGTGCTGCCGGTGTTGTTCCATCTGCTGTGGACGCACGAGCTGGTGGTGGACGTGTCCGTGCCGCTGCACGTGGAATCGGTTGTCTCGTTGGGGAGGGATCTGTGATGGCGGGACGTGATGTCTCCGTGCTGCGGCCGGGTGACTGGATCGCCTATGACGGGGGCGACCACCAGGTCGTCGCCTTGGCCGGGACGTCGGTACGGCTTCGCTCGGAAGACGGGACCGAGTCTGTGGTGCTGGCCTCGTTCCTGATGGCGGCGCCGGACTTCTCGGTCACCGGGACGGAGCCGCTGCCCGGGCTGGAGCCGCCTGGGCTGCTGGCGTCGTTGCCGGATCCGGTGCGGGATGCGGCACGCGAGTGGGAGCGCCATGTCGTGGAGGTCGAGACGGGGCTGCCGCCCGGTGCCGAGCCGGGCACGTTCCCGCGGCCCGAGTACGACCCGGCGTCGTGGTCGCTGGTGGAGCGGGCACAGGCGAAGGCGGACGAGCTGGGGATGAGCCTGCGTACGGTGCAGGGCCGGCGGGCGCGCTACGCCCAGCAGGGGTCGTGGGGGCTGGTCGACCAGCGGGCCGTGCGGATGTCGGAGGCGACGGGACGCGCGGATGCCCGTCTGGTGGCGGCGATCCGGGAGGCTCTGGACGCGGAGACGTCCGCTTCGACGGGGACGCGGCCGAGGCTGATCCGCCGGGTGGTCAAGATGGTGGAGGCCACGCACGGTGAGGGGGTGGTGCCGCTTCCGAGCAAGAACACCTTCTACAAGCTCATCGACGCGCTCTCCACTGGCCGACACACCTTCGGCTCGGCGGTCACGCGCAGGCAGACCGCGAACCGCCCGCAGGGTCCGTTCACCCCGACGTTCGCGGACAGGCCGGGCGAACAAGTACAGATCGACTCCACCTCGCTGGATGTGATGGTGGTACTCGACTCCGGGCTGACGGTCCGCGCGGATCTGACGATCGCGGTCGATGTCGCGACGCGGACGATCTGCGCGGCGGTGCTGCGACCAGTGGGCACCAAGGCGGTGGACGCCTCGCTGCTGCTGGCGCGGATGCTGGTGCCGGAGCCGATGCGGCCGGGCTGGTCGGGTTCGTTGCGGATGGCGGCGTCGCGGATGCCGCACCGGCGGCTGCTGGACGTGGATACGCGGATGGAGCAGGCCGCCGCGCGACCGGTGATCGTGCCGGACACGGTCGTCATCGACGGCGGGAAGGTGTTCATCTCCGACACGTTCATCCGGGCCTGTGACCGGCTCGGGATCTCGGTGCAGCGGGCTCGTCCGCGCACGCCGACCGACAAGGCGATCGTGGAGGCGACGTTCTCGGCGATCAACACATTGTTCGTGCAGCATCTGGCCGGCTACACGGGCCCGAACGTCTCGCGTCGCGGCGATCGGGTCGAGGAGCGGGCGGTGTGGACGATCCCTGACCTTCAGGAACTGTTGGACGAGTGGATCCTGGCCGGGTGGCAGGCCAGACCGCACGACAGTCTGCGCGATCCGTTCCGTCCGAAGAAGTCGGTGTCGCCGAACGACAAGTACGCCTCGCTGGTCGCGGCCTGCGGCTACCTGCCGCTCGTGCTGCGCGGTGAGGACTACCTGGAGTTGTTGCCGGTGGCCTGGCGGGCGGTCAACGACTACGGCATCCGGATCAGCTACCGCACCTACGACTGCGCCGAGCTGGGGCCGTACCGGCGTCAGCACTCCGGCATCACCGCCAAACGCGGGCTGTGGGAGGTGCACTACGACCCCTACGACCTGTCGCAGGTGTTCGTACGCACGCAACAGGGCTGGATCACGGTCCCCTGGGTGCACCTGCCGCTGGTGAACGGGCCGTTCGCCGACTTCACCTGGCAGCATGCCCGCCGCCTGGCCGCCGAGGCCGGACTGGACGACACCAATGAGGCCGCGGTCGCACGCGTTCTGGACGAGCTGCTCACCCGCGGCGAGCACGGCCCAGACACCCGGTCGGCCAAGGTGGCTGGACGCACCCGCGTCGCTGCCGCCGTCCGTGCGCAGGCCACGGCGCCCGAGACCGAGACGGAGCCCGAACCGGAGCCTGAGGCATTGTCTCCGGTGCCGGTGGCGGATTTCGGCGTCTTCGACGCCCATGCCGAAGCTGAAAGATGGATATGAGCAAGCGTAAGACGACCTCCCCGGCCGGTACCCAGGAGCTCGATGGTGGCGATTCGGCGCCGCCGGACAATCCGCTGATCACAAAGGAAGGGTGGGGCCGTTTCGTCGGGCACGAGCCGATCCCGCCCCGGTTGCTGACGGCGGCCGAATGGACGGCACTGACCCCGCGCGAGCGCGTGCGCGAGCAGGAGCGTCTCCGGGAGTACCACGCGGACCTGCCGATGGTGAACACCCCGACCATCCGCAAGGTCGTCGCCACCTCGCGGCTGCTGATCCAGCTCAACCGCAACCAGATCTCCGCCCGTCGCGGCGTGTTCCTCTCCGGTTCCTCCGGCACCGGTAAGACGACTGCCCTGACCCAGTTGGGCCGAGCCCATGAACTGGCCGTCCGCAAGCGGTATCCCCGCGACGTGAACCGGCTGCCGGTCGTCTACGTCACCGTTCCGCCCGCAGCGACCCCGAAGATGCTGGCGATGGAGTTCGCCCGGTTCTTCGGGCTGGCCTTCCCCAGCCGGGCGAATGTCACCGATATTGTGGACGCAGTCTGCGCGACCGCCGCCCATGTCCACGTCGACCTGGTTCTCGTCGACGAGCTGCACAACCTCAACCTGGCCACCCGGTCCGGCGCCGAAGCCTCCGACCAGCTGAAGTACTTCGCCGAACGCCTGCCGCCACGTTCGCCTACGCGGGCATCGACATCGAATCGGCGGGGCTGTTCGCCGGCACCCGGGGGCGTCAGATCGCAGGACGGTTCGTCGTCGTCCCGGCCACGCCGTTCTCCCATGCGACCGCGATGGAGCAGGAGGAGTGGCGAGCGCTGGTGGGCACCCTGGAGTCCATGCTCCGGCTGCGCGAGCACCGCCCGGGAACGCTCACCGGGCTGAGCGAGTTCCTCTTCCACCGCACCGGCAGCATGATCGGCAGCCTGTCCCAGCTCATCCGCGGCGCGGCGGTCCTCGCCATCGAGGACGGCAGTGAACGCATCACCGAAGAACTCCTCACGCTCGTGCCGGTCGACTACGCCGCCGAACAGTCCGAGAAACGCACCACCCCTGCCAAGCGCACCACCCGTCGGAGGCACGCGGCCTGATGCTCCTGCGCCGTCTTCCCGATCCCGTGCCTCCCGCCCGGCACGAAATCCCCGTTCCTACATCAGACGTCTCGCCAACCTTCATGGCCTGGACGTCAGCGACCTCTGGGTCCAGGTCACCCAACGGGAGAAGTCCCACGGTATGCGCCGCGTGGTCGTCTCCAAGCGGCTCGCCACCCTCACCGGCCGCAGTGTTCACGCACTCGCCGGAGCCATGCCTGAGCTGCGCGATCCGCAGCGGACTGGCGGATGTTCCGCCACACCCCGCAGACCGGCTGCCGCCTCTGCGACGCCCGGCACCCCGGCGGCGTGGTGCTCCGGCTCCTGCCCCACCACCGCTACGTCTGCCTGCGTCACCGCACCTGGATCGGCCCTCCGGACGCGGACTGGCCCGCGGCCGACCTGAGCGAACTGCCCGACATCGTCCACGCCCAGCGCCGGCACCTTCGCCTCCTGCACCGCCGTGGTGTGCCGTTGACGTTCGACGCGGTGCTGACCGCCTTCAGCTTCTGCGGACACATCTGGAACTCCGCCGACGACCACCCCAAGCAACGCGGCCCCGACCACATCTGGCACACCTGGGACGCCCGCACGCGGGTCTTGATACCGGAGGACGACGAGGCCCTCATGTACGGCTCGTACAGCACATCCAAGCTGTTCGCCGCCGTCCACCCCGAGGCCGTGAGCCTGGCCGTCATCATCGCTTCACCCTACTGGCGCCGCGTCGCGGACGCGCGATCACCACGGGAGCGGGAGCGCTTCCTCCAGGAGATCAGCACCCACATCACCTACCCCTACGACGACGCCTCCGTATTCGGCGACGCCATAGGGCACTGGAGCAACACCGACTCCTGGCGCCCACCCTCCCAGCCCCTACGGACCTACTCACCCGCGAGAGCGACGGGCTCTCCCCCACCACTCCACAGGGCCCAGTCCCGACGGGACGAGAAAAGCGCCGCAAACGCAGGGTCGGGGCCACCCTGCTCGGCCACAAGCACATCAGACCCGTCATCACGCGCGAGTGGCGACCGGACTACGAACGGATCGACGGCGCCATCTGGCACAGCACACGCGTCGACGAAGACATCCAGGCAGAAACAGCCCGTGAGAGAGCCGAACTGGGCGACTACCTCCTGAAAATCCGCGCCGCACAAGCCAAGGCACAAGCCGACGCAGCAGGCATCCGCGGCCGATAACCGATGCGGGCACGTGACTGCGGACCTTGGGGACAAGTATCCAGAGCTCCGGGGCGCCTGAGTGTTGCACCAGAGCAGGATCGGATGACCGACCTGAGCAACCTGGCCGGCCAAAAGCCCCGTATACGCTTCAAAATTACTCGCCGGTATGCCATGAAAAGGATGCCACCCCATCGAAGGCAGCAAGCCATTCGACAGCAGGTTCGAGACAGAACGATCAGGCGCCGCAGTGCCCACATATCCGGAACGAAGCATTCCCGATCTCGGTTCCACCTGGGGCTTCCCAGACTGAATGAGACCATCGAGCCGACCAAACGTGAATCGAGTCACACGCGACGGGTCACGCACACGGCTTAGGGTGGCGATATCGATCACGGGCCACGGGGTTCCCCTCCCACCTCAATGTGGGCGTGTGCGATGTTCCAACCGATAGGCCCATTTTCGAGTAAACCCACTAACGGGGATGCCGAGGTGTTGGCGTGCAAAGAAACACTTTGAAACACCGGATTCTCATCACCGGAGGCGCCGGATTCATCGGTGGCCACCTTGCCCGCGCACTGGTGGCGTCCGGGGAAGAAGTAACAGTCCTGGACGACCTGCGTGTGCCGCCGATGATCCCGCCGGAAGGCACCGGAAAGTTCTTAGAAAAACCCGTCTTAGAGTTAGAGGAAAGGGATCTCTCTGACGTACGCCTCGTCTACCACCTGGCGTCGCACAAGAGTGTTCCTCGCTCCTTCAAACAGCCGCTCGACTATCTCGACAACGTGGACTCGGGCCGCCACCTGCTGGCTCTCTGCACGAGCGTTGGCGTGCCGAAGGTGGTCGTCGGGAGTACGTGCGAGGTCTACGGCCAGGCCGACACACTACCGACACCCGAAGATAGCCCTCTATCCCCGCGCTCGCCCTACGCCGCGAGCAAGGTCGGGCTGGAGATGGTGGCCGGGGCCCACCAGCGCGCCTCAGTCGCTCCCGAGGTGGGCATCGTTCGCTTCTTCAACGTCTACGGCCCCGGCGAGCGGCCCGACGCCCTCGTACCCCGGCTCTGCGCCAACCTCCTGACCAGGAACGAACTGCCTGTCGAGGGCGACGGTGAGCAGCGTCGCGACTTCACCTACATCACGGATGTCGTGGACAAACTCGTCGCGCTGGCGAACCGACCACTGCCCTCAGTTGTCAACTTCGGTTCCGGCCAGTCCCTCTCCGTGAACGACGTCATCCGGATCCTGCAGGCGACCTCTCCGGCGGCCGAGGTCGCCCGGAAGCAGCCTCGGCCGAACGAAATCACGGAGTTCCGGGCGGACACCGCCTTGCAGACGCGGCAGATCGGAGAGAGGTCCGGCGGGATCGGAATCGAGGAAGGCATTCGCCTCACTCTCGAATGGTGGCAGTCGCGGGACCTTGACGACATACGCCAGCGTATCTTCCAAGAGGAGGGGGCCGACTGATGACCGGCTACACCGCACCTGTACGCGCCAGTCTGGATGTCACTTACGCATGCGACCTGCGCTGCATCCACTGCCGCACGAACACCGGGGAGATCCCCGTCCACATCCGCCGCAAGATGCTGTCCATCGAGCAGTTGCAGGACATCATGCTCCAACTGGACCGGATGGGGACATTCGAGATCACCCTCACCGGTGGGGAGCCGACGATCCGCAAGGGCTTCTGGCAGCTCCTGGACGTCGTTCCGAAGCTGCGCCATTCGACCGTCACTCTCATCACGAACGCGGCAGCGCACACGCGGGAACAGCTCGACCGCATCGTGGACAGCGGCATTTCGTCCATCCGGGTCAGCATGGACGGCACGCGGGAGACGTTCGCCGCCGTACGGCTCATGGACGTGTTCGACACCGTCGTGGAGAACTCGATCTACCTCCGCGACCGTGTGCGCAGTTTCAAGGTGCTGACCACGGTCATGAAGACCAACCAGCACAACGTGTTCGACCTCGCGCACTACCTGCGAGCCCACGGCTTCCGGCGCCAGGACCTCATCCTGGTCCGGGCGCACGGCCGCGGTGGCCGCAACCGTCTGCTCCTGACAGAGGAGGAGACCATGGCGGTCCACCGCAAGGTGACCGAGTTCAAGCGGGACGTGCCGGCCACGGACTTCGACCTGAACCTCAACGCGCCCTACCTGGTCCCGGGCGAGAAGCTGCGCCCCTTCCAGGACGTCGTCATGTTCCCCTACCTGGTGCGCGACAGCAGCATCGCGATCTCCGCCACAGGCGACGTGACCATGAGCCGCCTCTACAGTGCCGCGCCCTTGGGGAACACCAAGGATGCTCCCGTGCAAGAGATCTGGACGCAGGGGCAGCAGCAGCTCGTCCAAGAGCAGGAGGAGTTCACCGAGGAGCGTCTGCGCGAGATCTTCTGGGACTTCGCGACCAGTGACGGACCGGACGGTCCCCCGCTCACCTCGCTGCTGGACCGGCAGATCTTCGAAGGCGCGGAGGTGAGGTAGGCCTTGTCCAGGGAGGCCCTCATACGCCTGTACGACCTCACGCCGTCCCAGCCTCTGCTCGACGCTCTGAGCCCTGCCACCGCATCGCGGGATATCGCTCCTGTCGTTCCCCGGTTCAAAGGGGCCGCTGGGCCACGAGCCCAGTCCTTCGTCGAACTGCACCGGGAAGGGACGCTTCTGGGCCGGTGTGGCATCAACGTCAAGGGCCCGGGCACAGTCGGCGCCTGCGAGGTGGCGGCCGTGGTCGCCCCGGCGGAGCGGGCGGGCATGCACTGGCTTCTCGTCCATGTCGCACTCGAGCGGCTTCAGTGGCTGGGGTATGCCTACGCGATGACGGAAGTCAGCGAATACGCGGACCACTTCCCGTCGGTGCTGCGGCAGGCGGCGTGGTGGATTCCCGATTCCAGCGAACGCAAGAGCGCGGCGGCGCGGGACGACAAGAGCCTGGAATGGGCGGATCTCTTCATCGACTTCCGGACCTGGACGCCAAGTTCTACTCCCACGTCTCTTACGGTCAACGGCCGAGACCTGTGGGTGCGTCGTCCCGAAGCGAGTGAGGAACTGCTGATTGTCGACTGGCTCAGAGAGACCTTCGGCGGAGGCTGGGCGAGCGAGATCCACCGGTCGTTCTCACGGGATCCGATCTCGTCTGTGATCGTGGTCGACCGGAACAAGGAACTGCCGCCCAAGGACCGCTTGCTCGGCTTCCTTGCCTACGACACTGCGCGGCTCGGGATGCTGTCTGCGATTGCGCTCGTGCCCGAGACACGCGGTCGCGATCTGTCCTTGGCGACAGCGCTCATCGAGGAGTGCCTGCGCGAAGCGCGAGCCAGCGGCATGACCTATGCCGTGCTGGGAGGCGTAGGCAACGCCCGCTTGGCGGCTCTTCGCACATTCAGCGCTCTATGGACCATCCCTGGCTCGTGCCCGGGAATCTTCGGGAGGGGTGTTCGGAACTAATGGAGATCATCTTCACTGTCTCCGATCAGGTATGGGGCGGCAAACACCGCTACATGCACGACATGGCGCTCGGGCTGGCGCAGGCAGGCCATACGGTCACCGTCCTCGCGGAGGAGGGTGGAGCCATGCTTCAGCAGTGCCGTGCCGCCGGGGTAACGACCGTGAGTGTGCCGGCGTTCGCCAGCGACGACGCGGCCGAGGCGGTTCGCAAGGCGCTGCGGCATCGTCGTCCTCATATCGTGTGTGTCTCCGGCCGCGCGGACGCCGCCGCAGTCCACCACGCCCAGTCGCAGGGCGTGACTGATGCCGCCGTGTGCCTGTTCCGGCACTCGGCGTTCCCTCTGGGAACCACCGACGAGGTGCGCGACCTATTCACCGGCGTGAACCTGGTCTTCACCACGTCACTGGAACAGCGGCAACGCCAGTTCGAGCCGCTGATCAACGCCGGTGTCTTGAAGGACGAACAGGTCGAGATACTCACCAGTGGCGTCGGGGAGCCTCTGCTCGCGGCTCTGGACGCCGCCGACCGCGGCGCCGCTCGAAAGGAACTCCGAGCCGAATCGGACCAGTTCGTCTTCCTCGTGCTGGCCCGCCTGGCCTGGGAGAAGGGCATCGACCAGGTGATCGACGCCTTCGCTGACCTGGAGCTGCCGCCGGACGCCGCGCCCCCGCTGCTGGTGGTCGCGGGTGAGGGGCCGCTGGAGGCAGAACTACGAGGCCAGACCATCGAACGGGGTGTAGCCGAACGGGTCCAATTCCTCGGCCACCAGGACCACGTCGCCCCGGTGATCAAGGCCAGTGACGCCGTGGTCCTCACCAGCACGGTTCCCGAGACCGGCCCGCTCGCGCTCAAGGAGGCCATGGCCGCCGGCCGCCCCGTCATCGCCTCTGTCCAGGGCGGCATCCCGGAGTTCGTCGAGGACGAGCGGCACGGTCTGCTGGTCATCGACGACGAGGACCTGCGGCAGGCGATGCAGCGGCTCCTGAGCGACCGCGAAGCCGCCGAGACCATGGGAGCCGCCGGATCCGAGTCGGTTCGCGGCGGACATCGTGCAGTACGACGCGTGGAGTACCTCGCCCACCGTCTCGATCTCCTGGCCCTGGAACAGCTCGCCCCGGACACGGTCCTTCACGAAGTGGTGTGGGACGACGTACGGCTGCGTGAAGAGACACAAGGCGGCTTCGTCTTCGTGCCGCGTACATCGCACATCATGGAACTGGACAGCGCTACGTACGCTGTCGTGCGCACCGCGGTCGAAGCCGGTGACCCACTCCAGTTGATCAAGCTCCCCGAAGAGACGCTCGGTGTGATTGCACACCGGCTCTACGCCATGGGCGCGCTGGTCCGGCAGGATGGTCAGGCGACGCCTGCGGCCCGCACCGCGGACGGCGAACGACCGGTTACGGAGCCCGCGTGAAGGTCCTGGTCATCGCCGCACACCCGGATGACGAGGTTCTCGGTGCCGGGGCCACGGTGTCGGCATTGAGCCAGCAGGGCGCAGTGGTCCAGATCCACATCCTCGCCGAGGGTATCTCGCTGCGGCATTCGGGCGTGAAGATCGAGGAGGCGCGGGAACGCTGCCAGGTGGCGGCCAAGGATCTCGGTGCGGCCGAGGTGTCGTTCGGCGGTCTGGCGGCCGACGGACGCCTCCTGGCCGACCTCCCTCAGCGACAGGTCGTCGATGCGGTTAGCCACGCCCTGCGTGAGGCAGAGCCCGAAGTGGTCTTCACTCACCACCCTGGCGACATCCACGCGGACCACCGCAGCGTCGCCCATGCAGTGGGGTACGGCACCCGCATCCTCGGCTCCGGCTCCGTTCGGCAGGTGCTGCACTTCGAGGTCCTGTCTTCCACGGAACAGCAAACGGGCCTGGTGGCGCCGTTCACCCCCAACCTGTTCTACGACGTCACCGGGCACGTCGAAGCCAAGTGCCGGGCACTTGCCGCCTACCCGTACGAGCTGTACGACCCGCCCCACCCTCGCTCCCTGGCGGCCGTTCGGACGCTGGCCTCATACCGGGGGACGCAGGTGGGGGTGGAAGCGGCTGAGGCATTCATGATCGGACGAGAACTACGCGGCCCCATGGCAGCGGTTCCCAGTGGAGTTGATGTGCGATGAGAGTGCTCGTGACTGGGGGTGCCGGGTATGTGGGCTCCTTCACCGTACGGCGCCTCCTTGCGGCCGGCCACGAGGTCGTGGTTGTCGACAACCTCAGCACGGGCCGCCGCGAAGCAGTCCGTGGCTGCCGCCTACACGTGGTGGACATCCTCGATATCGCCAGCATGGGCACGGTCTTCGAGGAGTTCCACCCTGAGGCCGTGATCCACTTCGCGGCCCTGAAATCCTCTGAAGAGTCGCTGCGTGACATCAACACGTACTTCTCCGTCAACCTGACGGGGACGCAGAACGTGCTCGCCCTGTGCGCACGCACCGGGGTGGAGCGCTTTGTCTTCTCCTCCTCGTGCGCCGTGTATGGCACCCCGCAAATCTGCCCGGTGGATGAGACCGCGCCCGTACGGCCCGAAAGTCCGTACGGAGAGACGAAGTACCTGTGCGAGCGCGTGATCGCCTCCTACGCGCAGGCCACAGGGATGCGCTACGCCAACCTGCGGTACTTCAACGCGGCAGGTGCGGCCGACGACGCTTCCCTGGGAGAGTACGCGGGCCCGGCATCAACCCAACTCCTACCGGTGGCCATACGCTCAACCCTGGGCCTGGCGCCCACCCTGCGGATCTTCGGCAACGACTACCCGACGACCGACGGGACGGCTCTGCGCGACTACATCCACGTCGAGGATCTCGCCCAGGCCCACGTGCGGGTCCTGGAGGGTCTGCAAAAAGGCAGTCAGTGCGGGCCGGTGAACCTGGGCCGCGGCCAGCCCGTCAGCGTGCGCGAGCTGATCGATGTCTTGCACGACGTCTCCGGGAAGGAGACCCCGGTTGCCATGGCGCCCCGCCGTCCAGGGGACCCAGGTCTGTCCTGGGCCGATCCGAGTCTGGCGCTGAGCCGATTCGGCTGGCGAGCAGAACGCGACCTTGACCACATCGTTCGTACGGCGTGGAACTGGCACACCAGTACCCCCGCGTCGCTGGAGTGACATGCACCTCTACCTACTGCGCCACGCCGAGGACCGTTCCGGAAAGTTCGACCCGCACCAGGATCGCCTGACCGAGCGAGGACGCCGACAGGCGCAGGAAGCGGCTCATTGGCTGGCTGAGCGGCGTCCCACAGAGCTTCGCACCAGTGTGCTTCCCCGCGCCCAGCAGACAGCCGACATCGTCGCGGCGCACACCGGCCTTGCCGCACGGGAGGATCCGCGCCTCAATGAGATCGTCTGGTCTCCGGTCGCGGGTGAGTTCCTGCCGAACCCGCGGGAGGACCGGCTCCATCCGCCGCCACCGGGGGCGGAATCATGGAATGTGTTCATGACGCGGGTCGCCACATGCATGAGCGAGCTGTGTCATCAGGCGTCGGAGGACCAGCGGATTGTGTTGGTCACCCACAGTGGCTTCTTCGACGCTGTCAATGAACTGCTGTGTGGCGGGACCGGCAGGGTGGAGCTGCTGGTTGCGCACGCTGGGATCACACACTGGCAGTACCGTCCCGGAGACTCGGGTGGCGCCTGGCTTCTGCACCAACACAATGTCACCTTCGCCCCACAGACCCTGATGGATCACGGATCCCTGAGCACAGCGGAGTTGAGCGCATGAGCGGGCGGCGCAGGCGTATGGTCGTCATCTGTGTCGACGGCGGGCTTCCCGGGATCATCCGCGAGCACGACTTCTTCAATCTGAGCCGGGCCCTGCCGACACTTCCCGGCACTGCCGTGCACGAGCTGCGCAGCATCTACCCCTCGTCAACAGCGCCCTCCCACGCGTCCTTTCTTACCGGGACGTACCCGAGCGGGCACGGGATCGTGGGGAACCGCTTCTGGGAGCGGGAGAGTGTTGAGGAGATCCGCCGACGCTCGGACGATCCGCTTTCATCTTTTCACCCCTACGAGGAAAGCTCGCTCACCGCACCGAGCCTGCTCGACTGGTTTGCCCGGCAAGGGGCGTCGGCCGCCGCCGTCCATTTCCCGCAGACCTTCTCCCGCAACGCCCAGCTCGCGATCCCCAGCTGCTACTGCTTGTACGCCCCAGCCCGGAACCTCGTCGTCCCGCTCGGACCGACCGTTGACGGGGCGGCCGAGGGCGTGGTGCAGCTCTCCTACCTGGGACACGAGGTGGCCTTGTATCTCCGGGTCGATCAGCAGACGAACGTGATCACGGTGGGAAGCCACCGAGAGACCGCTGTCGTGGCCGACAGCCTCCGGCCCACGCGGCTGGACATCCCCGTTTCTTCGGGTTCCGTGTCCGTGGCGGTCTCCTGCCGCAGGCTCGACGAAGGCCAGATCGAGGTGCGTCTGGGAACCGCCGTTATCACCCTGGGATTCGGCGGGCTCGATATGCCGGACCGCGCCGGTGACGGGCCCGCGTCCCTGTACGTCGAATACACCGCCAATCCAGGCCACACGTTCCACGAATCGCCTCGGGCCGAGTGGGTGGAACAGACCGCCCTCGACGTCCTGAAGCAGCATGACCCAGATGTCCTGTTCGTGCGCTTCAACCAGGCCGACCATGCTCAGGAGTTCCTCTACTGGCATGCGGTCCGAGGCAGCTCCGGTGAACGAAGTCGCGCATGGCAGCAGATCCTTGACGTCTACGCCCGGATCGACGCCTGCGTGATGCGGCTCGCCCAGGCCGCCGGTGAGCACGCGGAGTTCCTGTTCTTCTCCGACCACGGCATCGACTACGTCGAGACCCACCTGCGCCCGAACCACGTGCTGGCGGACCTCGGGCTCGCCGACCGCATGGTTTTCCAGGGTGACAGCAACTGCGCCTACCTGTACGCCGACGCACCTGTGCCACCAGCGGAGAAAAAGCGCCTCGACCAGGCCCTGCACGCACTCGATCCTTCCATCGGCGTGCTCACTCCAGCCGAGCAGGACCGGTTGAAGTTGCCGGTAGGGAGCCCGAGGCTGGGCCGTCTCACGGTGACCTGCGGCCCGCACACCGAATTCCAGTACAGCGACGCGACACCGAGGGAGAGCGTGGCCTCCGCATCACACGGTTACCTGCCCAGCGACTCGGCCATGAGCGGCTTCTTCCGCTGCTTCGGCCAGGCAGCAGCGCGGCCGGCTCCCCCCAAGGACATCACGGGGGCCGCAACCGCGGTCCGCAGCATCTGGCGCCAAGCGGCGCGGGAGATGTGAGCATGCCAGAAAACCCTCCTTACGCATATGAGGTCGAGGGCCTGCACAAGCAGTTCGACGGAGTCCCCAGGCCGGCCAATGGCGAGATCTCCTTTCACATAAAGCAGGGCGAATTCTTCGGACTTCTGGGCAGCAATGGTGCGGGAAAGACAACCCTGATCAAGCAGATGATCGGTCTGGTGCGACCGGATGGGGGGACGGTGAGGCTACTGGGGCGCGATGTCTTTGCCCACCCTCGCTTCACGGCGGCCACGGTTGGTTACATGCCGCAGACCGCCTTCGCCCTCAACAGCCTGACCGTCAAAGAGGCCGTCTACTTCAGTGCGCACCTACGCGGTGTCGCCGCCAAGGCGGCCCGCCGGGAGCGTGACGCCCTGTTGGAGCTGCTTGGTCTGACCCACCTGGCCGGCAAGGTCGCCCGGCAGCTCTCCGGCGGAGAACGCCGACTGTTGCAGATCGCGGTGACGCTGATCGGATCACCGCCTGTGCTGATCCTGGACGAGCCCACCAACGAGCTGGACCCGTCGCGTCGCCGCCAGATATGGCAGCTTCTCAGGGAGCTGAACCAACGCGACGGCCACACGATCATCCTCATCACCCACAACGCCATCGAAGCGGAACAGGTGATCGAGCGCGTCGGAATCCTCAAGGAGGGGCGGCTCGTCGCGCTGGGCGCTCCCGCCGAGCTGAAGTCTTCCCTCCGCTCCCAGGTACGCCTGTCGATCACGGTAGGCGATACACAAATGCATGGTTTGCCTGACTATGTCCGCGTGCAGTCCGACCACCGCGGCAAGGTCGTGGCCCTCGTCGACTCTGCCGACCTGCCCCATCTGACCAAGGACGTAGATCTCACCCAGTTCCCCGAGTTCACGATGCACACCGCGACCCTGGAAGACGTGTATGTCAGCTACGCGTGACAAGAAGCTCGGACTGAGCTTCCTTGGGCAGGTCTGGGACCTGTTCAGGATTCAGCTCACCAACTGGCGGTGGTCCTGGCCTCAGATGGTGCTCACTGGTGTGCTTGCCCCTTTGGTCAGCATCGCCGCCTTGGGGCTCTTCGCCCGGAACTCTGGCCACGCCGCGACCGAATATGTCCTGACCGGCAGTGTCACCATGGCGATCCTGTTCGAGACTCAAAACAAAATCGCCAGCAACTTCGCGTTCATGCGCGGAAACGGCGCCTTCGAGTACTACGCCGCACTGCCTGTCCGTCGCGAGGCTCTCATCTTTGCCACACTCGCAGCCTTCTCCATCCTGTCGCTGCCTGCCATCGCGGTGACCCTGCTGCTCGGCTCGGCCCTACTCGACGTCCCGCTCACGTTCTCGCCACTCGCCCCGCTGTGCCTCCTGCTTGCCCTGCTTCCTTCAGCCGGACTGGGGGCCTTCATCGGCAGCAGATCCGGAACCATCGAACAGGCGTCCTCTCTCAGCCTGGCCACCACGCTCCTCATGATGGCCGCAGGCCCGGTGGCAGTCCCACCAGAACTGCTGCCCGACGCACTGATCTGGATCGGCAACCTCAACCCGGCGGTCTACGCGGCCGACAGCCTGCGTCACTCCCTAACGGCACCCGACGCCTCCCGGGCCCTTTCTGACTTGGCGATCCTTGCCATCTTTGCCGGCGCGGTGTGGGGCCTGACCAGCACACGTATGCACTGGCGTGCCCGCTACGGGCGCCGCGCCTCGTGACGCAACCATCGATCACTCATCACGAAGGGAAACACATCCATGACCGAGCAACAGTTCCTCGCAGTCCTCGCACCCCTGATCGAGGAAATCACCGGGAACGCCTTCTCCCAGGAACAACTGGACGTCACCTTCGGCGATCTGGACATCGACTCCCTCAATCAGATCGAGATCATCAGCCGTATCGAGGACGAGTTCGACTGCCACATAGAGGACAGCACCCTGCGGACGATCCGTACGCCCCGCGGACTGCTGGACCACATTTCGAAGTCCACCAGCCCCGCATGATCCGAAACCACTCCGGCGACCGGCCCCGGTCACTGGCATGGTTCGCGTGGTGGGCAGCGGTCCACGCCGGTCTGCTACTCGTCCTCGTCACCTTCCGGTGGGACGAACGGCTGAGCGAGACGCTCTGCGCCTGGACGAGCAGCAGCGCGTCCAGTGCCCGGCTTCTCGAGACACTGACCTCGTGGGGCAACCCGTGGCCTGTGACCATCATTGCCGCCGGATCCGCGTGCTTCGCGCTGATCCGGCGGAACGTCACAGCTGCCGCAGTCCTCCTGGTCATTCCGTACGCCGCCACAGTGAGCTGCAACCTGCTCAAGGGATGGGCTGAACGACAGCGTCCGGCCTTGGATTGTGCCTCGATTCAAGCCGACGGCTTCAGTTTTCCCAGCGGACACGCGGTCGGTGTGACGACCGGATTCATGCTGGCCGCGCTCTACTTCAGTTCCCAGATGCCACGGGCCGTCTCCGCACTGATGCTGTTCCTTGCTGGGCTGAGCGCCGAACTCGTCGCGTGGAGCAGGGTCCTTCTCGGTGCGCACTTCAGCGTCGATGTGCTCGCTGGGCAACTCTTGGGCGCCGGCTGGCTGGCCGTCGCCGCCCTCGTGCTGCACCGCCAGTCAGTCCGCCGCTTGCAACGCGAGGCCCGTCAAGCGGGGTCGAACTCCCTGGACGAGCCCGTGTCATGATGACGCCGTGCCGTTCAACCACAACGATCATTACCATGACCTGTTACTTCGTGAACTTCCCGAATCATGCCGAAGGGCCCTTGAGGTGGGCTGCGGCACAGGGAGGTTTGCACAGAAACTAGCGCTTCGAGGAATCGAAGTAGATGCGATTGACGTAGATAATGACGTCGTCACCGCCGCACGAGAGATGAATTCTACTCTCGATCTCCCCAGGCAGATCCGCTTCGAGCGGGCAGATATCACACACCTAACCTTGACACCTGACACATACGACTACATCGCGTGCTTGGCCAGCATCCACCACGTCCCCTTTGAGACAGTGCAGAAGCTGCGCGCATCGCTCACCACGAACGGCGTCTTGGTGATCCTCGGATGCTACCGAGAAGCAACGATATGGGACCACGCCATAAGCCTTCTGGCCGTCCCTGTGAACGCTATTTGGCGTGCTGCGGTGTTCTTCCGAGAGAGCTGGTCAGGAAGCCGTCCCGATCGGGGCACGCAGTCTCCTTCAGCACCTGTGGCGCCCCCTTCGATGTCGCTCGCGGAGATCCGAGAAGACAGTGCTGAATATCTTCCAGGCAGGCGGATTCGGCGCCTCCTCTTCTGGAGATATCTTCTGGTCTTTCACAACATGAAGGCAGGGCTGGGAAGTGATTAGCAGCCGGACACACATGATCTCTCAGCCACCGAGAAGATATGCCCTGGGGGCCACCTGCGTTACGTTCAACGACGTGGGACGTGTCCTTATTGCGCGCCGCCGCTCCCCGGAACGCTGGGAGCTGCCCGGTGGCTTGGTGGACCCGGGCGAGGCATTCCATGATGCCGCCACTCGCGAGACCTACGAGGAGACCGGGGTCCACGTCAAAGTCCACGGCTTGGTGGGTGTCTACCAGCATCCGAGCCGGGGCATCCTCGCAGGCATCTTCATCGCGACAGCCTTGTCGGGGGAACCTCGCCCAACAGCGGAATCCATCGCCGCCGAGTGGGCGGACGTGGAGGATGCTCTCACGCGACTGCACCCCCTCTATCGACCGCGCCTTGAAGACGCCCTCACAGCCAGGGCTTCCGTGACGCTCCGCGTCCATGAAGGAACGGAGGTCCTCTCACTCTTCGAGGCCACACACGTCTGAAGGAACCGCGCGCCGCCGGGCTGCGATATCGAGAATCGCCTCCGTCTCCTCGGCGGACCTCGCGAGGCCAGGGGTCGGCCGCCAGCCGTTCGACGCAACGCTCTCTGGCCATCGATGGAGTCCACATCAGACTGAAATGACAACTAACCCGAAAATGCAAAGTCAACCTGCGCAGATCCGGGCCGCACGGACCAACACGTTTCTTCATCCCCCAGCTCAGAGCCGGGTCCCGATGCAGCAACAATCGGGACGGGACACTCAATGCCCGCCCTGGCACCTGAGAGGCACGCGGGAACGGGCGGCGCCCGTCCTCGCCGGCAGTGACACGGGGACGGGCGCCGATTGGGTCGGTGGTGGCTCAGCTCTCCGTGCGCGGGAAGGAGACCTCGACACGGCGGTTCTTCTTGCGGCCCGCTTCCGTGGAGTTGTCCGCGATCGGGTACTGCTCACCGTAGCCGCGCACCTCGTACGTGATGCCCGAGTCCGCGAGCTCGTCATCCAGGACACCGTGTACGGCCGACGCGCGCTGGCGGGACAGCACGTCACCGTGGGCCGACGAACCCAGGTTGTCCGTGAAGCCGAAGACGCGGACCTTCTTCGCGTTCTGCGCCTTGATCTCTTCGGCGATGTCGGCGATGCGCGCCTTGGCCTGACCGCTGAGCTTCGCGCTGTCCTTGCCGAACAGCACCTCCGCCTGCAGCGCGAACTTCACGTCCGAGTTGGTGTCCTCGCGACGCTCCTCGCCGCCCTGGTCCTCTATGACGGACTTGATGTCGAGGATCTTGGGCTCCGCGAGAGTCGCGCCGTCGACCAGCTTCAGATCGGGGTCGTTCGCGTCGATTTTGACCGGCGCGCTTGCCTTCGGCTCGGTGCCCGGTGGATAACTCGGGCCGTCGGCCGCGTGAGCGGAAACGGCACCGAAAAGGTTCGTGACGACCATAACTGAGGCTGCAGTGAGGACGACCGTCAGGCGTGGGGCTCGGTTCCGGGTGTGGGTCATGGTGGTCTGCCTCAGCCAGAGATCTTGATGGTGGCGGCGGCAAACTGCGGCAGCTGGAACGACGCTTCGGTCGAGCTCTCGGGCGGCGCCGGGAACTGCATGAAGACAGGGATGGACTCACCGGCCTTCATGGAAGGGAAGTTGGTCGTGGTGAGCGGGCGGCCTTCGGTGTCACGGAGCACGTAGTACCGCTTCTTTCCCTTGGAGTCCACCAAGGTGGCACCCCCGAGCGACCGGCCGTTCCTGATGATCTCGGTCTCGTTTCCACTGAGTTGGGGAGGCACGTTGACTGTCTCGCTGCCGTCGTTCTTCAAGTTCCCACCGAGCGTGAGGAACCCGCCTGAGTCCCGCTCAGCCGAAGTGATCTGCAGAAGCAGACCGTCCGGACCCTTCAACTCAGCGAGCGGCTCCTCCGCCGGGCCCTCCTGAGCACTCGGATTCGAGCCAGAGTCCTTGGAAGCGGACGCTGACGTGTCACCGCTCTTGTCGTCGCCGCTGCTGCAGCCGGCCACACCGAGGGCCAGGCTGACTGCAACTGCCGCTGCGGCCATCCCCCTGCGGGCCGTCGTGGTGAACCGAATGCTCATGAGTTCCGCTTCCTTTGTTCGTCGTTCTTTGTCAGTCGGCCAGATGGACGTCGAAGAGGTCATCGGGACCGGGCAGATCCGAGAGATCGTCTGCGTCGAGGTCCCAGTTCTGGCCTCCGCAGTTGAGCTGCGGCAGGTCCTCGTCGTTGTCGTTGCCCTCCTCGGGCGGTTGCAAGGAACAGCGCGGCTCGATCACGGCCCTGGCTTCTGCCGTGGCGTACGTCGTTTCCGTGCCGGGGACGATGCTGTCGCCGACGGGATCGTTCGTCTTGACCTCGACCGTGTAGCCCAGCGGGTCCCACTCGGGCTCGCAGCCGCCTCCCACGACGTGTGCGTCGTTGGCGTCGGCGAGTTGCTGCGCCCGCCAGCATGAGGGGTCGAGCCCCTCAACCTTCCCGTGGAAGATGTCCTGCCAGAGGTCCGGATTGAGCAGGTTGTCCATCCACCTGCCCACGAGCTGGTTCCGCCGATCCTGCGCAGCCCCGAGGGCGGCGGCGTCCGCCGCCGTCTGCGCACCGTTCCGTGTCGCCGCGGCCTGGCCGACCGCAAGGTACGCGAACGCAAGGAAGAGCAGGCCCGCCACCACCGTGATGTAGATGGGGAAGGCCTGCCCTGCGTCGCCGTACTTACGGGGGCTCATCAGCCGCCGGTGACCTCGGTGATCTTGTCGGTGATCGCCTCGAAGATGGACTGGCCGATGTCCGTACCCGTGATCGCCAGAACGATCGCCACGACCACCGCGATGATCCCCAGGTACTCGACCGCGGTCTGTCCCTTGTCGTTGCGAGCGGCGCGGGCCTGCAGGTACGAGACGGTGATGTTGATCCAGTTGCTCATGGTGGTGTTCCCCTCCGGTACCGGCCGGCCGCCTACCGGCCGACGTACAAGTCTCTTGGGCACGAATGGCGTTACCGGCTTCCTCCTTGCCGGTGCCGCCTTCGACACGAGAAACGTACGGCGGAACACGCCGTCCGCCAGAGGGTCCCAGGGCCCAATCCAGGGCCCAATCGCGCGGGCCCAACGAACTCTCCCCCCATACCGTCACCGAAGGTCACCCCCGTCCTCGGTGTGAGTCCGGTGCCGTGCCGAGCCACTTCGCCGCGGCCTCAGAGCGGCTGGTGCTATGGAGCTTGGCGAAGATGCGGTTGATGTGGTTCTTGACCGTCTTCTCGCTGATGAAGCAGGTGGCGGCGATCTGCTGGTTGTTCATGCCGGACGCGATGAGGTCCATGATCTCCGCCTCCCTCGTGCTCAGTTGGAACCGCGACCTGTAGGGAGCAGCCGGACGGCCACTCGTCCACTCAGACGGAGACTGTCCCACATCTGGTTGCACTTGCGAAAGGTTTTCCGGGGAAGTAGGTGAGGTCGGGACGTACGGAAGGCTCATATTGGCTGGTTGAGCCGTTAGTTGGGTTTGATTATGCGGCCATGCGGAAGCGGAATTTCCGTATGCATTCGCATTCGCCTGTCCCAGTCCATCCGGTAGGGCCGGGGCTCCCGGGCCCCGGCTCGAGCCCTGGCCCTGGCCCTGCCGGAGCTGGGCCAGCAGCGCTCCCGCCGCCGTGGGGGTGAAGTGGGCCCGGCCCTGCGTGATGTCTCTGACCGCGTCGACCAGCTGACCGGCCGTGAACTCGCCGTGGACCAGGTAGCCGCCCGCTCCTCTGCGGAGGGCCTCCTGGACGATCTCCGACTCCCTGCTGTAGGTCAGCATGACGACCGGGGCGATCCGCACCAGGTACGGGAGCGCCGAGATGCCGTCCACGCCGGGCATGCGCACGTCGAGGAGGACGACGTCCGGGCGGTGCTGTTGGGCGGCCTCGTAGGCCTCACGGCCGTCGGCCGCCTCCGCCACGACCGTGATGTCCTCGCGGCCGGAGAGCAGGGCGGTCAGGCCGGCGCGGACCACCGGGTTGTCGTCGGCCACGACGACCCTGAGGCAGCTCGGCTGCGCCGGCTGCGGGAAGTCGAACGGGTTCTGTGGCGGTGGCGGCTGTGAGGCGCCGGGGTGAGGAGTCGTCTGGTCCGGCATCGGCTGCCTCCTCTCATGTCGTGGGGGACGTGTGCGGCGTGGTCATGGGCGGTCAGCCGTGGGGTGCGGTCAGAGCCGCCAGCGGTAGCTCCAGGCGGACTTCCGTTCCCTTGGGGTGGCCGCCCCGGCCGATGCGGATGCGGGCGCCCACCGAGGCCGCCCGTTCGACCATGCCGACCAGGCCGAAATGGCCCGCTCGGCGCAGTTGTTCGAGGGTGGTTCCGGGCGGGAGGCCGCAGCCGTCGTCGTAGACGCTGATGCGGAGCAGGTCGCCGTGGACGCCCGCGCGGACGTCGACCCGGGTCGGGCCCGCGTGGCGGTGGGCGTTCTCCATGGCCTCCGAGGCGATGGTGAGGAGCTGACGGGCCACGGCGGGCGGCACCGGGGGTACGGAGTGGTCGCCGGTGGGGCGGTAGACCGCCGGGAGGCCCGTGCGGGCGCTGAAGTCCCTGGTACGCGCGGCCAGCTCGACCAGTACGTCCGTCCCCTGGCCGGGGTCCGATTCGCGGCGCAGATCCGCCAGGAGTTCGCGGGATTCGGCGGCGGCTCGGCGGGCTGACCGGGCGACCAGGTCGGCCTGCTGCTTCACCAGGGCCACGTCCATGTGGGCGGCGCCCGCCGAGCCCGCCAGACCGTCCGCGGCCAAGGCCACGCCGTGCAGGGTCTTGGCGACCGAGTCGTGCATCTCGCGTGCCAGTCGCGCCCGTTCGGCGCCAACCGCCTCCGTGACGGCCAGGCGGGCCTGGACCGTCGTCAGGGCCTGGGTGGCCGCGCCGAAGCGGAGCATGAGGTTGCGGAGACTGGAGCCGACGGCTCCGGCGATGACACAGAGGCCGGGGAGGAGGGACGACTCGGCGATGCCGGGCTGGGGGTCCTGCATCGCCGCCTGGATCAGGAGGAGCAGCAGCGCCTGCAGGGAGGCGAACACGGCTGCTCCGCGCCAGCCGTAGACCAGGCCGGCGAGGAGAGGGGTGCAGACACTGACGTAGGCGAGGGTGCTGCCCGGGCCCGCCGAGATGAGCAGGAGGGCGCCGAAGAGGGTGTCCGCGGCCAGGAGAGTGGGATGGCGCAGCAGGAGGGGGCCGAAGCGTTCCCAGTCCCTGAACAGGACATAGGAGCTCATGAAGGTGACGACCACGGCCGCGCCCACCAGGCGGGTGGGGAGGCCCTCGTTGGCGTTGATGAGGGCGGTGGGGGTGGCCAGGGCGATCATGGCCAGCCGAAAGCCGAAGACCTGTCGGCACATGGCCTGCAGCGCGTTGATCTGGATGGGTATCGCCGGGTGTTCGGGGGCGGGTTTCGCCCGGCCTCCGGCCCGGACCGACTTCCCGGCCGCACCACCCGTACCGACACCACCCGGAGCGCCACCCCCCGTACCGCCCCTGCGGCTTTCGTCGACGGGTGTGGGTGACCCCTGTGGGGGCTGAGCACCGTCGGCGGCCGGGCCACCGTTCGCGGGTACCGGCATGGCCGTGTGCGCCCCACCCACCGGCGCGTCCACCCGCTCCCACCCCGGCGGCAGCGCCGGTGTCGCCGTCGTCACCGGGATGTCGGGGGCGCCTGTGCGGACGTGGGCCGGCAGGACGGTGCCTGCCGGTGGGGTGGTGATCTCCGGTGTTCTCGGGCGGCGGCGCAGCCGCCCGGTGCGTTCGCCCGTCATCGACATGGTGTCGCCCCCTACTCGCCCGTGACAACGCCGAAGTCGGTGCCCGAGCCCAGGATCAGTCCGGCGCCCAGGAGGAGCATCGTGGCCGGGACCATGAAGGTCGTGATCATCATCGTGGCCTTGGGAACGGCGCGCGCGGCCTTGCGGCGGGCGTTCTGGGCGTCCGTACGGCGCATGTCCTTGGCGAGGGCCACCAGCGTGTCGACGATCGGGGCGCCCAGTTCCTCGCCCTGCTGCAAGGCAGTGACGAACATCGCGACCTGCTCGGAGTCGTTGCGGCGGCGCAGTTCCGCGAAGGCCTGGCGGCGGCTCATGCCCAGGTCCATCTGGCGGAGCGTGATGCGGAGTTCGTCGGCCCAAGGGCCCTCGTACTTGGACGCGACCCGGTCCAGCGCCTGGCGGAAGCCGAGGCCCGCGCTGACCACGACCGCCAGGACGTCCAGGAAGTCCGGCAGGGTCCGTTCGATGACGTCCTTGCGGATGCGGATGGCCGACCAGATGCCGACCTCCGTCCAGAACGCGCCGAAGGCGAGCAGCAGGAGGGCGACCAGGAGCTGGCCCCGCATCAGGAAGACCAGGAAGCCCACCCCGCCCAGAGCCCCGTACACCGCCCGCCGGGCCGCGTAGCGGTCGATCGTCAGGCCGCCGGGGTTACCCGCCAGGTCGATCTTGCGGCGGTACTTGGCCACCTGCTTGGGGCCCATCAGGCGCAGCACCGCGGGGGCGTAGCGCATGCCCAGGCGGTCGATGAGCGAGTCCACCGCGCCGGTGCGGGTGGAGCCGACCTCCAGGGCGAGCGCGAGGTCGCCGGGGAGTTTGGCCTCGGCCCGGTACATGCGGATGCCGGCGAAGGCGCCCCAGACGCTGAGGCCCATGACCAGTGCGAGAAGAAGTCCCATGATTCTGCTCCGGCCTTCTCAGACGTCGATGCGGGACAGGCGGCGGATGAGGACGAAGCCGACGGCGTAGAGGGAGAAGGCGATGATGACCGCCGCCTGGCCGAAGGGGGAGCCCGTCATGCGGTCCAGGGCGCCGTCCTTCACCCCGTTCATCAGGAAGAGCGAGCCGACGCCCAGGACGGGGACCGCGTACGACGTCATGTTGACCTGGGAGAGCTGCGTGCGGACCTCACGCCTCGTCTCCTTGCGTTCCTCCAGCGTCTCCGTCAGGTTGCGCAGGGCGCTGACCACCTGGCCGCCCGCCCGGTTCGACAGGACGAGCGTGGTGACCAGGACGACCAGTTCGCGGGAGGGGAGACGGTCCGCCAGTTCGCTCAGGGCGTCGTCCATCGACGCGCCGACGGCCAACTGGGCGGATACCTTGCCGAGTTCCTCTCCCGCGGGGGCCTCCATCTCCTCCGCGGCCATGCCGATCGCGGTGCGCAGGGCGAGGCCCGCCTGGGTCGCGTTGGCGAGGATCCGGGCCATCTCGGGGAGCTGGTTGATGAACTTCTCGATGCGTTTCTGGCGCTGCCAGTTGAGGAACTGGACCGCCACCCCGATGCCCAGCAGGCCCGCCAGCGGGCCGAAGAACGGGGCCAGTGCCGCCTGGCCGATCAGCCACAGGCCGGCGACCGTGGCGAGCATGTAGACGAAGAACTCGCCCGGGGTGATGTCCAGACCGGTGGCCGCCAGGCGGAGTTCCAGTTTCTTGCCGAGCTTCGTGCGCCGCAGGCGGCGGTCGATCCCCCGGAAGTTCCGGCGCCGGCCGCCGACCGGCACCTGGCCGGTGGCGGACAGGCGGTCGACGAGTGCCTGCCGCTGTGCCTTGCCCGTGGCGTAGGAGTGCAGGCCGGCCACCGTGAGGACGCAGGTCAGCAGGGTGATGCCGGTGGTGAGCGTGATGAGCGTGTGCAGTTCCATCGGTCGGTCCTACCTGGCTTCTCGGGTGGCTAGCTGCTCCGCGGACCGGGCGATGCCGAAGGCCTGCGGGATGGGCTGGTTCGCCATGTAGAGGCGGTCGGCGGTGCGGCGTGGGAGCGGGAAGTACTCGAAGGCGCCGTGGATACGGCCGTCGGGTGTCATCGGCTGCGCGTGGAAGCGGGCGACCGTGACCAGTCGGTACGGGTCGCTGCCGTGGCTCTCCAGCAGCGCGATCTCGGTGATGCGGCGGGCGCCGTCCGCGAACCGGGTCAGCTGCACGATGACGTCCACCGCGCTGTTGATCTGGTCGTGCAGGGCGACAAAGGGGATCTCCACGTCCGACATGGAGGCAAGGGTCTGGAGCCGCATCAGCGCGTCCTCGGCGCTGTTGGCGTGGACGGTGGCCAGGGAGCCGTCGTGGCCCGTCGACATGGCCTGGAGCATGTCCAGCGACTCGCCGCCACGGACCTCACCGACCACGATCCGGTCGGGGCGCATACGGAGGGAGTTGCGGACCAGGTCGCGGATGGTGACCTGACCCTTGCCCTCGACGTTCGGCGGGCGCGACTCCAGGCGGATCACGTGGGGCTGCTGGAGCTGGAGTTCGGCGGAGTCCTCGATGGTGATGATGCGCTCGCCCTCGGGGATGAGCCCGGACAGCGCGTTCAGCAGGGTCGTCTTTCCCGTGCCCGTCGCGCCCGAGACGATGACGTTGAACTTCGCCTGCACCAGGCCCGCCAGCAGGTACAGCATGTGCTCGTCCAGCGAGCCCAGGCCGATCAGCTCCTGGAGCGTGAAGGAGCGCGGGAAGCGGCGGATCGTGAGCGTGGCGCCCGTCAGGGACAGGGGCGGGATGATGACGTTGACGCGCTCGCCGGAGGGGAGGCGGGCGTCGACCATCGGGTTGGACTCGTCGACGCGGCGGTTGACCGTGGAGACGATCCGCTCGATCGTCTGCATCAGCTGGTCGTTCGAGGCGAACCGCAGGGGCAGTTGCTCGACCCGGCCGCCGCGCTCGACGAAGATCGCGTCCGGGCCGTTCACCATGATCTCGGTGATGGACGCGTCCTCCAGCAGCGGCTCCAGGATGCCCAGGCCGAGTGCCTCGTCGACCACCCTGCGGATCAGCTGCGAGCGCTCCACCGTCGACAGGACCGGGCCCTCGCGGCTGATGATGTGCCCGAGCACCCGCTCCAGCCGTGCCCGGCGCTCGGCGGCGGCCAGCGAACTCATCTCCGCGAGGTCGATCTCCTCCAGGAGCTTGGCCCGGTAGGAGGCGACCATGTGGCCGTCCTCGCCCCGGTTTCCGTTCTCCTCCGGGGAGTTGATGCGTGCTCGCAGGCTCATGGGTCCGGTGCTCCTTGCTCGGTGCTCAGTGGTCGAGCGGCATCGTGGCGGTCTTGACGGCCGGGTCGAAGTTCCAGCCCGGCACGAGGGACGGGATCTGCACGGTGGCCGTCACCGTGACCTCGTCCCCGCCGTACGACGCCGGGCAACTGGTCCCGTCGGCCAGCCAGTCGCTCACCGCGGCCCGGCAGTCCTGCTCGTGAGGCCCCTCCAGCGACGCGCTGCGCGCCCCCGCCCGGGCCGCCGTGCCCGCCTGCTGGGCCGTGTAGGCGATCAGGCCGAGCTGTACGGCCGCCAGGGCGACGAGCAGCAGGATCGGCAGGAAGCCGATGTACTCGATGGCGACCTGGCCGCGGTCTCTGCGTCCGTGCGGCATCTCAGTCCGCCTCCTCGACCGCGCCGGCGTGGCCACTCACCGGGATCGGGACGGAGAGCGTGCCCGGGAAGAGGATCGGGACCTCCAGGCGCACGTCCGCCGTGACGTAGCCGGAGCCGCCGCAGGTCACCTCGGCACTCCCCCGCCACGCCTCCGACAGATGCTTCAGCCCCGCCGCCTCGCACGCGGCCTGCCGCGCGCCCGGTTCCGTCGCCGTCGCCTTCCGTACCGCCTCGTCCGCGGCGTTCCCCGCGAGGATGAAGGTGTAGCCGACGAGGACGACCTGCCACAGCGCGATCAGCGTCACGATGATCGTCGGGGTCATGCCGAGAAACTCGATGGTGACCTGGCCCCGGTCCCGTAAGGGCGGGGCCGCGAAGGCCGGACGCCGCACGCTCATCCCTCCTTCCTCCGCCGAAAGCTCACCGCTCCCCGGTCGACGCCCCGCAACCGCCCCGCCTTCTGCGCGCCCTCGGGGACCTTGACCAGCCCCAGTTCACCGGCCAGGCCCCACAGGGCCTGCTTCACCGAGCTCTTGTTCTCCAGTTCGTGGATGCGGCCCGCGTCCACGACGCTCTGGAGTTCCTTGAAGTTGGCGGGGATCGCGGTGGCCGCGACCGCCGTGCCGGTGATCCGCTGGATCAGGGGCGGCTGGATCTCCGTGGCGCGGGAGTGCCGGTTGACGACGACGGTGGTCTCCTCGGCCTTTCGGATCTGCAGCCGGTCCCACATCCGTACCGCCCGCTTGGCACCCCGTACGGCGACCACGTCCGGCGTGGTGACGAGCAGGGCCCGGTCCGCCATCTCCACGGCCGCCGCTCCGGCGCCGCCGAGCTGGGCGCCGCAGTCGATGACGACGACCTCGTAGCGGGAGCGCAGGGCGCTGACGATCTGGCGGGCGGCGCGGTCGGTGACGTCCTCGCCGCGTTCCCCCTCGGCCGGGGCGAGGAGCAGGGCGAGTCCGGTGTCGTGGCGGAAGACGGCGTCGGCCAGGACGCGCGGGGAGATGTCCGTGATGGCGGCCAGGTCGACGACGGAGCGGCGGAACTGGACGTCCAGGTAGGAGGCGATGTCGCCGGTCTGGAGGTCCATGTCGACCAGGGCCGTGCTGCGGCCGGAGGCCTGGGCGGCCAGGGCCAGCTGGATCGCGGTCAGGGTGGCTCCGGTGCCGCCCTTCGCGCCGCTGACGGTGACGACGGTGCCGCCGACGCCGGTGAAGACGTCGCCGCCGGCGCCCAGGTGCCGTCGTACGCCGACGGACCACTGGGCGACCGCCTGGACGCGGCTGGCGAGTTCCTCGTAGCTGAGCGGCAGGGCGACCAGGCCGCGGGCGCCGTAGTCCATGGCGGCCTGGAAGAGGCCGGGGCTCGCGTCGGAGGTGACGAGGATGACGCCGACGGCCGGGAAGCGCAGGGCGACTTCGCGGATCAGTTCCAGCGCGGGGACCGGGCCGATCCGCTCGTGCACCACCACGACCTCGGGCAGCTCGTCGACGGACTCGGCGGCCAGCCGTGCGAGGGTGTCGATGAGCTGGGTGGAGTCGACCACCGGGGCCACCGGCTCGGCGTCCGGGAGCTGGCTGAGCAGCGTCGTGATCGACCGGACCGCGTCCGCGTCACCGACTGCCGGGAGGATCCTCGTGGGCATGCGAGCCTCTCACTTGTCCTTCGCGAGTTCGTACGTCCGGTCCTGCTCCGGGACGGTGGTGTCGCTGCCGGGCGCGACCAGGGCGAGCCGGACCCGCTGGGCGAACGACTCGGCGTAGGTGATGCGCTGGGCGTCCAGGGCGGACAGCGCGAAGGTGATGGGGACGGCGTCGGTGGCCTGCTGGGTGCGGTTGTTCTCGTCCGGTTTCAGCGCGGTGAGTTCGCCGACGTCGATGACCTTGGCGTTGGTCACGATGATCTTCGACTGGTCGGGGTCGCCCTCGCGCTTGCCCTCGAAGGTGGCGTAGACGTTGACGGAGGAGCCGGGCGTGATCTTGCCGGCCACGCCGGTCGCCGCGTCGATCATGATGGCGACCTCCTGCTGGCCGGGCTGGAGGGCCGGCTGGCGGACGATCATGTCGGACTGGAGCAGGGAGCCGGCGCGCAGCGTGGTCACGGCGATCTTGCCCTGGATCTCGCGCAGGTCGGTGACCGCGTTGTCCGACAGCCACCGTTCGGGCATCTTGATCTTCTCGAACTGGCCCGTGCTGAGGGTGGTGTAGGGCGGGACGTCGGACTTGAGCCGGTAGGCGGTGACCTCGGGGCCGACCTTGGACTTCACGTCACTGATGACGGACAGCACGCCGGCGAAGGCGCCGAGGGCGCAGACGACCGACAGTAGCAGGAGAATCACGCCGCGGCGCTGACGGGAATTCATGAACCGTACAACCTCGTTGGGGATATCGGTCGAGCGGGATCGGAGCAGTGCTGACGAGCGGTGTCAGGGCTCACCCGACGGCCGTTCGGTTCTCGAGCTGGTTGAGGGGTGGGCCGTCGTGGACGGGGGGCGTGGCCGAGCAGAAGACGCAGCGGTCGCCGATGACGTCGATGCCGCACCAGTGGCAGCGGGTCCTCCGTACGGAGGTGACCAGTTGGTAGAGGACCGACAGGTCGGGCAGGTAGCTGCAGAACTCGATCAGCTTGCCGGTGCCCCACCAGCCCGGTGATTCGGCCGGGAGCGGGGTCTCGCGCAGGCCCTGCACCTTCCAGGAGGGGGCGAGGGTGCCGGTGACCCAGTCGGACTGGAGCTGCCCCTTGGCGACCAGCATCCAGGTGCCGAACTCGGGACCGGGCAGCTCGGCTTCGGGAGTGATCCGCACCAGCTGCGGCTCGGGGTGGGCGAGGACGCCGAACTGGCTGCCGGGCACCCAGGACTTGGCGTGCGACTTCAGGCCGACGGGGACCCGGTCGAGCCGGGCGACGGAGTTGAGCAGCGCCCCGGCGTGGATGTAGTGGACGAGCAGCCGCCCGGCCGAGGCCAGCACGCCGGGGCTGATGTCACAGGACGCGAGCTGTCTTAACTGGCGGGCCAGGACGGCGAGTCCGAGCGGGGGCAGATCGGGCTGGAAGAGGGCGATCCGGTCGGTTTCCATGAGGGAGCGCAGGGTGTACAGCCGTCGCCGCACGGCGTTTGGCGCGGCCTGTGAGCACACCACGATCACATGCCCGTGGTGTTCGACCAGGGTCTGCATGTCGGCGAGCGCCTGCTCCAGCGGGCGCCGGTCGACGTCCCGCAGCACGACGGCGGGCAGGGTGCGTTCGTCCTGTGGCGGCAGCGCCATGTCGGCACTGGTCACGGCGATGGCAGTTGGCACGCGCAGCTCCCCGTTTCCCCATGCCCCCGTCGGCGCGCCGCGTGTGGTTCCGGCACACCGTGGTGACTTCACTGCGTGACTACCTCAGCACTGTATCCACGCCTCTGTGACCGGAGAACAGCGTTTGTGTAGCTGAGGAGCAACTGCCGTTGCACAAGATGCGTCAAAACGGGGCAGGTTGAGCATCTTGCCGGTCGCGGGCGGGGGTTCGGGGGGTCTCAGGCGATGGTCCCGGAGGGCCCAGTGTTGACGGTGGGCCTCCGTTTGGGCCCTGGGACCCACGCCACCCGCCGGGGCGCGTACCTACTCTCGCCGTCCACAGGCACGTGGTTCGGGCAAGGAGGGGTGCCGTATGGCTCGCGGGGGTGGCATACGGACGTACGGACACAGACCGGTCTTCGACGATCGCGGCGCGACCGGCACCGAGTACCTCGGCATGGTCGTGGTCAGCGCCGCGATCGTCCTCGCCGTCTCGGCCACGGGCGTCGGGCAGCTGATCTACGACAGGATCGCCGCGCAGGTGTGCCGGGTGGCGGGCGAGGGGAACTGCGGGGCCGGCGGGACGGGCCGGGACAGGCCGCTGACCGACGCCGACTTCGAGCCGGCGCTGTGCCAGGTCTCCTCCGTCACCGACAAGGCGGGCTCCAAGGCGAAGGTCTTCTTCTGGGAGATCGGCAAGGAGTACGGCTTCCAGGAGCAGCACATCAAGGCGAACACGGACGTCAACGGCGACGGCACGGTCGACGACAGGGACCAGCTCGTCTACCTGACCTTCACGGACGCCGCGTCCGTCGCCGCGAAGAAGGACTTCAAGCCCGGCATGAAGGTGGGCCGGTTCGGCGCCGACAAGGTGGAGCTGGGGCTCGGCATCAAGGTCACGAACGGCGACACCTGGGTCTTCGAGAGCCCCGAGGAGGCCCAGCGGTTCCGGGACGACGTGGAGAAGCTGCAGATGTACGAGATGCGGCGGACCATGCCGGGCGGCGCGGAGGCGAGCCTCGGCGACAGCATCGCCTATCTCTTCGGGACGGGCCCGCTCAAGGACGAGGAGGACACCCGGAACCGGATCGAGGAGCACCTCGGCGACAACCGGAAGATCACCTACGGCAAGGTGGGCCTGGAGGCCTCGGCATCGGCGGGCCTGAAGGTCTCGGCGGGCGACGAGCAGAAGCTGAGCGCCGCGCTCGGCGGCACGTTCAAGTACTCCCCCGACGTCACCTGGACGGACAACTCCTACAAGAACACCAAGTCGTACACGTACTCCTCGTCCATCGAGTACGGCTCCAAGGTGGGCTACGAGGCGGGCCCGCTCAGCGGCGAGTACACGGCGAACACGACGCAGACCGGCACCATCACCGTCACCTACGACAAGAAGACCGGCAAGCTGGTCCGCGTCGACATGACCCGGACCGTCGAGCAGGGCGGCCAGAAGGACGGCGCCAAAGCGGGCGGTGACAACGGCGAGAAGGACGGTGACAAGCGGGGCGGGAACGCCGGCGTCAAGGGCACGGACTCGCAGACCGGCATCGAGATCGTCACCAACACCCTCACCTTCGACCCCGGCCCGGCCGGGGACCGGGACCGGGCCGTCGCCGAGCGCTGGCTGGACAGCGGCAACGAGCAGATCGCCACGCCCTTCCAGTACATGTTCGACGACCACGCCCCGACGTCCCGCCCGGGCGCCGACGACCCCTTCGGGCAGCTGATGTTCGACAAGGGCAGGTCGAGCCGGATGACGTACACGGGCGAGGTCAACGCGGCCGAGTACGGCTTCGAGTTGAATCTCGGGCTCAGTCTGGGCATGACGATCAGCACGGAGAAGAAGTCGGAGACGCTGACCGACGCCCGGTTCCTGGGTGCGCCCCGCGGGAACGGTCGCTCCTATCTTCCCTACAGCTACTGTGCGAACTGACGAGACGGAGTCCAAGCCGATGAAGACCCGCCGTGCCTCCCTGGCCGCCGCCCTGCTGACGGCCTCCCTGGCCCTGACCGGCTGCGGGAGCTCCGACGCGGGCTCGGTGCCCGACGGTTGGGGCACCCTGAAGACCAAGGGAGTCGACGTCTCGTACCCGAAGGGGTACGAGGAGCAGAGCGCGAGCGAACGCGGCGAGCACAACGCGGCAGCGGCGGTGCGCACGGAGGACGGCAGAAGGGTCTCGGTCATCACCGTGCAGCTCGGCTTCACCGAGGCGAACTCCGCCGAACAGGCCGCGATCGCCGCCGAGGCGGGCATCCAGATGGGCGCGGCCGTCAAGGGCCAGAAGGATGTGGAGCTGGCCGGCGCGGACGGGGCGAAGCGGATCGACTTCACCTTCAAGGCGACCGGCGAGGACGGCGGCCCGCCCAAGGGCACCCCGGTCGAGGGCGTGATCCTGGCCGGTCTCGACTCGACCGACTCGGCCTTCGCCGTCCGGGTCGACGCGCAGCAGGGGTCCCTGTCCGACGGTGACCTGGACCGGATCATCGACTCCGTGGAGGTGCACTAGCCATGGAGGTGCCGGGCGCCGGCTACGTCGTCCTCACGCTGCTCGTGGGGCTCTTCGGCGCGCTGTCGTGGAAGTACGCGCGGCGGCTGGTGACGGTGACGCGGGTGCTGCGGCGCGGTGTCCGGGCGGAGGGCGAATGCGTCCGGGTGGAGACGGAGCCGTACCACCGCTCGGACGCCCGGCGGCACTTCTTCGCCTTCCGTGCGGCCGACGGCACGCCGGTCGAGTTCGAGGACCTGGCGGGCTGGTCGACGACGGAGGGCACCCGGGTCACCGTCACCTACGACCCGCGTGATCCGCAGGGCACGGCGACGGTGGCGGGCCGGGGCAGCTGGTCGCCGGTGCTGCAGTCGCTCGCCCTGGTCGCGGGCTGCGGCATGGCCGCTCTGGGCTTCGCGGTCCTTCTCTACGTCGAGATCTTCGGGAGCGGTTGATGGCGCTCGTCCGCTGCTGGGCCGTCGGCATCGTCGTCCTCGTCGTCAGCGAGTACGCCCAGATGACGCTGGTGTACGGCCCGTTGGTCGGCCCGCGGGGCGTCGGCTCGTTCGGTGCCGCGCTGGCGCTGGTGCATCTGCCGAACCTGGTGTGCGTCGTGCTCGCCACCTGGGCGGCGGCGCGGGTGCATCCGGAGCCGTGGCGCCGGGTGCCGGTGCGGCATCTGGCGGCGGCGTGCTCGGCTCCGGTGGCGGCGCAGGTGCTGCTGCTGGCGCTGCGGCCGGGTGTGCTGGACCCGGCGGGGCCGGCGCTGTGGATGTCGACGGGCGTGCTGCTGGCGGGGTGTGCGGTGGGGCTGCTGCTCGACAGGTTGGTCTGGACCTCTTGACAGTGTCGTTGGTCTGGACCATTTTCTTGTCATGTCCAGACACAGACGATCACTGCGGCTGTGGTCGGGCGCCCTCACGGCGGCCCTGGCCCTCACTGTCACGACCGTCGGCCAGGCATCCGCCGCCGACGTCAACAACGCCAGGAACGCCGGCTTCGAGGCGGGCCTGAGCGACTGGACCTGCTCGGCGGGCAGCGGTACGACCGTCTCCTCCCCGGTGCACGCCGGCACGGCAGCGCTGAAGGCGACCCCGGCGGGGCAGGACAACGCCCGGTGCGCCCAGACGGTACGGGTGAAGCCCGGATCGACGTACTCCTTGTCCGCCTGGGTCCGGGGCGGATACGCCTACCTCGGTGTTTCCGGTACGGGCACGACGGACGTGTCCACCTGGACGCCGGACTCCGCCTCCTGGAAGCAGCTGTCGACGACCTTCACGACGGGATCGTCGACGACGTCGGTGACGGTGTACACGCACGGCTGGTACGGGCAGGCGGCCTATTACGCGGACGACGTGTCGGTGTTCGGCCCCGACGGGGGCGGCGGCACGGACCCGGGCCCGACGGTCCCGGCCGCGCCGAGCGGCCTGAACGTCTCGGGTACGACGTCCTCGTCGGTGTCCCTGGCCTGGAACGCGGTGGCGGGGGCGACGGGTTACACCGTCTACCGCGACGGCGCGAAGGTCACGGCGGTCTCCGGAACGTCCGCCACGGTGACCGGCCTCGCGGCCGCGACGTCGTACTCCTTCCAGGTCACGGCGACGAACGCGGCGGGCGAGTCGCCGAAGTCGGCGGCGGTGACGGGGACCACGAACAAGCCGAACGGCCCGGGCCCCGCGCTCCCCGAGCACGCGGTGACCGGTTACTGGCAGAACTTCAACAACGGCGCCACGGTCCAGAGGCTGGCCGACGTCCCGTCCCAGTACGACATCATCGCCGTCGCCTTCGCGGACGCGACCTCGACGCCGGGCGCGGTGACCTTCACCCTGGACTCGGCCGGGCTGAACGGTTACACGGTCGACCAGTTCAAGGCGGACATCAGGGCGAAGCAGACGGCCGGCAAGAAGGTCGTCGTCTCGGTCGGCGGTGAGCGCGGCACGGTCACCGTCAACGACGCGGCGTCGGCGGCGAACTTCGCGAACTCCGTGTACTCCCTGATGCAGACCTACGGCTTCGACGGCGTCGACATCGACCTGGAGAACGGCCTGAACGCGACGTACATGACGCAGGCGCTGCGGTCGCTCTCGGCGAAGGCGGGCTCGTCGCTGATCATCACGATGGCCCCGCAGACCATCGACATGCAGTCGACGTCGAACTCCTACTTCCGGACCGCCCTGAACATCAAGGACATCCTCACGGTCGTCAACATGCAGTACTACAACAGCGGTTCCATGCTCGGCTGCGACGGCAAGGTCTACAGCCAGGGCTCGGTCGACTTCCTGACGGCCCTGGCCTGCATCCAGCTGGAGGGCGGCCTCGCCCCGTCCCAGGTCGGTCTGGGCCTGCCGGCCTCGACCCGGGCGGCGGGCAGCGGGTACGTGTCACCGTCCGTGGTGAACAGCGCCCTGGACTGCCTGACCAGGGGCTCGGGCTGCGGCTCCTTCAAGCCGCCCCGGACGTATCCGGACCTCCGGGGCGCGATGACCTGGTCGACCAACTGGGACGCGACGGCCGGCAACGCGTGGTCCGCCGCGGTGGGCCCGCACGTGCACGGGCTGCCCTAGTGCCCTAGTCACCGCTGGCATCACCGGTGGGGTGAGGGGCGGCTCCTTCACCCCACCGGCCGGTAGTGCCCGAGCACCCACGCCAGCTGCGGGAACCACTCCTGAAGTCGCGACCTCGGCTTGGCCTCCACCACGCACTCGAAGAACCTGCCGTCCATGTGGATCACGGCGACCATCAGCGCCTTGCCGTTGGGGCTCGCCTGGTAGTGGACGCTGCGGATCTCGGGCCAGCGGAACTCGATCGAGAGCCCGGACGACTCGAAGGCGACGCCGGACGCGTCGACGACGACCGCGTTGCGTTTGTCGACGGCCAGGAAGTCCGGGCCGGCCGGCGCCGGCTGGGGCGGAGCCGGGGCATACGGCGCTTGTGGGGGCGCATACGGGAGTGGCCCGGGCGCGTACTGCGGTGGCGGCGGGCCGAAGCCTGGGCCGGGAGGTGGAGGTGGCTGCTCGTTCATCCGTCGATTCTCCCCGCCTAGAAGAACTCCCCCCACGGCTGGTCCCAGATCTGCTTCACGCACAGGACCAGGAACAGCAGGCCCGCGACGGCGAGCATCGCGTTGCTGACCGGGCCGTTGCGCCACTCCCTGGGGGTGCGGGGGGAGTTCAGGAGCCAGATCAGCGTGCCGGCGAGGAAGGGCAGGAAGGCCGCGCCGAGGACTCCGTAGATGATGATCAGGCGGAAGGGCTGGCCCTCGAAGAGGAGGATCATGGGCGGGAAGGTCAGCCAGAGCAGGTAGGCGCGGAAGGGCCAGGAGCGTTCGCGTGTCCCCGAGGCGACCTCCTCGCCCTTCGCCTGGCCCCGGCCCGACAGGCGGGCCACGAAGTCGGCGAACATCAGGCTCACGCCGTGCCAGACGCCGATCAGCGAGGTGAAGGACGTCGCGAAGAAGCCGATCAGGAAGAACTTGGCCGTCGCCGAGCCGTACTCCTCCTCCAGGATGTCGCCCAGCTGGATCAGGCCCTTGTCACCGCTCGCGATCGCGACGTTCGCCGAGTGGAGCAGCTCCGCGCCGACGAAGAGCATGGCGATCACGAAGATGCCGGTCGTGGCGTAGGCGACGCGGTTGTCCAGGCGCATGACCTTCATCCAGCCGGTGTCGGTCCAGCCCTTGGCGTTGACCCAGTAGCCGTAGGCCGCGAGCGTGATCGTGCCGCCGACACCGCCGATGAGGCCCAGGGTGTTGAGGACCGAGTCCTTCTCGTCGGGCAGCACCGGGAGGAGACCCGCGAACGCGTCGGGGATGTTCGGGGTGACGCGGATCGCCAGGTACACCGTCACGAGGAACATGACCCCCACCAGGACCGTCATGACCTTCTCGAACACCGCGTACTTGTTGAACCAGACGAAGACCAGACCGACCAGGCCGCAGGCGATGCCCCACCACTTCAGGTCCATCACGCCGGGGAACAGCGCCTGGAGCGGCAGCGCGCTCGACGACATCGCCGCGGCGCCGTAGACGAAGCCCCAGACCACGACGTAGACGGCGAAGAACCATGTCGTCCAGCGGCCGAGGCCGGCCCAGCCGTCGAACAGGGTGCGGCCCGTGGCCAGATGCCAGCGGCCCGCCGCCTCGGCCAGGGAGATCTTCACCAGGCAGCCGATGATCGCGGCCCACAGGAGGGTGTAGCCGAAGTTGCTGCCCGCGATCAGCGTGGCGACCAGGTCGCCGGCCCCGACACCGGTCGCCGCGACGACGATGCCCGGGCCGATGTACTTCCAACTCGCCTTGCGCATCGCAGGGGGCTCGTGGGCCGCGTTCTCCGTGGTGTTTCCCGTGGTGTCCGCCATGAGGGTCAAGAAACCGCAAACAGGCCGGGCCGACAAGAGGGTGTGTATCGGAATCACCCAAGGGCGCGGGGAACTGCGCGAACGGCCACAACGCACCCGCAGACCGGGAACGGGCCTCGGCGGCTGGGCATACCGCCAAGGCCCGACCAGCGGAGCGTCACGGCTGTCGCCGACCACAGCCGTCCGATCCGCACGTGCCGAGCTCGAACCACACGGTCTTGCCCGGCCCGTCCCGGTGGCAGCCCCAGCGCTGGGCCAGCGCGTCCACGAGGAACATCCCGCGGCCGTTCTCCCCGGTGCCGGCGTCCAGCACCCGGGGCACGCGGCGCTCGGTGTCGGCCACCTCGCAGCGCAGTACGCCGTGCGCGGCGAAGAGGGTGAGCCGGAAGCGGCTCTCGGCGTGCACCAGCGCGTTGGTGGCCAGTTCGCCGACGAGCAGTTCCGCCACGTCCGCCACCTCACCGCGCTCCGCAAGCCCCCATCCCTCCAACTGCCTGCGCACCTCGGCGCGTGCCTCGCGGACGGCGGAGGGCTCGGGGGCGTACTCGACGCTCAGGTGACCCGCTCCCAGGGGTGGTTGCGGGAACGGGCTGCGCCCGGAGAGTTGCAGCATGGCTCCAGGGTGTCCCGGGGACGGGTCCGGCGCAGGGGGAGGACTACCCGATCCCCTACCTGCTTGCGCAGGTGGGCGGGTTACGCGTACTGGAGGCGGACCGTGGCTCCCCCGGCGTCGTCGCGGATGTCCACGTACGCGCAGACCTGCCGCGCGTACCACAGCCCCGGGCCGGGCTCCGGCCCGGCGGGCGGTGGCGGGACGAAGCCGGCGAGCGGATCGCGGACGGGACGGGCCGAGCGCAGTTCGCAGACACAGGCGGGCGCCTCGCCCCACAGCAGGGCGGTGCCGTCGAGGGGCGCCAGGGCCGCCGCCGTCTCCGCGACGGCCGTGGCGAACAACTCGGCGTCGGCGGCGGGAAGCCCCCGGGCTTCCGCCCAGACCTGCACGGCGGCGGCGTGCGGCTCCGCCAGGGGCCGCGCACCGGCCGGGGGCAGCGGCAGCGGTACGGCGTCGAGTTCGGCCGCGAGCCGCACCGGGTCCTCGTACACGTCCGTGTCGGGGTGGGCGCGACGGGCCGCGGCGACGACGGCGGGGCCGGCGGTGCGGGTGTCGTACGCGCACAGGGCGGTCGTGGCCATGGGCGCGAAGAGGAGGTTGGCGAGGGCCTCGTAGCGGATCCACTCGGTGGTCTCGCGGGCCGAGCGGCCGGCCCGGCCGCTCCAGACGGGTTCCATGAGGAGGTGGATCCGGCCGCCGGGGCCGGCGTGGGCGGTGAGGTAGGAGGCCGCCCGGGCGACGGCGTTGGCGGCGGAGCCGGTGTACCAGTCGGTGTGCGGGATGCAGGTGACGTCCTTGGCGTCGCTGCCGAGGGCGTCCCGCAGGAGGTCCAGGTTGCGGGGGTCGGCGATGGCCACGGGGGGTGGTTCGCCGGGGGCGGCGAGGCCTTCGCCGAGGAAGGGCAGGGCGGCGGCCACGAAGTCGTCGTCGGTGCCGAAGACGGCCATGCGGTGGCCGAACGCGGCGGGCGTGGGCGGCTGTCGGGTGGTCATGGGTTCCCCTCGGGGGTCGCGGTACGGACGGGTCGGCGCTGGGCCGTCACCCAGGCGGCGATCTGGCTGCGGTTGCTGAAGCCGAGCTTGCTGAGGATGCGTTCCACATGGCCTTCGGCGGTGCGGCGGGCGATCACCAGACGGTCGGCGATCTGCTGGTTGGCGAGCCCTTCGGCGACGAGGCGGGCGACCTCGGTCTCGCGGCGGGTGAGACGGACCGGGGTGTCGTCGTGTGGGACCCGGGGCTCGCGGGGGTGCGGGCGGGCCGGTTCCTGGAGCGCCTGGCCGACGAGCTCGGCGAGGCCGAGGCCGGCGCCGCGCCGGTGGGCCCGTTCGAACGCGTCCCGGCCCAGGGCCCGGCAGGCCCGCTCCTCGCTGTCCCGGCGTGCGGAGTTGAGGGTGCGCGCGCCCCAGCGGGCGGCGTCGATGTCGGCCCAGACGCGGTCGGCGCCGCCGAGCAGCACGGCCGCGTGCCGGTGGGCGCCGCGTTCGGTGGCGATCGACGCGAGCAGGTCGAGGGTGAGCGCGATGCCGATGACGTCGTGGACGGCGAGCTTCAGGCGCAGGGCCTCGCGGGCGTGCCGCTCGGCCCGGGCCCAGTCGCGGCGCACGGTGTGCGCGAGGGCGAGCATGCGCAGCACGTACGACCGTACCCACTGCTCGCCGTGCCGCTCGCACAGTCCGAGGGCCCGCTCGCACACCTCCACGGCCCGGTCGGCCTCGCCCAGGAATCCCAGCGCGCAGGCGAGTTCGACCTGGTCGAGGCCGACGATGCTGAGGTGCTGGCCGGGCACGGGGCCGCGGGCGACGGTGGTCTCGAAGTGCCGTAGCGCGCCGGGCAGATCGTCGCCGAACAGCCGGAGGACGCCGATGACGTACTCGGCGTGGGCGGCCTCGGCGGCATCGCCCAGGACCCGGGCGAGGGCGAGGGCGTCCCCGGCGTGCCGGCGGCCGCGGGGGAAGTCCTGGGTGGCGGCGGCGAGCAGCCCGGCGACCCAGAGGCCCCGGACCCGTTCCGGGGTCGGCTCGGGGTTGGCGGCCAGGGCCCGGTCGAGCCAGTACAGGCCCTCGCGCGGGGCGCCGCAGGCGTGCCAGTAGAACCAGAGGGTGCCGGCGAGCCGCAGCCCGGCACGCGCCTCGCCCGGGGTGGAGAGGCTGAAGTCGAGGGCGGCGCGCAGGTTGTCCTGGTCGGCGCGCAGCCGGGCGACGGTCTCCGGCTGCCCGGGCCCGAACCAGCCGCGCTCGCACTCCTCGGCCGACCGCAGCATCCAGTCCCGCTGCCGCCGCCGGGCAGCGCCCTCCTCCCCGACGGTCCGCCGCAACTGCTCCAGCCCGTACTGCCGCAGCGTGTCGAGCATCCGGTACCGCACCCCGCCGGGTCCCGGCTCCCGGCACAAAACGGACTTGTCCACGAGCCCGGCGACGGCGTCGAGCACATCGTCGGCACGGAGGGCGGCGCCCGGGCGGACGGTCCAGGCGGCCGGGGCGCCGGCGGTCGGCGGGGGCGCGGCAGGGCCACCCGGGTGGGGCGGGGGC
>NZ_WWIQ01000066.1:10875-74414 GCF_009862985.1 Streptomyces sp. SID5464 | reverse complement strand
ATGTGTATAAGAGACAGAGGCGGGGGCGGTGGCAGGCCCGGACGGGGGGCGAGCAGGGGCTCGGGGCGCATCACGGGCAGCGGCACGATCCCGCCGGGCGGACGGGGCGCGGGCGGCACCACGTTCCCCGGCGTCACGGTCGCCGCGAGCGCCTGCACAGGCCGGGCGTGTTCACCGGAACCGTTCACCAACGGGGCGCCGCCCGACGGCACATCGACACGTCCCCCGCGTGCCCCGCCCGGGACACCGCCCGCGAACGCCCCGCCGGCGAGGTGTCCGCCGCCCGGCAGGAGCGTCTCCGCCGGCGCCGGGGACGTCCCCCACCCGGCGTCCGGCTCCCCGGTGCCGTCCGCGCACACCGCCTCCGCCGTCTCCAGGTCGAAGCCGCCCGCCAGGACCGACAGCCGGGCCCACACCTGTTGCTCGGGACCGGTGCACAGGTCGTGGCTCCAGGCGACCGCCGCGCGCAGGGTCTGGTGGCGGGGCAGGGCGGCGGGGCTGCCGGTGGTGAGGAAGCGGTAGCGGTCGTCGAGGCGGTCCACGAGCTGGTCGACGTCGAGGACGCGCATGCGGACGGCGGCGAGTTCGATGGCGAGGGGGAGACCGTCCAGGCGGTGGCACAGGCGGGCCACGGAGGCGCGGTTGTCCGGGGTGAGGCGGAAGCCGGGGACGACCGCGGCGGCCCGGTCGGCGAACAGCGTGAGGGCCGGATAGCCCGCGGCGGCGGAGAGGTCGCCGTCCGGGTCGGGCACCGGCAGGGGCCGCACCTCCAGCAGGTGCTCCTCGATGAGCCCGAGCCGGTGCCGGCTGGTGGCGAGGACGCGGACGCCCTCGGTGCCGCGCAGCAGGGCCGCGGCGAGCTGCGCGCACGCCCCCGCCAGATGCTCGCAGTTGTCGACGACGAGCAGCAGCCGCCGGTCCCGCACCTGCTCGACGAGGACGTCCAGCGGCGGCTGCGCCGAGTGGTCGTGCAGCCCCAGCGCGTCGGCGGCGGCGAGCGGCACGAGCGCCGGGTCGTGCAGTCCGGAGAGGTGCACGAAGCGCACGCCGTCCGGGAAGGCCCGCTGTACCCGGGCCGCGATGCGCGCGGCGAGCCGGGTCTTGCCGACGCCGCCCGGCCCGGTCAGCGTCACCAGCCGTGCGCGGGCCAACAGTTCGCGTCCCTGGGTCAGTTCGCCACGCCGGTCGATGAAGCTGGTCGTCTCGACCGGCAGCTGGTGGTCCCGTCGTGGCGCTGATCCGCCCATGATCAGCCAGTCCTCTGGGGGTGTGGTTCGAGGATCCGGACATTCCGGCTCCCCTAGGGCCTCACTGTCCCCCGTTGCGTACATATATGCACGCTCGGGTCACACCCGTGGGTGTACTTCGACCAGGACGGCTCAGCCGCCGTGCCGCCCGCGTACACTGCGCGGCCGCTTTCAGCCTTGACCTGCTCATGCCAACGGCAGAACGATGTGCGCCACCCGCACACGTACGTCGCACGGAACAACCCCACCTCCCACAAGGAGATTTCATGCGACTCCGCATACGAGGCTCCGGTGCCCGCGCCGGCAGACGCACCGCCGCCCTCGCCGCCCTCCTCGCACTCGCCCTCGCGGCACCCCTGTCCGCGACGACCCCGGACGCCAGCGCCGACAGCGCCGGCAAGGCGGCCCCGTCGGCCGGCGACGTCCGGCAGTACGAGGTCCACATGCACTCGACGGCCGAGGACCGCACGGCACTTCAACGCACCGGCGTGACCGTGGACGAGGCCCACGGCCACGGTGTCGTCGTCTCCGGACGTGCCGACCAGATCAAGAAACTGCGCGCGCTGGGCTACGAGGTCACCCCGCTCGGCGCGGTGCCCGACCGGTCCGCCGGCGAGGACGACGTCCGGCTCTACGACTTCCCCTCCGCCGACTCGCGCTACCACAACTACGCGGAGATGACGAGCGCGATCGACTCGATCGTCGCGGCCAACCCGTCCATCGTGAGCCGCCGCGTGATCGGCAAGTCGTACCAGGGCCGGGACATCGTCGCCGTCAAGATCAGCGACAACGTGGGCAGCGACGAGTCCGAGCCGGAGGTGCTGTTCACGCACCACCAGCACGCCCGCGAGCACCTCACCGTCGAGATGGCGCTCTACCTGCTGCGCGAGCTGACCTCCGACTACGGCTCCGACTCGCGCGTCACCAGCATGGTGAACAACCGTGAGATCTGGATCGTCCCGGACATCAACCCGGACGGCGGCGAGTACGACATCGCGACCGGGTCGTACCGCTCGTGGCGCAAGAACCGCCAGCCCAACAGCGGCAGTTCGTACGTCGGTACGGACCTGAACCGCAACTGGAACTACCGCTGGGGCTGCTGCGGCGGCTCCTCGGGCTCGACGTCCTCCGAGACGTACCGGGGCCCGGCGGCGGAGTCGGCGCCCGAGGTGAAGGTCGTCGCCGACTTCGTGCGCAGCCGGGTCGTCGGCGGGGTGCAGCAGATCAAGGCCGGCATCGACTTCCACACGTACAGCGAACTGGTGCTGTGGCCGTTCGGCTACACGTACTCCGACACGACGACCGGCATGACCGCGGACGACAACGCGGCGTTCAAGGCGGTCGGGCAGAAGATGGCCGCGAGCAACGGGTACACGGCGGAGCAGTCCAGCGACCTGTACATCACGGACGGGTCGATCGACGACTACCTCTGGGGCACGCACAAGATCTTCGGGTACACGTTCGAGATGTATCCGAGGTCCGGCGGTGGTGGGTTCTACCCGCCCGACGAGGTGATCGAGCGGGAGACCTCCCGTAACCGCGACGCGGTGCTGCAACTGCTGGAGAACGCGGACTGCATGTACAGGTCCATCGGGAAGGAAGCCCAGTACTGCCGGTAGTCGCTCGGCCGGCTACTCGGCGTCTTCCTCGAAGTAGGCGTCCAGTACCGCGTCCAACTGCTCGTCCCACTCCGTGAAGCGGCTCCTGGCCGGCGCCTCGATCTCGATCGGGTACCAGCGCCGGTCAGGGGTGTGGACGGTGACGGTGTACCGCTTGCCGAAGCGGGCGGTCTCCGTCTCCACCGCCCCGATCTCGTCCCAGCGGAACTCGCATTCCTGGTCGTCCAGGGACAGTCGTACGCCTCTGTGGTCGGCGACGATCTTCGCACGGCGGTCGGACGCCTCGAAGACGGGGCCGTCGACTTCGGTGTCCTCCTCCGGCTCGGCGACGGACGCCTCCGCCGTCTCCTCCGGCTCGGGGGCGGACTCCTCGGACCCGGCGACCTCAGGCTCCTTCTCCGGCCCGTCGTCCTCCGTCCTTCCGGACGCGGGTGACGTGAGCCCGGGGATGAAGGCCGGGTCGAATCCGGCGCCTTCCAGGGGCTGGCTGCTCGAACCTATGCGCTGCTCCACAGCGGAGCAGTATGGTCGACAAACCTGTGCCGCACATAGTCGGCCCCCACTTCGTTATCGGACGCCTACACGAACAGGCTCAGTACCGCCGCCACCGCGAACCCCGCCACCGACAGCACACTCTCCAGCACCGTCCATGACTTGAGCGTGTCCCGCTCGCTGATGCCGAAGTACTTGGCGACCATCCAGAAGCCGCCGTCGTTGACGTGCGAGGCGAAGATGGAGCCGGCCGAGATGGCCATGATGACCAGGGCGACGAAGGCCTGGGAGTGGTCTCCCTCGGAGAGCAGGGGCGCCACGATGCCCGCCGTCGTCACGATCGCCACCGTCGCCGAGCCCTGGGCGACGCGCAGGACCACGGAGATCAGGTAGGAGAGGACGAGCACCGGCAGGCCCACGTCGTTGAACGTGTCCGAGAGGGCCTGGGCGACGCCGCTGGCCTTGAGGACGGCGCCGAAGATGCCGCCCGCACCGACGACGAGCAGGATGTTGCCGACGGGCTTGAGGGACGCGGTCGACACCGTCTCCAGGGACTTGCGGGACCAGCCGCGGCGGATGCCCAGCAGGTAGTACGCGAGGAACAGGGCGATGGTGAGGGCCACGAAGGGGTTGCCGAAGAACTCGATCACCGAGCGGAGCGTGGAGGGGTCCAGGGCGATCGAGGAGAAGGTCGCGGCGAGGATGAGGACCAGCGGCGTGCCGATGATGCCGAGGACCGTCCCGAGGGACACCGGCTGCTCGCTCGGCGCGACCCCGGCGGCCCGCTGCTCGTCGACGACGGCCTGCTTGGCCTCTTCCGCCGCCTCGACCATGTCCTGCGGCACGGCGACGAAGATGCGGCGGCCGATCCACGCCGAGTACGCCCAGGCCGCGGCGACGGCCGGCAGACCGCAGACGATGCCCATCAGGATGACCCAGCCGAGGTCCACGTGGAGGAGACCGGCGGCGGCGACGGGGCCCGGGTGCGGCGGCAGGAACGCGTGGGTGACCGACAGGCCCGCGAGCAGCGGCAGGCAGTAGAGCAGGATCGACTTGCCCGAGCGCTTGGCGGCGGCGTAGACGATCGGGGCCAGGACGAAGATGCCGACGTCGAAGAAGACCGGGATGCCGAAGATCAGGCCCGTGAGGCCCATGGCGAGCGGGGCGCGCTGCTCGCCGAACAGGCCGAGGAGCCGGCCGGCCAGCACCTCGGCGCCGCCGCTGACTTCGAGGATCGCGCCGAGCATGGTGCCCAGGCCGATGATGATCGCGACATGGCCGAGGATGCCGCCCATGCCGGACTCGATGGTGGAGACGGCGTCCGACTTCTGGACCGTGCCGAAGAGTTCGGTGACCGACAGGCCGGCCGCGAGGCCGACGGCTATGGAGACCGCGAGCAGGGCGACGAACGGCTGGAGTCTCATCCTGATGATGAGGAACAGCAGCAGCGCGATGCCGAGCGCGGCGGTGAGCAGGAGTCCGGCCGTACCGTCGACCAGGAGGAGCAGGCCTCCGGTGTGGGGTGGGGTCTCGGCAGGGGCGGACGCGGCGAGCGGATGGGACATTTGGGGGTCCTCTGGGTAAAGGCATGCGGTTTCTGGGTAGGGGGGAGCGCGGCGCGGCGCATCGGTGGCGCCGCGCCTCGACAGCGAGGTGGGGTCGGGTCAGCCGAGGACGGCCAGTGCGTCGATCTCGACGAGGAGACCCGCGGGCAGGCCGACGTAGACCGTCGTGCGCGCGGCGGGCGGCCGGGTCAGGCCCTGCTCGTCGAAGTACGCGTTGTAGATCTCGTTGAACTCGGCGAAGTGCGCCACGTCGGTGAGGTAGACGCGGATCATCATCGCGTCGTCCCAGCCGGCGCCGCCCTCTTCGAGGATGGCCTTGACGTTGGCCAGGGTCTGGAGGGTCTGCTCGCGCAGGGTCGGCCCGGCGGGCGTGGGCGGCTTGCCCTCCTCGGCGGGCAGGAAACCGACCTGGCCGGCGACCTGGAGGATGTTGCCCTTCTTCACACCGTGCGAGAACTTCGCCGGCGGGGTGGTGTGGGTCTTGGGGGTGAGTGCGGTCTTGTCCGTCATTCGGTGCCCTTCACTGGTGTTCTGCCGGAGTACTCGCCGCTGATGGCGTCCGCCGTACGGCGCACCAGCGGCAGGAGGGTGAGGAGTTCGTCGGCGGTGACGACGACGTTCGGCGCGGAGACCGACATCGCGGCGACGACCCGGCCGTCGGCGCCGCGGATCGGTGCGGCGACACAGTTGATGGACTCCTCGTGGCCGCCGAGGTCGGTGGCCCAGCCCTGTTCGCGCACCTTCTCCAGCTCGCGCAGGAACGCCGTGGCGTTGGGTGTCGAACGGGCCGTGTACGCGGGGTAGTCGAGCTTCTCCGCCACCGCCCGCCGCTCGTGCTCGGGCAGGTCGGCCAGCAGCAGCTTGGCGACCGCGGCGACGGTGATGGCGACGGGCTTGCCGATGCGGGAGTACATCCGCACCGGGTAGCGGCTGTCGACCTTGTCGATGTAGAGGACCTCGTTCTCCTCGTACACGGCGAGGTGCACGGTGTGCCCGCAGCTCTCGTTGAGACGGACCAGGTGGGGATGGGCGATCTCGCGGACGTCGAGGTTCTCCATCGCCTCCTGGGCGAGGGCGAAGAGGCGGGCGCCCAGCCGGTAGCGCTGGTCGGACTGGCGGTAGACGAGGCCGTGTTCGTGGAGGGTGCGCAGCAGGCGCAGGGCCGTGGACTTGTGCACGCCGAGGCGGTCGGCGACCTGCCCCAGGTCGGCGGGGCCCTCGGCGAGCAGCGGCAGGATGCTGAGCGCGCGGTCGACGGTCTGGCTCATGGCGTACGTACCTCCTCTGGGGCCCGCTGTGTGTCCTCGGTCCAGCCCGGGCCGAGTCGCAGTCTCCCCCATGCCGCGTCGTCCAGGGCGACGAGCCGGTCGGCGTGCTGCCGGGTGGGAGGGGGCGCGAGGTCCCCGGGGACGGTGAGCGCGGCGGCGGCCAGCAGGTGCCCGTGCCGCAGCCGGTCCCGGACGGGCAGTCCGCGCAGGGTGGCGGAGAGGAACCCGGCGGCGAAGGCGTCCCCGGCGCCGACGGCGGCGACGACGTCGACCCGCGGGGCGGGCACGAAGGTGACGTCCCGCTCCTCGAAGACGGTGGCTCCCGCGGCGCCCTGCTTCACGACCAGCACCTCGGGTTCGGGGAGGGCGGCGCGGACGGCTTCGGGGCTGTGCAGCCCCCAGGCCTCGTCCTGCCCGACGAACACGAGGTCCGCGCCCCGCGCGAGGTCCCGCAGCACGTGGGGGGCGTCGGTGTCGCGCCACAGGCCGGGCCGGTGGTTGACGTCGAAGGAGACCAGGGGGCGGCCGGGCCGGCGCGCGGTCAGCTCACGCATCAGGTCCAGGCAGGTCTCGGACAGCGCGGCCGTGATCCCGGACAGGTGCAGCACCCGGCCGGCGCGGACCGCGTCCAGGTCCGTGTTGCGGGCCGACATGGCCGAGGCCGCGGACCCGGACCGGTAGTAGGCCACCTCGTGCGCGCCGGTGGCCCGGTCCCCGGCGGTGCGGAAGTAGATGCCGGTGGGGCGGGCGGGGTCGCGCCGGACGTGTGCCACGTCCACCCCGTACCCGCCGATCGCCTCGACCAGGTGGTCGCCGAACGGGTCGTCCCCCACCCGGCTGACCCATCGCGCGGAGTGCCCGGTGGCGGCCAGCACGCACGCCGTGTTGGACTCCGCGCCGCCGATGCCCCGGTCGAAGGAGGGGACGTCGGCGAGCCGTCCCGGCCGGGACGGCAGGAACGTGACCATGGACTCGCCGAGCGCGACGACGTCCACGACGTCGGGGGCGTTGCGGGGTCCGGTGGGGGTCACGATGCTCGTAGCTCCTGGTTGCTCGGCGGGGGCGGCGTGTGCGGCCGCTTTCGTTGACCCCGGGTGGCCGAGATGTTAGACAGCGTTGAGCGATATACGCAATGAATGTTGCAGCTTATGCAACACCGCTGATCAGGGAGGCTCCATGTCAGCCGATACCGCCGCCGAGTCCCTCGCCCGGCTCGCCGCCGAGCGTGTCGACCACCGCTTCAAGGGCCTCCCGCCGGACGCCGACGGCCTGACCGTGGGCGAGCTGGCCGCCCAGCGCCGGAACCTCTTCACCGGTGGCTTCGCCACGCCCGTGCTCGCGCTGTCCGCCGAGCGCCTGGAGCACAACCTGAGGCTGATGGAGACCTACGCGGACCGGCACGGCCTGGCCTTCGCGCCGCACGGCAAGACCTCCATGGCGCCGCAGCTGTTCCAGCGTCAGATCGACCACGGGGCGTGGGGCATCACGCTGGCGGTGCCGCACCAGGTGCGGGTGGCGCGCGCGTTCGGCACCCGGCGCGTGTTCCTGGCGAACGAGCTGGTCGACCCGGCGGCCCTGCGCTGGGTCTCCGCCGAGCTCGACGCCGACCCGGAGTTCCGCTTCATCGCCTACGTCGACTCGGTGCGCGGGGTGGAGCTGATGGACGCCGCGCTGGGCGAAGCCCGGCGCCCGCTGGACGTCGTCGTGGAACTCGCCGCCGGGGAGGGCGCCCGTACCGGTGTGCGTACGGAGGCGGAGTGCGCGGCGGTCGCGGACGCGGTGGCCCGCACGCGGTCCCTGCGGCTGGTCGGCGTCGCGGGCTACGAGGGCGAGGTGCCGAAGGCCGACCCGGAGCGGGTGACGGCGTGGCTGCGGCGGCTGGTCGCGCTGGCCGCCGGCTTCGACGAGGCCGGACGGTTCTCCGGTGTGGACGAGATCGTCGTCAGCGCGGGCGGCAGCGCCTGGTTCGACGCGGTGGCCGACGTCTTCGCGGAGATCCCCGAACTCTCCCGGCCCGTCCTGAAGCTGCTGCGCTCGGGCGCCTACGTCTCGCACGACGACGGCCACTACCGCAAGCTGACCCCGTTCAACCGGGTGCCCGAGGAGGGCGCCCTGGAGCCGGCGTTCCGGCTGTGGACGCAGGTCGTGTCGCGGCCCTCCGCCGAGCAGGCCTTCGTCAACGCGGGCAAGCGGGACGCGGCCTACGACCTCGACCTGCCCTTCGCCCAGGTGATCCGCCGGGACGGCGCCGAGCGCCCGGCCACCGGCGTGTCGGTGACGGCCCTGTCCGACCAGCACGCCTGGCTGAGCACCACGCCGGAGGCGGATCTGGAGGTGGGCGACTGGGTCGGTCTGGGGCTGTCCCATCCGTGCACGTCGTTCGACAAGTGGCCGCTGATCCCGGTCGCTCAGGCGGACGGCACGGTCGTCGACTACGTCCGTACGTTCTTCTAGGAGGCCGGCGCGATGGAAGAGCTCGTCATCCGGGACGCGGACGTCGTGGACGGCTCCGGCGAACCCTCCTACCGGGCCGATGTCGTGGTCGACGGCGGCCGGATCGTGGGCATCGTCAAGGAGGCCGCCGCGGCCGGCTGCCAGCGGCCGAAGGCGCGCCGGGAGCTGGACGCCGAGGGCCTCGTCCTCGCCCCCGGCTTCGTCGACATGCACGCCCACAGCGACCTGGCCCTGCTGCGGGACCCCGACCACAGCGCCAAGGCCGCGCAGGGCGTCACGCTGGAGGTCATCGGCCAGGACGGGCTGTCGTACGCGCCGGTCGACGACCGCACGCTCGGCGAGGTGCGCCGGGCGATCGCCGGGTGGAACGGCTCCGGCGACGACATCCACTTCGACTGGCGGACGGTGGGCGAGTACCTGGACCGCCTCGATGGCGGCATCGCCGTGAACGCGGCCTACCTCGTCCCGCAGGGCACGGTCCGCGCGCTCGCCGTCGGCTGGGAGGACCGGGAGGCCACCCCGCGGGAGCTGGACCGGATGCGGCAGTTGGTCGCCGAGGGCATGGAGCAGGGCGCCGTCGGCATGTCGTCGGGGCTGACGTACACGCCCGGCATGTACGCGAAGGACGCCGAACTGACCGAGCTGTGCCGGGTGGTGGCGTCCTACGGCGGCTACTACTGCCCGCACCACCGCTCCTACGGCGCGGGCGCCCTGGAGGCGTACCGGGAGATGGTCGCGCTGACCCGGGAGGCGGGCTGCTCCCTGCATCTCGCCCACGCCACCATGAACTTCGGCGTGAACAAGGGCCGCGCGCCCGAGCTGCTGGCCCTGCTGGACGAGGCGCTGGCGGCCGGGGCGGACATCAGCCTCGACACGTACCCCTACACACCGGGCTGTACGACGCTCGCGGCCGTGCTGCCGAGCTGGGCGAGCGAGGGCGGCCCCGAGCAGGTCCTCAGGCGGCTGGCGGACGAGGAGACGGCCGGGCGGATCCGCCACGACCTGGAGGTCACCGGCTCGGACGGCTGCCACGGTGTGCCCATCGAGTGGGACACGATCGAGATCTCCGGCGTGGGCGATCCGGCCCTGGCCGATTTCGTCGGCCTAACGGTCCAGGAGTCGGCGGACGCGCGGGGCGAGGCCCCCTGGGTGACCGCGCGCGGGCTGCTGCTGGCCGACCGGCTGGCGCCGACGATCCTCCAGCACGTCGGCCACGAGGAGAACGTCCGGGCGATCATGCGCCACCGGGTGCACACGGGCGGCTCGGACGGCATCCTCCAGGGCGCCAAGCCGCACCCGCGCGCCTACGGCACGTTCCCGCACTACCTCGGCCACTACGTGCGGGAGTTGGGGGTGCTGTCGCTGGAGGAGTGCGTCGCGCACCTCACCTCGCGCCCGGCGGCCCGGCTCCGGCTGCCGGACCGGGGCCTGGTGCGCGAGGGGTACGTCGCCGACCTGGTGCTCTTCGACCCGGCGACGGTCGCGGCGGGGTCGAGCTTCGCCGAGCCGCGCGTGCTCCCGACGGGCATCCCGTACGTGCTGGTCGGCGGGCGGTTCGTGATCGAGGACGGGCGCCGCACCGACGCCCTGGCGGGCCGGGCGGTCCGCAGGACTCCCGCGTGACCGCCCGACCCGGGGACCTGCCCTGGCCTTACGGCCTGGGCAGGGTGCAGCCGCTCGCGCTCAGGTCGAGCTTGTTGTCGATGCCGAAGCAGGCCGGGATCTGATAGGTCTCCTGGCCGTAGTTGATGCCCTTGCGGACCGTCACGTTGCCGCTCGCGTCGACCTCACAGGGGTTGTTCACCGTGCAGCGCTCGCCGTCCTCGTTGCCGGTGTTGTTGATGGCGACGACCTTGCCGGTGGCCTGGTCGACGACGGGCGAGCCGGACGTGCCGCCGATGGTGTTGCAGGCGGAGGTGTAACGGACCGAGTCCTTCCAGGTCCAGTCGCCCTCCTTCAGGCGGTGCGCGAACCCGTCGATGTCGCAGCTGTAGATCCGCTTCCAGTAGCCGGAGGGGATGCTGATGGCGGTGCCGGCGACCGGGTGCGTGTCGTTCAGCGTCAGCGGGCTGATGCCGTACGAGCTCTTGATCTGCGCGTAGCTGGTGGTGAGCTGGTAGAACGCGACGTCCGTGTCGGTCATCGTGCCGTACGCGAGCTTGGCGGCGCGCAGGGTCGCGACGCGCGAGCCGGAGGCGTTGAGCAGGCCGAAGGTGCGGCTGGAGGCCTTGTCGACGAGCACCTCGCCGGGTGCGGGGAAGCCGCTGTCCAGGCAGTGGCCGTTGGTCATCACCAGCGCCGGGTCGTCGGCCTCGGAGTCCGGCATGCGGACGACGGAGCCGGAGCAGTTGCTGAGCGCGACCGTGCCGGCGAAGTTCACGCCCTTGGGCGCCGGGTTGGTGATCCCGGACACGGTCTCCGCTGCGGACGTGACCACGTCCGAGACGGCGGACGTGACCGCGCCCGTGTCCGCGACCTTGCCGACGCCCGTGGGGGCGGCCTCGGCAGCGGTCGCGGGAGCCGCGCCGGCCCCGGCTATCGCCAGGGCGCAGAACGCGGCTGCGAGAGGTTTTCTCATGGGGGGTCCCCTCTTGCGACGGAGGCGGCCGGAAATCTTCCGGCCGCCCGCACTGTTGTCATGCGCATTGTGATCGTCGCAAGGCGGGTGGGGCAAGGACTTGTTCCGCGACCGGAACCCGTCCGTCCGGTCTGACCCTACTCAACGGCCCTGGCGGGTCGGCTACTTGGGGCCCTTGGTGCCGCCGGGGCCGTGTCCGGGCTTTTCACCGGATCTGCCCGGGGCCGAGGTGCCGGCGGCGGGAGCGGAGGTCGTCGGGGTACCGGCCGTGGGACTGCCGGCCGAGGGACTCGCGGGGTCCGGCCCGGACTCGGACGGGGTGGGGCTCGCCGCGGTGGACGGGCTCCCGGACGCGGCGCCGGACGGCTCGTCACGATCCGTCGGCCCGCCGACGAACGGGGCCTGAGAGGTCGATGCCCGACCGCCGCCGGTGGACGGCGCCGAGGGCGACTCCCCCGCCGTCGGGCCCGTCCGGCCACCCCCGCCCGGGCGCGAACCGCCCTCGCGCGCCCCGCCGGAGGGCGCGTCCGAGAAGCCGAGACCGGCGATCAGCGCGGCCGCCGACACGGCGCCCACGACTCCGGCGGCGACCGCCACGCGGCGGGCACGCCACGGCGCTCGTCTGCGGCGGGAGCGGCGGCCCGCACCGGAACGGCCGTGCGCCGGTACCGCCGGCAGCTCGCGCGTGTCACCCGCACCGCCCGGACCGTGCGGGTCGTCGTGGGCGCCCCGGAGGTCCCGGGTGTCCCGGAGGTCCCGGGCGTCCGTGGGGTCGTACACGTCCTGCCATCCGTGTGCCGCCGCCGGATCCGCGTACGCGTCATAGGCCGGTGGCGGGTCGGCCTGCGGCAGGTACACGTTCGGCGGCCCCTGGGGGCCGCCGTTCGTCGCTCCGTCGGCGTACTCGGATGGCCTGGACATGGCGGCGCATTCTAGGCATCGATGGTGCTGGTGGGACAGCGCGCGGCGATATCCGCCCAAACCGACGCGTCTCACGTGGCGGAAAACACGACCCGTGACGCATTACCGCCCCGTAAGCTCCCAGACATGCAGGTGATCCAGTCGACCAAGCTCGCCAACGTCTGTTACGAGATCCGGGGCCCGGTGCTCGAGGAGGCGATGCGGCTGGAAGCCGCCGGTCACCGCATCCTCAAGCTGAACACGGGCAACCCGGCGGCGTTCGGCTTCGAGTGCCCGCCCGAGATCCTGGAGGACATCCTCCGGAACGTGTCCTCGGCGCACGGGTACGGAGACGCCAAGGGGCTGCTGGCGGCCCGCCGCGCGGTCGTGATGCACAACCAGACACTCGGCATCGAGACGGACGTCGAGCACGTCTTCATCGGCAACGGCGTCTCCGAGCTGATCGTGATGGCGATGCAGGGCCTGCTGGACGACGGGGACGAGGTGCTCGTGCCCGCCCCGGACTATCCGCTGTGGACCGCCGCCGTCTCCCTGTCCGGCGGCACCGCCGTGCACTACCGGTGCGACGAGCAGTCCGACTGGATGCCGGACCTGGCCGACGTCGAGCGCAAGGTCACCGACCGCACCAAGGCGCTCGTGATCATCAACCCCAACAACCCGACCGGGGCCGTCTACGACGAGGCGATGATCAAGGGGCTCACCGACATCGCCCGCCGCCACAACCTGCTGGTCTGCTCGGACGAGATCTACGACAAGATCCTCTACGACGGCGCCACGCACACCCCGACCGCCGCCGTCGCCCCCGACCTGCTGACCCTCACCTTCAACGGCATGTCGAAGGCGTACCGGGTGGCCGGCTACCGGGTCGGCTGGATGTCCATCTCCGGACCCCGCGCGCACGCCGACTCCTACATCGAGGGCCTGACGATCCTGGCGAACATGCGGCTGTGCGCGAACATGCCGGGACAGCACGGCGTCGTCGCGGCGCTCAGCGGACGCCAGACGATCAACGACCTGGTACTGCCGGGCGGCCGGCTGCGCGAGCAGCGGGACGTCGCCTACGAGCTGCTGACCCAGATCCCGGGCGTGACCTGCGTGAAGCCGAAGGGGGCGCTGTATCTCTTCCCGCGCCTCGACCCCAAGGTCTTCAAGATCAAGGACGACCGGCGGATGGTCCTGGACCTGCTCCGCCGCGAGAAGATCATGGTCGTCCAGGGCACCGGCTTCAACTGGCCGGAGCCGGACCACTTCCGGGTGGTGACCCTGCCGACGGTCGGGGACCTGCGGGACGCCGTGGGCCGGATCGGGCATTTCCTGGACGGCTACAGCCAGGCCTGACCGGCGACACCTCGCTCACCGTACGTGTGCATCCAGTCCGGTTTTGCGAACAACTCAACTTTAGACGAAATCTAAGCTAGGATGGGTTCCTGTAAGCACTCAGGAGGCCCTCCCATGTACGAACCGATCCGCGCCAAGTCGGTCCACAGCACGGTGGACGGCCCCAACCCCGACTTTCCCCACCGTTCCCGCGAGGAAGAGCTGGACATCCAGCTCGCGGGTCATCTCGCCGCCCTGCTCGCCGTCACGGACGAGCTGCGGGCGACGGAGACCTCGACCGACCTGGACACCGCGGCGGAGCGGCTCGCGGAGCAGGTGGGCCGGCTGCGGGGAGGGCGTACGCCGGTCCGCGCGCCGATGAGCGGCATCCGGCGGGAGCGCGGCGCGGCAGCCCTGCACCGGAGGGCGCACGCCCTGGCGGGCCGCGCGCTGGTCGTCGCCGCCTCCCGCGCCGACACGGCGGCAGCCATCCTGTCCGCCGAGCGGATGGACGCGCACGCCGCGGCCCTGGAGCCGCGCGAACTCGCCTCCCGCTGAGCCCCGGAGGGGCTCCCCCAGACGGCCCCGGTCCGCGCGCACCCGCAGCGACGCGCGGACCGGGTGCCATGCACTGCGCCGGCTTGAGCCGGTTATCGCCGCTGTGCTTCTTGGCTGTGGGTTAGTGCGGGTCGTGCGTGGCTGGTCGCGCAGTTCCCCGCGCCCCTGAGGACGTGCCCGCCCAGGGCGTTTGAGTGCCTCAGCGCCTCACGTACACCTCCGCCGAGGCCGTTGAGCTCTCGTGCAGGTCGTCGCCCGGCCAGCTGACCGTGTAGGTCACCTCGCGGCGGGTGCGCGGCACGTCGTTGATCGTGAACGTGCCGTCGGCGGCGACGGTCACCGACGACAGCGTGCCCGTGCCGAGCCGGTCCTCGCGTACGACCTCGAGCACGGCCCGCTCGGGCAGCGCCCTGCCCTGGGCGGTGAACGTGCCGGTGATCTCGATGCCGCCCGACATGCTCGCCTCCTCGGGGGCGGTGAGCGCGATCGACGTGGGCGCCTTGCCGACCGTCACGGTGTGGGTGACGTCGGTGGCCGGACGGTGGGTCAGATCACCGAGGTACGACACCGTGTACGTGGCCTCGCCGACCAGGCCGGGCTCGTCGAGGACGGTGAAGGTGCCGTCCGCCTTGACGGTGGCGGTGCCGAGGTCGTGGGTGCCGTCGGCGTCGGTGCGGGTCGCCCTGACCTTCAGCGGCTCGGCGGGCGCGGGCCCGTCCTGCTCCAGCCTGCCGCGCACGGCCAGCGGCTCGCCCGCCACGGCCCGGGCGGGGCTGTGGGTGAGACCGCCGGTGAAGCGGGTCTCGTACTGGACGGCGGGTGGCTTGATGATGTGCAGCCAGTACTGCCCGCCGGCCGCGTTGGTGGTGACCGCGAACAGCCGGGAGCCGTCCGACGACCACTCCATGCCGCGCGGTACGACCCGGTCGCCGTCGAGGCTGCCCTCGAAGACGAACTCCAGCGGGGTGGTGGAGTCGTCCGGGTCGGCCGGCTGCACCAGCAGGTCGGGGACGGCACCGGTGGCGGCGGCTCCGCGCGCGATGTACCCGCCGTCGCCGCTGAAGGCGACCGCGCTGGCGGTGGCACCGTCGGGCAGGGCCTGGTAGCCGGTGACCGCGTCCGACAGGTCGCCGGTGTTCAGCAGCCGGGTGCCGGCGGTGGCGTCGGCGACGGCGACCTTGCTGCCGTCGGCGGACAGCGCCAGGTCCTTGAGGTTCAGGGCACCGTTGCCGGCGCCGTCGGCGAAGCGGCGGGCGGCGCCCCGGACCAGGGCGCCGTTGCCCGTGTCGTACACGGCGAGGAAGGGGTTGGCCGCCTTGGCGTTGAGCGGCTGGCCCATGAGCATGCGGTCCCCGGCGCCGGCCTCCAGCAGCAGATCGCCGTAGTCGTTCCAGCCGGTGCGCGTGTGCACGCCGCGCACGATCCCGTCGAGCTGGGTCTCGGCGGTGGCGCACTGGGAGGTCGAGGCGGCGTTCGGTGTCGTGAAGTAGAGCTGGCCGCCGGACTGGGCGAGCTCCCGGCCGCACGCGTCGGTGTTTGCGGCGGAGACGGTGGTGCGCTGGAACGTGGTGGTGTCGTAGGCCTCGATACGGTCGCGCAGGCCCGCGTACAGCGTGCTGCCGTCGGCGCTGACCGCGAGGCCGGAGACGTGGGCCTGGTTGGTGGTGAGGGTCGTGAGGCGCTCGCCCTCGAAGGTGTAGACGGCGATGGTGCCGGAGTTGAGGTAGTAGCCGACGTTGCTGTCCGCCACGAAGACACGCTGGTGGACGTTGTCGACGGCCAGTGCCGAGTACGAAGAGATCGGCAGTTTGGCCACGGCGTCGGAGGCCGCCGCGTGTGCCGCGGGCGCGGCGGCGACGGTGAGTCCGGTCCCCGCGAGCATCGCGGCGGACAGCGTGGCCGCGAGCCGTCTGGAACGATGTGCAGTATTCAACTGTGCCCCCCACAGGCTGTCTTGCGGGCCTCACCGGGACGGGTGAGGCACCTGCAGAGAGCATGAAACAGGCGTGAAGATCCTGTGAGCAAGGGGGCACGACGGGAACGCCGGAGGCAGGGGCCCGCACGCCGTTGTGCGAACCCCTGCCCCATGTGGTGCTGTCACCGCGGCCGGCCGTGACGATGTTGCTGGTCAGGGCACGATCGGAGCCGGCCGCGGCGTCGGTGGAGGGCTTCTCAGCCCAGGCGCTGCACCAGCGCGCGGTACTCGTCCCACAGCTCCTTGGGCGTGTGGTCACCGAAGGTGTTGAGGTGCTCGGGGACCAGGGCGGCCTCCTCGCGCCAGACCTCCTTGTCGACCGTGAGCAGGAACTCCAGGTCGGAGTCGGCCAGTTCCAGGCCGTCGGTGTCGAGGGCGCCCTTGGTCGGCAGGATGCCGATCGGCGTCTCGACGCCCTCCGCCTTGCCCTCCAGGCGCTCCACGATCCACTTCAGGACACGGGAGTTCTCACCGAAGCCGGGCCAGACGAACTTGCCGTCGTCGTCCTTGCGGAACCAGTTGACGTAGTAGATCTTCGGCAGCTTGGACTGGTCCTTGCCCTTGGCCACGTCGATCCAGTGGGCCATGTAGTCGCCCATGTTGTAGCCGCAGAACGGCAGCATCGCGAACGGGTCGCGGCGCAGTTCGCCGACCTTGCCCTCGGCGGCGGCGGTCTTCTCGGAGGCCACGTTGGCGCCGAGGAAGACGCCGTGGTTCCAGTCGAAGGACTCCGTCACCAGCGGGACGGCGGTGGCGCGGCGGCCGCCGAAGAGGATCGCCGAGATCGGCACGCCCTTCGGGTCCTCCCACTCCGGCGCGATGATCGGGCACTGGGCGGCGGGGACGGTGAAACGGGCGTTCGGGTGCGCGGCCGGCGTCTGGGACTCGGGCGTCCAGTCGTTGCCCTTCCAGTCCGTGAGGTGGGCGGGCGGCTCCTCGGTCATGCCCTCCCACCACACGTCGCCGTCGTCCGTCAGCGCGACGTTGGTGAAGACCGCGTTGCCCCACAGCGTCTTCATCGCGTTGGCGTTGGTGTGCTCGCCGGTGCCGGGCGCGACACCGAAGAAGCCCGCCTCGGGGTTGATGGCGTACAGCCGGCCGTCCTCGCCGAAGCGCATCCAGGCGATGTCGTCGCCGATGGTCTCGACCGTCCAGCCGGGGATGGTCGGCTCCAGCATGGCGAGGTTGGTCTTGCCGCAGGCGCTCGGGAAGGCCGCCGCCACGTACTTGGCCTCGCCGCGCGGCGGGGTGAGCTTCAGGACCAGCATGTGCTCGGCCAGCCAGCCCTCGTCACGCGCCATCACGGAGGCGATGCGCAGGGCGTAGCACTTCTTGCCCAGCAGGGCGTTGCCGCCGTAGCCGGAGCCGTAGGACCAGATCTCGCGGTCCTCGGGGAAGTGCGAGATGTACTTGGTCGTGTTGCAGGGCCAGGGGACGTCCTCCTGGCCGGGCTCCAGCGGGGCGCCCAGGGTGTGCACGGCCTTCACGAAGAAGCCGTCGGAGCCCAGTTCGTCGAGCACCGCCTGGCCCATGCGCGTCATCGTGCGCATGGAGACGGCGACGTACGCCGAGTCGGTGATCTCGACTCCGAGCGCGGACAGCGGCGAGCCGAGCGGGCCCATGCAGAAGGGCACGACGTACATGGTCCGGCCGCGCATCGAGCCGCGGAAGAGGCCGCCCTGGCCCCCGGAGCCCTGGAAGATCTCCCGCATCTCGGCGGGGGCCTTCCAGTGGTTGGTCGGGCCCGCGTCCGCCTCCTCCTCGGAGCAGATGAACGTCCGGTCCTCCACGCGGGCGACGTCGGTGGGGTCGGAGGCCGCGTAGTAGGAGTGGGGGCGCTTGATCGGGTCGAGTTTCCGGAAGGTGCCCTTCTGGACGAGCTCCTCGCACAGTCGCTCGTACTCGGCCTCGGATCCGTCACACCAGACCACGTTGTCCGGCTGGGTCAGCTCGGCGATCTCGTTCACCCACGAGATCAGGCCCTGATGGGTGGTGGGGACGGTGGGAGCCGCGATGTCGCGCGCCACGATTGCTCCTAAATGAGGGATTTTTTTGATGTGGAGGCCCCGTGGGGGCTGCGACCCGGATGCTTCACGGTGAAACTTGGCGCTCATCCGGTGCCGACCGCACTCATTTGATCATCCGATGCCTGCGCCCATCTGTCCAGAGGAGCGCACAGGTGAGCAACGTGAGGATCGCCACGGTTTCTCGCGCCCCTTTACAGACACGTTGGGTTCACCTGACCGACCGTTTGCGTAACCATCGTTCGGCCACGGTGAGAGGATGGCCACTCTTCATCGGCCAATCGACCGGACCCTTAGGTCACTTACGGTTCCGTAGCTACCATTCGGCCATGACTGCGTTCGCCCCCGACGCGCCTACGGACACGCCGGCCGACGGCCGTGGTCCGACGGCGCTCTCACTGCCGCACCCGGTGAAGCCCAAGCTGCGCGGCTGGCTGCACCTCGGTATGTTTCCGGCCGTCCTCGTCGCGGGCCTGGTACTGACCGCCCTCGCCGACTCGACCAGAGGGCGCGTCGCCTGCGGGATCTTCGCACTGACGGCGTGCCTGCTGTTCGGCGTGAGCGCCCTGTACCACCGGGGCGACTGGAGTCCCCGCATGGACGGCGTCCTGCGCCGCCTGGATCACGCCAACATCTTCCTGATCATCGCGGGCACCTACACACCGCTGACCATGCTGCTGCTGCCGGGCGCCAAGGGCCAGTGGCTGCTGTGGGGCATCTGGGCCGCGGCGGCGGCCGGCATCATATTCCGCGTCTTCTGGGTCGGCGCCCCGCGCTGGCTCTACACGCCGTGCTACATCGCGATGGGCTGGGCGGCCGTCTTCTACCTGCCGGACTTCATGCGGACCGGCGGCATCGCCGTCCTCGTCCTGGTCATCGTCGGCGGTGTGCTCTACAGCGCGGGCGGCGTGATCTACGGGATCAAGCGGCCCAACCCGTCACCGCGCTGGTTCGGCTTCCACGAGGTGTTCCACTCCTTCACCCTGGCGGCCTTCATCGCGCACTACGTGGGGATCTCGCTGGTGGCGTACCAGCACGGGTAGCTCCCCCTCACCCCAGCCTCGGCCACGGCTTGCGAGCCGTGGCCTTTTTGCGTGCCCACAGGGCCCGGATATTGACAGTACCTATCTTTTGAGAGCTACTCTCATTTCATGGCTGCTGTCATCACACCCGATCCGCGTCGCTGGTGGGCCCTGGGGGCCTTGGTCGCGAGCATGCTCACGCTCGGTTTCGACATGACGATCCTCAACGTCGCGCTGCCGACCATGGCCGAAGAGCTCGGCGCGACCACCGGCGAACAGCAGTGGATGGCCGACGCCTACGTCGTCGTCTTCGCCGCGCTGATGCTCCCCGCCGGGCTGCTCGGCGACCGCTTCGGACGGCGGTTGATGCTGGTCACCGGTCTCGGGGTCTTCCTCGCCGGCTCGGTCGCGGGCGCCCTGGCCCCGGACGTGACCTGGGTCGTCGCCGCCCGTGCCGTGATGGGTGTCGGAGGGGCACTGGTCATGCCGCTCGCCCTGTCCGTGCTGCCCTCGCTGTTCGGGCCGGAGGAGCGCAGCAAGGCCATCGGCGTCATGTCGGCCGCCTCCGCGCTCGGCATGCCGCTCGGCCCGATCCTGGGCGGCTGGCTGCTCGACCACTTCTGGTGGGGCTCGGTCTTCCTGGTCAACGTCCCGATGGTCGCCATCGGCATCACGGCCTGCCTCTTCCTGCTTCCGGAGACGCGGGACCCGGCCTCCCCCAAGGTCGACACCGTCGCCACGGCGCTCATCACGGCCGGCCTCGGCGCTCTCGTCTACGCCATCATCGAGGCGCCCACCCGGGGCTGGGGCGACCCGGTGGTGGCCGGGTTCCTCGCCGGTGCGGTGGTCCTGCTGGCCGGGCTCGTGCTGCGCGAGCGCCGGGCGCCGCGGCCCATGCTCGACATGGAGCTGCTCGGACACCGCGGCTTCCTCGTGAACGGGCTCACGGCGACCCTGGTCACCTTCGTCCTGGCGGGCCTGCTGTTCCTGCTGCCGCCCTACCTCCAGGCCGTCCTCGGCCACGACGCCCTCGGCACCGGGCTGCGGCTGCTTCCCATGATGGGCGGCCTGATGGTCGCCGCGCGCGGTGCCCAGCCGGTCGTCGCCCGGTTCGGCCCGCGCGCGGTGGTCAGCTGCGGCCTGGTGGTGCTGGCCTTCGCCGCGTTCCTCGGCAGCCGTACGACGGTCGACTCCGGCTACGGCTTCACCGCGCTGTGGCTGACCATCACCGGCATCGGCTTCGGCTTCGCCGTGGTCCCGGCCATGGACGGGGCGCTGGCCGCCCTGCCCGCGGACCGGGCGGGGAGCGGCTCCGGGCTCCTGATGACCCTGCGCCAGGTGGGCAGCGCGATCGGCATCGCCCTGCTCGGCAGCCTGCTCGCGAGCGCCTACCGGGACCGGCTCGACGTCACCGGCCTGCCCGCCCGGGCCGCCGACACCGCCGGGGAGTCCGTGGTCGCCGCGCACCTGGTCGCCGAGCGCACCGGCGCGCCCGGCCTCGCCGCCTCCGCGAACAGCGCCTACGTCCACGGCATGGGCGTCGTCCTGCTGGTGTGCGGCGTCGCGGCCCTGGTCGCAGCGCTGATCGCCGGGGCGTTCCTGCCCGGCGGCCGGACCGCCCCGGACGACGGTGACGGCACCCCGGCCATGGCCGAGCCCGACGCCGATGTCCGACAATGACGCTCATGACGGCCCCACGCACCACCCCCGCCGACCGGCCCCCACTGGGACTCCGCGAGCGCAAGAAGATCAAGACCCGCCAGGCGATCCGCGCCGCGACCTACGCGCTGATCGAGGAGCAGGGCTACGACGCCACGACGATCGAGCAGATCGCCGACCGGGCCGAGGTGTCGCCGTCGACCGTCTTCCGGTACTTCCCGACCAAGGAGGACATCGTCATCACCGACGAGTGGGACCCGGTGATGCTGGCGGAGTTGCGGGCCAGGCCCGAGACCGAGTCGTGGTCGGACGTCCTGCGGCATGTGATGCGCACGGCCCTCGACCTGAGCCTCGCCGAGGAACCCGAGGTGATCCGGTTGCGGACCCGGCTCGGGGTCGAGGTCCCCGCCGTCCGTGCCCGCATGATGGAGAGCATGGCGGCGACCGGCCGGCTGCTCCGCGAAGCCCTCGCCGAGCGCTTCGGACTGGACCCCGACGGCCTGGAGCTACGGGTCTTCGCCATGTCCGTGATGGGCGGGCTGATGGAGGTCTCCCACTACTGGGCCGAGACCGGCCACCGGGACGACATCCGGGAACTGGTCGACCGTGCGCTGGACGTCCTGGAACGCGGCCTGCCGACCGGAAAACCCTGAGGCCGGCGCCCGTCGCCGTGACATCCTGACCGGGTGAACGGTCCCGAGATCCACGTCGAGTTCGCCCCCGAGCTGCACGTGTTCGTCCCCCAGGCCCGGCGGGCGGGCGCCCTGCCGGCCACCACGGACGGCGTCTCCAGTCTGGGCCATGTCGTCGAGTCGCTGGGTGTGCCGCTGACCGAGGTGGGCGCCCTGGTCGTGGACGGACGCGAGGTGCCCTTCTCGCACGTGCCGGCCTCCGGCGAGTCGGTGACCGTACGGACCGTCGCCCGCCCCCAGCGGGTGCCGGGCGCGCCCCTGTGCTTCCTCCTCGACGTACACCTCGGCACGCTGGCCCGCCGGCTGCGGCTGCTCGGCGTCGACACGGCATACGAGTCGACCGACATCGGCGACCCCGCCCTCGCGGCGCGTTCGGCGGCCGAGCGGCGGGTCATGCTGAGCCGCGACCGGGGGCTGCTGCGGCGCCGCGAGCTGTGGGCGGGGGCGTTCGTGTACAGCACCCGGCCGGAGGAGCAGCTTCGGGACGTCCTGGACCGCTTCCAGCCCGAACTGCGGCCCTGGACACGGTGCACGGCCTGCAACGGGCTGCTGCGCCAGGCCTCCAAGGACGAGGTGGCGGATCAGCTCAAGCACGGCACGCACGCGACGTACGACGTGTTCGCGCAGTGCACCGCGTGCGGCCGGGCGTACTGGAAGGGCGCGCACCACGAGCAGTTGGAGGCCATCGTGGAGCGCGCCCTCGCCGAGTTCGGGAGCTAATTCCTCCTCAGGTCCGCCTTGCCGCAGGCGATCCCGTCCCCGTCGCGGTCCAGGCCCAGCGGGTCGTCGCGGCCGTTGACCTTCAGGCGGCCGTAGTCGTTCTCCCTGAGCCACTCGCAGCGGGCGACCGTCGTCTTCTTCACCTGCGCCGGGAAGCCGGTCGGCACGCAGACGTTGATCGAGCCGTAGTGGCGGTCGCAGCCGGAGATCGTCGGGCTGACCTTCTGCGACGTGCGCTTCTTGCCGGGCTTCACGACCTTGCCCTCGGGCGCGCCCGCGAAGTCGTGGACGTGCGCCGAGGCGTCCGTCGCCTTGAGGGCCTGGGGGCCCTGGAGGTGCACCCACTTCGCCACCGACGGCACTCCGTTCGCGTCGACCGCGAAGAGCATGTACCAGCCGGGCGGGGCCAGGTTGGGGTTGCTCGTCACGTTCAGGTCGACGTTGTTGCCGTCGACGGACAGCGGCAGGTCCACGAACCGCTGGTTGGGGTCGGAGGAGTGCGTGACGGCGGCCGGGCGGATCAGCTCGGCCTTGGCGATGGGCCGGTCGACGGTGATGCGCTGGGTGTCGCCGTAGTTCCACTCGGTGTCGATCACCGAGGTGATCGTGGGGCGCGGGCCCTTGAACAGGTAGGGCGGGCTGTAGACCGACACGTCGTGGTTCCAGGAGCCGTTGCCCGGGTTGTCGCCGGTCGTCATGACGCGGCCGTCGGGGAGCAGGAACGCCGACGAGTGGTAGCCGCGCGCCTCGGGGTCGACGGCCACCGGGTCGAAGGTCTCCGACTCCGGGTCGAAGATCGACGTCTCGTAGACCGGGTTGGCACGGTTGTGCAGCGCGCCGCCCGTCTCCAGCACCTTGCCGTCGGGCAGGAGCACGGCGGAGACGTACATCTTGCCCTGGGCGCCGGTCTGCGGCACCGGGCCGTTGCCCAGGTCGACCGTGCCCTGCGGGATCGGCGGCCCGGCCACGTAGGCCGGGGCCGGCTGCTTGAGGTCGATGATGTCGGTCAGGCGGTTCGCCTCCGGGTTGGAGTCGATGTTGCCGCCGCCGAGGGTGAGGACCCTCTGGTCCTGCGCCGGGGGCAGCAGCACGCTGGCCGACTGGTCGCGCTCGTCCTTCTTCTGCAGGCCGGGGACCTGGGTGATGGTGTTGGCGCCGTAGTCGTAGATCGCCGAACCGGTGCCGGGGATGTTGTTGCCGAAGACATGGCTGCCCGAGTAGAAGAGGCGGCCGTCCTGCATGAGGATCATCGACGGGTACAGGCCCCAGTACGACCAGGTCTGGTTGACCTTCCAGGTCGGCTGCCACTGCTGTTCGGCCTCGGAGAACAGCTCGGCGGTGACCGAGCCGCTGGAGTCCTCGCGCAGGCCGCCGAAGGAGATGACGTCGCCGTTGCCGAGGATCGTGGCCGACGGGTACCAGTGGCCGTCGTTCATGTCGTTGGTCTTCGTGTAGGTCTCGGTCTCCGGGTCGAAGATGTACGAGTCCTTGTAGCCCTGGTAGCCGACGCGGCCGTCCGCCGTGGGGTAGCCCTTGTTGCCGCTCATCACCAGCACGCGCCCGTCCTGGAGCTGCACATGGCCGGCGCAGAACATGTCCTTCGGCGTGGGGACGACCTTGTAGGTGCCCTTCTCCGGGTCGTACACCGCCGAGGTGAAGGTGCCCGCCTCGAACATCGACTCGTCGTTGCCGGAGCCCGCGATCAGCAGCACCTTGCCGTTGTTGAGGACGACGGAGTGCATGGAGCGCACCGGGTTCCGCGTGGGCAGCACGTCCCACTTGCCGTTGGCGCACTGATCCGCGCTGCCGGTGCACTGCGGGGGCGGGACCGGGTCGGCGACCTGCTCCATCGTGTAGTCGTCGGTCGTGGCCGAGCCGGTGCCGTAGACGGAGACGCCCCAGGAGATGCGGTCGGTGCCGGCCGGGACCTCGGGGGTGCGGACCGTGGCCTCGGTCCAGGTGCCGGCCATGTCCAGCGTCTTGAGGTCGGTCCAGTACTGCCAGCCGGCCGTCGTGTCGTGCCGGAAGAGGGTGACCGAGGCATCCGGGGTGGTCGTCTTGTACCAGAGGCCGAGGTCGTACTGCTTGCCCGGCGTCACCACCGGCGCGCACTCGGCGGACTCGGTGATCAGGGCCTTGCGGTCGCCGTCGACGCGGCGGGTCAGCTCGACCTTCATGGCCTTGCCGCCGGTGTGCGCGTCGGCCGTCGTGGTGAAGGTGAAGTCGTTGTCGCCCCAGCCGGACTTCTCCCAGCAGTACGGCATGTCGCCGGTGCCGGCGGTCTCGAAGCCGGGGTTGCGGATGAGGTTGGCGGCGGAGGCGGGCTGGGGCGCGGTCAGCAGGAGGCCGGCCGTGAGCGCGCCCACGCCGACGAGTGCGGTTCTTCTCCGGTGTCTGTTCACACGGCTCTCCTCGCGGTGCGGCTCTCGCGCACGGGGTTCTCACGTCCCCGGCGCGGCAGGTAGACCAGCGCTTCGGTCCCCACGAAGCGCAGGACGAACGTCGTCACCAGCGCGAGCGCGGTGGCGGACAGCACGCCCAGGTGCAGCTGGTGCACGAACAGGGCGATGAGCGGGATGCGCAGCACCAGATCGGCGTTGGCGAGCAGCGCGAACCGCCCGGCCCGGTCCCACCAGCGCCGGTGCCGGCGCCGATCGCGGAACAGCAGGTGCTCGATGAGCAGGAAGTTCCAGGCGACGCCGAGCTGGTTGGCGAGGATCTCCGCCGGTACGTAGTGCATGCCGACGGCGGTCAGCGCCCACAGCCCGAGCAGGTTCGGCAGGAAGCCGGTGAGCCCGATCAGGCCGAAGCCGACCATGCGCGCGACCGGCGAGGCGGCGCGCAGCCCGGCCAGGTGGCGCAGGAACCGCAGGCCCTCCTGCGCGGTCGACTTGGACTCCCCGGCGAACCGGTCCTGGAAGACGAAGGGCACCTCGGTGACCCGGCGCGGGCGGCTGCGGACGGCGAGTTCGAGGAGGATCTTGTAGCCGAGCGGCTGGAGCACCTCGGCGGTGACCGCGCTGCGGCGGATCGCGAAGAAGCCGCTCATCGGGTCGCTGATGCCGTGCAGCCGGCGCGGGAACAGTGCCTTGGTCAGCCAGGTCGCCCCGCGCGAGACGGCCACGCGGTAGCTGCCCGCGAGTCCGGCCCGGCTGCCGCCCTTGATGTACCGGGAGGCGACGACCAGCCCGGCGTTCGCCCGCTCGCCGGTGGCGACCAGGTCGGGCACGAGGGACGGCGGGTGCTGGCAGTCGCCGTCCATGACGACGATCCAGTCGGACGTGGCGGCCTTCAGTCCCTCGACGACCGCGCCGCCGAGCCCGCCCACCGGCTCCTGGCGGTGCAGGACGGTCACCGGGAACGGGCAGTCCTGCGCCGCCTTCTCGATGACCTCGGGCGTGTCGTCGGTGGAGTCGTCCACGAAGAGGACCTCGCAGGGCAGCCGGGCCGGCACGGCCTCGGTGATCTGGTGCAGCAACTGCCGTACGTTCGCCGACTCGTTGAACGTCGGTACGACGATGGTGACGGCGCCCGGTTCGGGGATCTCGGCGGTCTCGACGACCTCTCCGGGGACGGTGGACTCCTGGCTCATCGCGCGCCTCCGGCGGACGTCTGGATCTGGCGGATCTCGATGCGGTCCTCGCCGGTGCCGAAGGTGGCGACCGGGTCCGAGTGCTCCATGGCGGCCTTGACGTTGGGCAGGTCGGCCGCGTCGCGCCGCACGGTCGGCGAGGCGACGACGTAGTCCAGGTCCTTCCAGCCGCGCGGCATCGTCTTGGTCACCGCCGGGTCGAGGTCGGCCTTGTAGAACCAGATGACGCCGAGGCCCGGCCGGTAGCCCTGGTGCACGAGGTCGAGCCAGAGGGCGTCGTCGACCAGCACCCGGGTGCGCTCCGGGTTCTCGACCTCGGTGGCCAGCCACCGGGAGGCGGCCTTGTAGGGGGCGTTGGCGTCGGTGGTGACGGCGGTTCGGGCGCCGTCGTACCAGTGCGGCACGACGTAGGCGCCGGCGGCGAGGGCGAGGACCGTGGCGAGCGCGTACCGGCCCACGCTGACGTACCGTTTCTCCGCCTCGGAGCGCCAGCGGCTCAGCACCGCGTGGGCGACGGAGGCGGTTCCTCCGGCGAGGACCAGTGCGAGGAACGGCAGGGCCTGGATGACGTACATCGCGGGCAGGTAGCCGTTCGGGCGCAGGGCCAGCGCGGCGAAGACGGCGACGGCCAGGGCCGGTCCGGCGAGGGCGCGGGCGGTGACCGACCAGCGCCAGGTGACGAGGAGGAGCAGGGCGCCCGCGAGGCCGCCGAGGGGCAGGATCCTGTCGTAGTACAGCCACGACTGGAGCACGCCCCAGGAGCCGGAGCCCTGGTCCAGGATGAAGCCGGAACCCGGCCTGGTCATCTGGTACTTGACGCCGTCCCAGAGGGAGACGTGCCCCGCGCCCGGCAGCAGCTCGCCCTTGAGCAGGGCGAACAGCGGATACGAGAAGCCGATCAGGGCGCAGGCCGTGACGGCGCCGGTGAGGGCGAACTTGCGGGTGTCCTTGTGGCTGTGCCGCCACATGGTGAGGAACAGGGCGGGCAGGACGACGAGCATCGTCTCCTTGGTGAGGACGGCCGTCGCCGCCGCGATGCCCGCGCCGAAGTGGTGCCACAGGTGGCGGCTCGGGGAGGCGGCCAGCGTGAAGGCCAGCAGCGTCCACATCACCGCGAGGTTGTCGAGGAAGATCTCCCGCTGGAGGACGACCGCCAGCGGCGAGAGGCCGAAGAACACCATGCCGAGCGCGGCGGCCCAGCGGGGCAGGGCGAGGCGGCGGCCCAGGACGTAGACGAGGACCGCGCTGATGCCGCTGATCACCAGCATCGCCGCACGCATGGTGCCCACCGTCATCGACTCGGGGCTGATCAGCGCCGGGATCCAGGTCAGCACGGCGATCTGGATCCAGCCGAGCGGCGGGTGGTCGTACCAGTAGGTGTAGTGGGCGAGGCCGTTGCCCTGCTGGACCGACCAGGCCTGGGCGAGGTAGGTGCCCTCGTCGTCGCTGAGGGCCGGGTAGTCGGCGATGTTCCAGCCCTGCACGACGAGGATCGCCACGAGGAGGACACCGCACAGGAGCAGGTCGGACCGGGAGGAGCGCAGCCGGCTCGGCGGCTCCGGTCGCCGGTGGGCACCGGTGCGGGGCGCGGGCTGCCGCTGCGCGGGGACCTTCGCAGGGGTCACCGCTGGAAGGGTGGAGGTCACGCGGGAACGTCCTCTCGGGTCACGGGAACGTCCCGCCGGCTCACGGCCGTCTCGTCGAGATGCGCGCCGACGTGGGTCGTCAGCTCCCAGTCGTTGCGGCCGCGCTGCTCACGCCACACGGCACGGACGGCCGCCCCGGCGAGCAGGACCTGGTAGAAGGGGCCGCCCAGGATCAGCTTCAGGTAGTGCGCGAACCGCACGCGCAGCCCGTACTGCTTGCCGAAGTCGTGCAGGCCGACGATCTCGAAGACGAAGGTGACCAGGGCGGTGACGGCCGGCAGGAAGGTGATGAAGGCGATGCCGACGGGCACGTCCAGGAACAGCGCGACCGCCACGTTCAGCGGGATGATCAGGCCGGTGAAGGCCTGCATGAACGGCGTCATCAGGGTGTAGCGGGCGAGCAGCCGCTGCCCGAGGGTGGGCAGTTGCTTCCAGTCCTTCTTCCGGTACACCTGGAGGAACCCCTGGTTCCAGCGGGTGCGCTGCTTCAGCAGGGACATCAGCGAGCCCGGGGTCTCCTCCCGGGTCACCATGTCGGAGTCGTAGGCGACGACGACCTTCTTGCCGATGCTGGAGAGCCGGACGCCCAGGTCGCAGTCCTCGGCGAGGCAGTTCGGGTCCCAGCCGCCGGCTTCCCTCAGGACGCCCGTGCGGACGAAGACGGTGTTGCCGCCGAGCGGAATGAATCCTTTCTGCGCGTGCAGATGGAGCCGCGAGCGGAACCAGAAGAAGTACTCCAGGCAGTTGCGCAGGCTGTACCAGCTGGAGTGGAAGTTGATCAGCTGCACGCCGCCCTGGACGACGTCCGCACCGGTGGTGCGGAAGGCGTGGTCGACGTGGGCGAGGAGCTCGGGGTGGACCTGGTCCTCCGCGTCGAAGACCCCGACGACGTCGCCGCGGCAGTGCGGCAGGGCCGTGTTCATGGCCTTCGGCTTGTTCTTCTTCTCGTGGCGGTCGACGACGACCCGGACCCGTGGATCACGCGCCGCGGCCTGCTCGGCCACGGCGGTGGTCTCCGGGTCGTCGTGCCCGACGATCACGATGATCTCGAAGTCGGTGTGGCTCGACTCCAGCAGCCGCTGGATCGTGTGGTCCAGCACCGCCTGTTCGTGCCGGGCGGGCAGCAGCAGCGAGAAGGAGACGTGCTCGTTCCCGTCCGGGCTGCTGAACCGCGTGGAGGCGAGCACTTCCGGCGTACGCCAGGCGTGCATCTGCCACCACAGGGTGAACGCCGCCATCCAGAACAGGGCCAGTGAAACGGCAGCGATGAAGACAGACGTGAGCAAACAGATCCCCCCAGATCCCAGAACCCCCCGCCGTGACGGTTTATCTCATGCGTCACGGCACTGTGCAGAGATTAAGGGGGAACGGTGAAGCCTGGGGGCCGTTCGTATAAAGAACGTGTTTCCGTTGAATCCCGACTTCAGTCGCTCAAGGTCGCACGCAACCTGTCAGCCTCGGTCGTCGGGGCGTCGCATGTGAAGTTACGGCAGACGTACGCGGCCGGTTCACCGCCGACCAGCGGACGGTCCGCGAGCAGCGGAAACTCGTCGCTCCCGGGGGCGCCGACAGCGACCACCGCGCCGGGCGCGGTGCCCAGAAGTGCCGTGCGGTGCAGGGTCCTTGTCCCCTCGTGCTCGAGGGACGGCCCCACGACGGCGACCTCACGCGGGCCGTCCAGCGCGGCCTCGGCGGCGGCGAGCCCCCAGCCGATGAAGCGGGGCACCCGCGGCCCGAGCGCCTTGACGACGCCGAGGGCCTTCTCCGCGGCGGTGCGGTGGGGCTGCGACCCGGTGTGCGCGGCGTAGCTCAGCAGCGCGCCCGCCGCCGCGGTCCAGCCGGACGGGGCGGCGTTGTCGGTCGGGTCCTGCGGGCGGCGGATCAGCCGCTCGGCGTCGGCGGCCGTGTCGAACAGGGCGCCCGACTCCTCGTCGGTGAAGCGGGCCAGGACGTGGTCGAGGAGGAACCCGGCGAACTCCAGCCAGACGCCCTCCCCCGTGACGGACGCCAGTGCGAGGAAGCCCTCGGCCACATCGGCGTAGTCCTCCAGCACGCCCGCGTTGGCGCCGGCGTGGCCGTCCTTGCTGGTGCGGGTGAGCCGGGCCTGCTCGTCGAGGTGCAGCCGGACGAGGAGGTCGGCGGCGGCGAGGGCGGCCTCGACGAGGTCGGGCCGGTCGAAGTAGGCGCCGGTCTCGGCGAGGGCGGCGATCGCGAGCCCGTTCCAGGCGGCGACGACCTTGTCGTCCCGGCCGGGAGCGGGACGCCCGGACCGTGCTGCCAGCAGGCGTTCCCGGATCGAGGCGATCCTGTCGGCGTCGAACAGCCCGTCCTGCTGCGGAAGTTGGAGGACGGACCGGCCGTGCTCGAAGGTGCCCTCCTCGGTCACGCCGAAGTACCGGGCGGCCAGTTCGGCGTCCTGCTCGCCGAGCACCTCGCGCAACTGCGCGGGCGTCCACACGTAGTACGCGCCCTCGACGTGCTTGCCGGTGCCGTCGTCGCTGTCGGCGTCCAGCGCGGAGGCGAACCCGCCCTCCGCCGTACGCAGTTCGCGCACCATGAAGTCGGCGGTCTCCAGGGCCACCCGGCGGGCCGGCTCGGAACCGGTGGCGCGCCAGAGGTGGGCGTAGACCCGGCACAGCAGGGCGTTGTCGTACAGCATCTTCTCGAAGTGCGGCACGATCCAGTCGCGGTCGACGGAGTAGCGGGCGAAGCCGCCGCCGATCTGGTCGTAGATGCCGCCCCGGGCCATGCGCTCGCAGGTGTCCTGCGCCATCTGGAGGGCCCCCTCGGCGCCGGTGCGGGCGTGGTGGCGCAGCAGGAACTCCAGCACCATGGACGGCGGGAACTTGGGCGCCCCGCCGAATCCGCCGCGCTGCGGGTCGTACTCGCGGGTGAGCGCGAGCAGCGCCTGCGCGAGTTCCTGCTCGCCGGGCGTCTGGGCGTCACCGTAGGAGATCTCCCGCCCGGCCAGGTCCCGGACGATCTTCCCGGCGACCTCGGTGACCTCGTCCCGCCGCTCCTCCCACGCCTGGTGGACACCCTGGAGCACCTGCCGGAAGGACGGCATGCCCTGGCGCGGGGCGGGCGGGAAGTAGGTGCCGAAGTAGAACGGCTCGGCGTCCGGGGTGAGGAAGACGGTCATGGGCCAGCCGCCCTGGCCGGTCGCCGCCTGCACGGCCTCCATGTAGACCGCGTCGACGTCCGGGCGCTCCTCCCGGTCCACCTTCACGCTCACGTAGTGCGCGTTGAGGTACTCGGCGGTCTGCTGGTCCTCGAAGGACTCGTGCGCCATCACGTGACACCAGTGACAGCTGCTGTAGCCGATGCTGAGCAGCACGGGCACGTTCCGCTTGCGGGCCTCCTCGAAGGCCTCCGCCGACCAGGGCCACCAGTCGACGGGGTTGTCGGCGTGCTGAAGGAGGTAGGGGGACGTCTCGTGCGCCAGTCGGTTCGGCATGGTGTCCATCCTGCCGCAGTACCCCACCCGGCACGCGTCAGGCGCCGCGCGGGCGCCGCCCGGGGCGCACGCCCGACGGACGCGCGGCGCCTCGATCCGCCCGTGTCTTCACATAATCGGGCCGGGCACGCCCCCTCGCCCCGATGCGCCGTCGGCAGCACACTTGACCAAGGAAACGAACGGGACGACGACCTGGGTACGCCGGGTGCCGCCGGAGGGGGACGTGACATGCGGGACAGTCATCGGGCGGAAGCCGAGCGGCTGTTGGCACGGGCCGTGGAGGAGGAGGTGCGCCGGACGGGCGGGCGCACGGACGGGAAGGTGCTGCTCGCGCGGGCGCGCGGGGCGCTCGACACGATGGCGCAGAGTGCGGCCGAGGAGTACGAGGCCTACACGCGCGCCCTGGACGAGGCGGCGGCCGGGCAGCTCACCTTCGGGCAGCGTTACGCCCGGGAGGGCGCCGGCACACCGCTGCTGGTGGCCGGGGTCGCGGCGGTCGCGGCCGTCGTCGCCGACATGGCTCTCGGCACGGGCACCGGGACGGCGCTGGGCGCGGGCCTGACCGTCGGTGTCGTGGGCGCCGCGGCGACCGTCGTGAAGGTCGTCGGCTCGCATCTGCCGGCCGCACACCACCGGGCCGGGGCCGCGAGCCAGCCGGGCGGGCCCGAACAACTGCGGCTCCAGTGGCTGACGGCACTGGAGGTGCGGGGCATCCGGCCGTTCCTCGACCAGCAGCGGGTGCTCGCCGCCTCCACGGGGCCGAAGAAGACCGGGCCGCGGCTGCGGGGCGCCGACAAGAGCGCGGCGGCGCGCGGGCGCAACGTGCTGGAGCAGTCCTTCGCGCAGCTCCCGGAACCGGCTGAGCCGTTCGCGGGCCGGCGGCACGAACTGGCGCAGATCCGGCAGTGGGTGCAGGCGGCCCGGGCGAGCACGGAGACCCAGCCGACGGTGGTCGTCCTGCACGGCACGCCCGGCAGCGGCCGGACGACCCTCGCGGTGCACGCCACGCACGATCTGAAGGACTACTTCCGCGGCGCCTGCGTCGTCGACCTGCGCGCCGAGGGCACCGGCGAGTCCCCGCTGTCCACCCGTGACGCCCTGCTGCATCTGCTCAACCGGCTCGGCGCGCCCCGCGAGCAACTGCTGTTCCGCGAGCGCTCCTCCCCCGACCAGCAGGTCAAGCGGCTGAGCGAGCTGTACCACCAGCATCTGACCGGCCTGCCCGTCACCGTCGTCCTGGACGACGCCTCGGACGCCGGGCAGGTCCGCGCCCTGGTCCCCGAGCGGTCCGACAGCCTGGTGCTGGTGACCGCGCGGAAACCCCTGGAGCTGGGCGAGCTGCCCGCGCGGGTGCACCAACTGCCCGTGACGCCGCTGGACGCGGCGGGTGCGGAGGAACTGCTGGGCGCGGCGGCCCAGGACCGTTCCGGGCCGTACGACGCCGAGTCCGCCGACCGGGTCCGGGAGCTGTGCGGCGGGCTCCCGCTGGCGCTGCGCATCGCCGGTTCGTGCCTCGGCCCGCGCTCCCCGCGCGCGCTGGCCACGGACCTCGGCGCGTACGGCCCGGTCGATCCGGTCGAGCGCGCCCTGTGGCTGCGCTACACCGACCAACCGGAGCCCGTACGCCGACTGCTGCGCCGCCTGGCCCTGGCCGGCCGGGCCTCGCTGGGCGCCGCCGCGGCCGCCGCGCTGCTGGCCACCGACGAGGCGGAGGCGAAACGCCACCTCCAGGCCCTGACCCGGGCGGGCCTGATCGACCACGTCCGGGGCGACCGCTACCGGCTGCACGACCTGGTCCGCGCCTTCGCCCAGGCCCGGCTCCTCGACGAGGAGGAACCGGCCGAGCGCACGGCGGCGCAGGAACGGCTGATCGTGAACTACGCCGAGCTGGCCGACTCGGTGCTGCGCATGGTCGACGGCAACATGTCGACCCGCACGAACCGCTTCAGCCCGTACGGCTTCCCCTCCCTCGACGAGGCGCTGCGCTGGCTGGACGACGAGTCGAGCTTCATCACGGCGGCGCTGCGGCACGCCGAGGGCGTGAACCAGGCCGCCGTCCTGAACCTCCTGGGCGCCCTGTGCGACTACTGCCTGCTGCGCGGCGACCTCTACCGCCTGGGCGAGATCAGCGAGCTGGCCCAGGCGGTGGACGAGGGTCTGCTGGTCCGCTCGGTGCAGTGGCGCACCGGCATCGCGGCACGGCAGCTCGGCGAACTGGACAAGGCGCGTACGACCCTCGCCTCGGTCGTCGACCTGTACCGGGAGGCCCATCACGAGGCGGGTGCCGCCCGCGCCCTGTGCTCCCTCGGCATCACCCTGCACCACCAGGGCAATCTGACGGAGGCGTCGGCGAAGCTCCGCGAGGCCCTGGCCCTCCAGTCCTCCGCCGAGCTGGCGACCGACCGGGCCTGGACGATGCACGCCCTGGCGGCGGTGGAGCGGGACCGGGCCCGGCTGGCGGAGGCGCTGGACCTGCTGACCGAGTCACTGGTCCTGCACCGGCGGGGTGAGTCCGTGCACGGCCAGGCCTGGGCCCACTTCCAGCTCGGCCAGCTCGGCCTGCGCATGGGCGACGTCCCGCGCGCCGAGGCCGAGCTGCGCGCGGCCCTGCAGCTGTACGGCCGGACCCGTGACGCCCGTGGCGAGGCCTGGGCCCTGACCCAGCTGGCCCGTGCCCTGCTGGTCGCCGGTGACGCGTCCCCGGCCGTGGAGGAACTGCGCGGGGCCGCCGCCCGGCACCGCGAGAACGAGGACGCGCGCGGCGAGGCGTGGACGCTGTACTACCTCGGCCAGGCCCTGGAGGAGACGGGCAACCTGGACCAGGCGGTCCGCGAACTGGAACGCTCCCGCACGATGTTCTCCCGTATGCGGGACGTCTACGGCCTGGCCTGCGCCCGCCACCACTCGGCGCGCGTCACCCGCGACCAGCGGGCGGCCCAGACGGGCTCCCTGCGCAACTCCGGCTTCGCCCGCCAGCTCCTCGTGGACGCCCGCGCCGACTTCCAGCGGATCGGCGTCGCCCACGGCGAGGCGTGGACCTGCCTGGAACTGGCGGTGGTGGACGCGGGCAACGCACGCACCCAGCAGGCGCTGACGCTGTGCGACGAGGCGGCGGACCTCTTCAGGTCGTACGGCGACCGCCGGGGCGAGGACTGGGCCCGCTTCCTGCGCTGCACGCTGCTGCCGTACGCGGCCCCCGGTGGCATGGAGGTCGGCACGGCCGTGGCCCAGGAGGAACTGGCCCAGCTGGCCCGCGCGAGCCATCCGCTGCGCGACCAGAAACTGGACGACTACCTCGACGCCTACACCCTGCTGCTGGAACGCGGCGTGACCCTGGAGGCGGGCTGGCAGGCCTGGCGCCTGGGCATGGTGCCGAACCGGCATGCGCGGGAGGTGATGGGCGTGGCCGTGGAGTCGAAGGCCTAGGGACACCCTCCGGCGCGCGCGGCGCACCCGTCGGAGGCGAAACGGCCGCCGACGGGTGTTCCCGGGGAGAGACGGCCGCCCCGGGAGGGGGGTCAGCCCCGCTGCTGCTTGCCCTGGCCCGATGCCTCCGCGTCCGCGGGCTCCGGCTCGGCCTGCTCTGCCTGCTCTGCCTTGGGGTCCGGGACCTGGGTGAAGTCGACCCTGTTCATGTGCCGGCTCATGGACTTCATCAGGGCCCACACCGCCAGGGCCATCGCCGCGAAGACGATGAAGCCGAGGACGCCGGGGGTGACCTTGTCCTCGTCGACCTCCTTGGCGAAGGTGACGAGGTGCGTCATTGCCAGGGTTGCGCTTGCGCTCATGTCAGGCATTGTCGCGGACGCCCGCGAAGAGGTCGTCCTCGGGGAGGGAGGTATCGACGAGGGACTTCGCCAGCTCGTACTCCTCCGTCGGCCAGACCTCCTTCTGGATCTCCATCGGCACCTTGAACCAGCCGCCGTCCGGGTCGATCTGCGTGGCGTGCGCGATCAGCGCCTTGTCGCGGATCTCGTAGAAGTCGGCGCAGGGGATGTGTGTGGTGAGCGTGCGCTGCTTCATCCCGAACTCGTCCCAGCGCTTGAGCCAGTCCCCGTAGGGCGACTCCAGACCCCGGTCGAGCATCGCCTGGTGCAGGGCCTCGGTGCGCGGGCGGTTGAAGCCCTGGTTGTAGTAGAGCTTCTGCGGCTGGTACGCGGGGCCGTACTCGGCCTCCGGGTACTTCTCGGTGTCCGCCGCCCCCTCGAACGCCACCATCGAGATCTTGTGGGTCATGATGTGGTCGGGGTGCGGGTAGCCGCCGTTCTCGTCGTAGGTGGTGATCACCTGGGGACGGAAGGAACGGATCTTCCGCACCAGCTCACCGGCCGCGTGGTCGACGTCCTCCAGGGCGAAGCAGCCCTCCGGCAGCGGCGGCAGCGGGTCGCCCTCGGGCAGGCCCGAGTCGACGAAGCCGAGCCACTCCTGCTTGACGCCCAGGATCTCCCGGGCCTCGTCCATCTCCTTCTTGCGTACCTCGTGGATGTGCTCCTCGACGTACTTGTCCCCCTGGAGCTTCGGATTGAGGATGGAGCCGCGTTCCCCGCCCGTGCAGGTCACGACCAGCACGTCCACCCCCTCGGACACGTACTTGGCCATGGTCGCCGCGCCCTTGCTCGACTCGTCGTCGGGGTGGGCGTGAACGGCCATCAGTCGCAACTGGTCAGTCAAGACTCATTCCTCAGTAAGTCGGCGCCCTGTGTGCGTCGGCGCAATCAGCGGCTTCTATAGTGACCGAATCGGGGGGCGAATAATTCCGGGCCCCGGTCCCGGGCCCCTTACGGGACCTTCGTCCCGGCCCCGTCTGGAGGACGATCATGAGTACGGCGAGCACGCGACTGCCCGAGGGGCGTTACGGCCGTTCCTCGGACGAGCGTGCCGACCGCACGCTCAAGATCGTCGGCGCCGTCCTCGCGGTGGCGCTGCTGGGGCTCGTCGGCTGGTTCGGCTACCACTACGTCGCCCAGAGCGAGATCAGCGCCGAGGTGATCAGCTTCGAGCCCGGCAAGGAGTCCGTGCAGGTGCACCTGGAGGTCCGCAAGGACGCCGGTACCGACGGCTACTGCACCGTGCGCTCGCAGGCCGAGAACGGTGCCGAGGTCGGCCGGGCCGATTTCCGCTTCGGCGGGGACGCCACCCGCATCGACAAGGTCGTCACGCTCCGTACGACGTCCCCGGGGACGACGGCCGAGCTGCTGGGCTGCCACACCGGCTGAGACCCCGCCCGGGTCACCTGCAATACGTAGCGCCTGACCTGCGTTGACGTGAATCTGGTGGCTTATGTCCTCCCCCTTCCGCCCCTGAATTGTTAGGCTCGTGGTTTCGCCCATCCGTGAAGGAACATGCTTCTGGGTAGGGCGATGCTTTGTATTCCCAGTACCTACGAGGAGCACCTGTGACCCAGACCAGCGAGAACGTCACCTGGCTGACCCAGGAGGCGTACAACAAGCTCAAGGCTGAGCTTGAGTACCTTACTGGTCCCGCGCGGGCTGAGATCTCCGCGAAGATCGCCGCCGCGCGCGAGGAGGGCGACCTGCGTGAGAACGGCGGGTACCACGCAGCCAAGGAGGAGCAGGGCAAGCAGGAACTCCGTGTGCGCCAGCTCACCCAGCTCCTCGAGAGCGCCAAGGTCGGCGAGGCGCCCGCGGCGGACGGCGCCGTGGCGCCCGGCATGGTCGTCACGATCGCCTTCGACGGTGACGAGGACGACACTCTGACGTTCCTGCTCGCCTCGCGCGAGTACGCGAGCACCGACATCGAGACGTACTCTCCGCAGTCCCCGCTGGGCACCGGCGTGATCGGCCACAAGGTCGGCGAGGACGCGGAGTACGAGCTCCCGAACGGCAAGAAGGCCTCGGTGAAGATCCTCAAGGCCGAGCCGTACGAGGGCTGAACCACCCCGGCCGATGTCCTGACCTGCCCCCGGCGTCCTCGCGGCGCCGGGGGCATCGTCATGCCGTCGCGGACCGGTACTTGCGCACCGCCAGCGTCCGGAAGACGACCAGGATCAGGATCGAGTAGATCAGCGAGGCCCAGACGGGGTGCTGCATGGGCCAGGCCGCCGACGGCGACTGGCCCGGGTTGGCGAACAGCACGCGGCAGGCCTGGACCGTGGCGCTGAAGGGGTTCCACTCGGCGATATGGCGCAGCCACGGGGTCATGTGGCTGGTGTCCACGAACGCGTTCGAGATGAAGGTGACCGGGAAGAGCCAGATCAGCCCGCTGGACGTGGCCGCCTCCGGGGTCCGGACGGACATGCCGATCAGGGCGCCGATCCAGGTGAACGCGTAGCCGAGCAGGAGCAGCAGGCCGAAGGCCCCGAGCACCTTGCCGACGTTGGTGTCGCCGTCCGAGCCGACGCGCCAGCCGACCAGGAGGGCCACCACCGCGAGGACGACCAGGGTGAGGGCAGTCTGCGCGGAGTCGGCGAGGGTGCGCCCGGTGAGCACCGCGCCACGCGCCATGGGCAGGGAGCGGAAGCGGTCGATGAGGCCCTTGTGCATGTCGTCGGCGATGCCGGCGCCGGAGCTGGCGGTGGCGAACGTGACGGTCTGCGCGAAGATGCCCGCCATCAGGAAGTTCTTGTAGTCGACGGCGCTGGTGCTGCCGCCGATCTGCATGGAACCGCCGAAGACGTAGGTGAACAGCACCACGAACATGATCGGCTGGATCAGCCCGTAGATGATCATCTCCGGGATCCGGGACATGCGGATCAGGTTGCGTTTCGCGATGACCATCGAGTCCCGGATGGACTGGCTGACCGGGTTCGCGGCCGGCGCGACCCGCACGGTGTCGGTGACGGCGCTCACTTGACGGCCTCCTCGTCGTTCTCCTCGTTCTTCGCCTCTGCCACGTGTCCCGTCAGCGACAGGAAGACGTCGTCGAGGGTCGGCCGGCGCAGGCCGATGTCGTCGATCTCGATGCCCCGGGCGTCCAGTTCCCGGATGACCTCGGCGAGGAGCTTGGCACCGCCGGTCACGGGCGCCGTGAGCTTGCGCATGTGCTCCTCGACGGTGGTGTCGCCCTTGCTGAAGCCGGCGAGCACCTCGGCGGCGGACCGGATGTGCTCGCGCTCGTGCACCACGACCTCGACGCGCTCTCCGCCGGTGCGGGCCTTGAGCTGGTCGGAGGTGCCCTTGGCGATGACCTTGCCGTGGTCGACCACCGCGATGTCGTGCGCCAGGTGGTCGGCCTCTTCCAGGTACTGCGTGGTCAGCAGCAGCGTCGTGCCGCCGGAGACCAGTTGCTTGATGACCTCCCACAACTGCTGGCGGTTGCGGGGGTCGAGGCCGGTCGTCGGCTCGTCCATGAACATCACGGGCGGCGAGACGACGAGGGCCGCCGCGAGGTCGAGCCGGCGGCGCATGCCTCCGGAGTAGGTCTTGGTGGGGCGGTCGGCCGCGTCCGCGAGGTGGAACTGCTCCAGCAGCTCGACCGCGCGCTCCTTCGCCGCCTTCGCCTTCATCTGGTAGAGCCGGCCGACCATCTGCAGGTTCTCGCGGCCGGTCAGGTACTCGTCGACGGCTGCGAACTGGCCGGACAGGCCGATGGAGCGGCGGACGGCGTCGGGCTGTTTGAGCACGTCGAGGCCTGCGACGACCGCCCGTCCGCTGTCGGGGCGCAGCAGGGTGGTCAGGCAGCGGACGGTGGTCGTCTTGCCCGCGCCGTTCGGCCCGAGCAGGCCGAGGACCGTGCCCTCGGGCACGTCGAGGTCGACACCGTCCAAGGCCCTTACGTCGCCGAAGGTCTTGACCAGACCCTCGGCATAGATGGCGCCTGGCATAAAAGTCTCCACGTATTCGGGGATCGCCGGACAGGGTGGATCAGTTTTCGCACGAACACATCATAACGCGATGTATCGCGTCTCTCAACAAGGTTTCCCATGTTCCGTTTCATGCGACGAAAGGATCTTGAGCCCGGCTCGCCAGGCGGTCAGCCCATGACCGTGTAGCCCGCCTCGCGCAGCGCCTGGCCCACCTCGGCGCAGTGCGCCGGGCCCTTCGTCTCCAGGTGCAGCTCGACCTCCGCCTCCGTGAGCCCGAGCCGTGGGTCGGTTCGTACGTGGCTCACATCAAGGACGTTAGCGTCGACCACTGACAACACGCCCAGAAGCGTGGCCAAGGCTCCGGGCCGGTCCGTCAGCCGCAGCCGGACGGCCAGGTAGCGGCCCTGCGCGGCCATGCCGTGCCGCAGCACCCGCTGCATCAGCACCGGGTCGACATTGCCGCCGGACAGCACCGCGACCACCGGCCCCTCGAAGGAGCCGGGCCGGCTCAGCAGCGCCGCGACCGGGCTCGCCCCGGCCGGCTCCACGACCAGCTTGGCCCGCTCCAGGCACAGCAGCAGCGCGGCGGACAGCTCGTCCTCGCTGACCGTGCGCACCTCGTCGACCAGCTCGCCGACGATCCCGAACGGCACGTCGCCGGGCCGCCCGACCTTGATGCCGTCGGCCATCGTCGCCGGATTCTCGACCGTGACGGGCCGGCCCGCCGCCAGCGAGGGGGGATAGGCCGCCGCGCCCTCCGCCTGGACGCCCACGATCCGCAGATCCGGCCGCAGGGCCTTCACCGACACCGCGATCCCGGCGGCCAGCCCGCCCCCGCCGATGCCGACCACGATCGTGCGCGCCTCCGGGCACTGCTCCAGGATCTCCAGGCCGACCGTGCCCTGGCCCGCGATGATGTCGGGGTGGTCGAAGGGGTGGATGAACACCGCGCCCGTCTCGGCCGCGTACTCCTGCGCGGCGGCCAGCGTCTCGTCGACCACCTGGCCGTGCAGCCGCACCTCGGCCCCGTAGTCCCGGGTGGCGCTGACCTTGGGCAGCGGGGCGCCCTTCGGCATGAACACGGTGGAGCGCACGCCGAGCAGCGCGGACGCCAGGGCCACGCCCTGCGCGTGGTTGCCGGCGCTCGCGGCGACGACTCCGGCGGCGCGTTCCTCGGGCAGCAGGCCGGCGATCCGCACATAGGCGCCGCGCAGCTTGAACGAACCCGTCCGCTGGAGGTTCTCGCACTTGAGATGCACCGGCGCGCCGACCAGCTGGGACAGGTGCCTGCTGCCCTCCAGCGCGGTCACCCGAGCCACGCCCGAGAGCATCTTCTGGGCGCCGCGCACGTCGTCGAGGGTGACGGGCCGCAAGGAGTCAGCCGTGCTGTAGCTCATGACTCCAGCATCGCAGTTCACGAGCGGGAACGGCCGTTGTGACCAACCTCCGAGACCCGCTTTGCGCAGCGCCGGTACGGCCCGCCCCCCGGCCGCGTACCCTGTCCCCCAATCAGCCAGCCCTCCACGAAGTGAGCCCCCGGCCATGCCCACAACACCTGAAATGTCGATGGACATGACGACCGTCGGTGACACCGGTCTTCTCGACACCCTCCAGCACGAGGTGGCGGTGTTCGCACGCCGTGCCGAACAGACCCGGCTCGGCGGGGTCGGGCAGGTGCGCAACTCCATGGACCGCGCCGCGTACCTGCTGCTCAACCGTCTCGACAAGGAAGGCCCGATGGGCGTCAAGGCCCTCGCCGCGAGCATGGGGATCGACTCCTCGACGGTCACCCGGCAGGTCGCTCCGCTCGTCGACACCGGCCTGGTCAAGCGCACCTCGCACCCCGAGGACGGGCGTGCTGTGGTGCTCCAGCTGTCCCCGCGCGGGCAGTCTCGGCTGGAGGAAGTGCGCTCGTCCCGGCGGCAGTTGATGGCCGAGCTGACCGAGGACTGGAAGCCGGAGGAGCGTGAGGCGTTCTGCTCGCTCCTCACGCGCTTCAACAGCGCGCTGTCCGCCCGGATGGCGGTACAGGGGGTGCCGGGGCCGGAGGCGCAGTCGCCGTCCTGACCCCGTGGTGCGACGCGGCTTCCGGGCCCGTTGCTCTCCGGGGACGCCTGTACGGTGCGCGGCTCTTGACCTCGGGGCCACCCCTGGCCTGATATGAGACCGGGTCCCCGTCGTACGCGGCCGTCGCGCCCGTACCCGGCCGGGCCCGCATCCTCAGGGTCGCCGTCAGGCGGGAGGCGCGATGCGAGAGCGGCATGCGTCCCAGGCAACCCGTCGAGCCCGGGAGTTCGAGGCGTTCGTCGCGGGCGCGGCCGGGCGGCTGCTGCACGCCGCCACCCTGCTCACTGCGGAGGCCCCGGACGACAACCCCCGCGCGCGGCGCCTGCTGACCCTGTCGCTGGCGCACACGTACGCGTGCTGGGACCGGCTGCGCGGCGAGGATCCGTACGACCGAACCCGGCAGTACCTGGCGACCCGCTTCGCGCGCGGCGCCTGGCACCACTACGGCGGTCCCGGCCGCTCGCGGCCGCACCCGGCGAGTCCCCTGGCCCCGCTCACCCCGCAGGAGCGGCTCATCCTGGTGCTCAGGCTCTACGAAGGCGTCGCCGAGGAGCAGACGGCCGCCCTGCTCGGCCTGTCCACGGAGCGCGTACGGGCCGTCTGCCACCGGGCCACGACGACCCTGCTGCGCCGCTCGCGGGGCGCGGCCCCGGCGGTGACGGCCGCGAAGACGGTGCCGTCATGAGTTGTCGCGGCCCTCTCGACGAGAGCCGCCTCGGCGAGTGCTCTCCCGGCGAACGGAGGCGGGCATGAGCGGGAACGACCGAGACGCTGCGGTACGGCGGCTGCTGGAGCAGGCGTCGTCGCGGCCCGTGCCACCCGAGATTCACGCCGAGGCGGTGCGCCGGGGCAGTCGGATGCTGCGGCGCAGGACGGTCGCTCTGCGCCTGCTGTGGCTGCTGATGTTCGCGGCGGCCGTGGCGTTCACCGTGTGGGCGCTGACGGCCCGCCCGTGGGTGGAGCCGCCGTCGGACACGACTCCACCCCTCACCGGCTGGTGACCCCGCCGGGGCCCGTCCTAGCCGAGCGCCTGCTGGAGGTCCTCCAGCAGATCGTCGGCGTTCTCGATGCCGACGGACAGCCGCACCAGGTCTCCGGGCACCTCCAGGAGCGAGCCGGCCGCGGAGGCGTGCGTCATCCGGCCGGGGTGCTCGATCAACGACTCGACGCCGCCCAGGGACTCGCCCAGCGTGAACACCTTGGCGCGGTTGCAGACCTCGACGGCCGCCTCCTCGCCGCCCGCCACGCGGAAGGACACCATGCCGCCGAACGACTTCATCTGCTTGGCGGCGACCTCGTGACCGGGGTGCTCCGGCAGGCCCGGGTACAGGACGCCCGTCACGCGCGCGTGCCGGGTGAGCATGTCGGCGATCTTCGCGGCGTTCTCGCTGTGCCGGTCCATGCGCACCGCGAGCGTCTTGGTGCCGCGCAGCACCAGCCAGGAGTCGAAGGGCCCGGCGACCGCGCCCATCGCGTTCTGGTGGAAGGCCAGCTCCTCGCCCAGGCCCGGGTCGTTGGTGATCAGGGCGCCGCCGACGACGTCCGAGTGGCCGCCCATGTACTTCGTCAGCGAGTGCACGACGACGTCCGCGCCCAGCGAGAGCGGCTGCTGGAGGTAGGGCGTGGCGAAGGTGTTGTCGACGACGAGCCGGGCGCCCGCGTCCCGGGCGACCTGAGCGACGGCGGCGATGTCCGTGATGTGCAGGAGCGGGTTGGAGGGCGTCTCCACCCACACGGCCTTGGTCTTCGGGGTGATCGCGGCCCGTACGGCGGCCGGGTCGCTGGTGTCGGCGACCGACCACTCCACTCCCCAGCGGGCGACGACCTTGGCGAAGAGGCGGAACGTGCCGCCGTAGGCGTCGTTGGGGATGACCACGTGGTCGCCGGGGCTGAGCAGCGTACGCAGCAGGCAGTCCTCGGCCGCCAGCCCGGACGCGAACGCGAGACCGTGACGGCCGCCCTCCAGGGCGGCGAGGTTCTCCTCCAGCGCGGTCCTGGTCGGGTTGGCGCTGCGGCTGTACTCGTAGCCGCCGCGCAGGCCCCCGACACCGTCCTGCTTGTAGGTGGACACCTGGTAGATCGGCGGGACGACCGCGCCCGTCAGGGGGTCGGCGGTGTTGCCCGCATGGATCGCGAGCGTCTCGAAGTGCTGACTGATATGCCTGTCACTCATGAGCACCGAGGGTAATGCGCCGACGCGATGAGTGCCGGGGGAAGCGCCGGGGAGGAGGCGACACGGCCCCGGGCCGGGGTTTCCACTGGGCGGTGGGTGCGGCTCGGCCGGGTTTTCCACAGGTTCGCGGACCAGGTTGGCCAATTGTCGGCGCGGTCTGGTTCGCTTGTTGCATGGAGATTCTCTGGGTCCTGATCGCTCTGGTCATGCTGGGCTTCGTGCTGCTCCCCTTCCTGCGGCGCAGGCGCGGGGCCGCGATCGGGCTGGTCTCGCCCGACCACCCGGACGCCGCGGACCCGGCGAACTACGGCTTCGTCCGCGAGGAGGAGCTGGACATCCGCATGCCCGGTCCCGACCAGGACCTGCTGGACGTCCTGGACGTGGTGCAGCGCACGCAGGACTACCGCGCGGCGCAGCAGCTCCTCGCCGGCACGGAGAGGGAGGGCGAGCGCCGCTGGCAGCGGGTGCAGGCCTTCGCGGGTGCGGCCTCGCTGGAGCTGCAGCAGCGGCCCGGCGGGGTGAGCGAGGCGCCGGGCGGGCAGTGGCTGCGGGTGTGGCGGGCCGAGGCGCCCAAGGACGCGGGCGGGGCCGCGGTGCACGCCGAGTTCCTGGTACAGCAGGCGTGGCGGACGGCGACGCCCGGGACGGACGAGTTCCGGATCATCATGGAGGAGGCGAAGGCGGCGTGCGGCGAGGCTGCGCTGCTGGCCCCCGGCGACCCGATCCCGTACATCGTGGAGCTGTCGGTGGCCCGCGGGCTGGGCTACTCCCAGAAGGACTTCGAGCAGCTCTGGCTGAAGATCCTGGACCGCGCCCCGACCCATATGGGAGCGCACCTGGCCGCGCTGCACTACTGGTGCGAGAAGTGGCACGGCTCGCGTGAGCTGGCGTACGAGTTCGCCGAGGCCGCGGCGGCCCGCGCGCCCAGGGGCTCCCTGCTGGCGGCGATGCCCCTCTTCGCCGTGTTCGAGCACCTCCCCGAGGTGACCCTGGTCAGCAGCTTCTGGCAGACCGAGGTCGTCACGAAGGCCGTCCACGGCGCGCTGCACGCGGTGCACTCGGCCCGCCCCGACGACCCGATGCTGGCGCACGTGCGGCACATGCTGGTCTTCTTCCTGGTCCGCAGCGAGCGCTGGGCGGAGGCCATGAACCAGCTGGTGCACATCGACGGCCACGTCGGCGCCCTGCCCTGGACCCTGTCCACCGACCCGGCGGCGGAGTTCGCGGTGTACCGGGCCCTGGCGGTGGCAGGCTACGAGGCGAACGGCGGCAGCCCGGCGAGCCTCCCGCACTGAGCCCCTGGCCGGGCGGGCCCCGGCCGGAATTCCCCCCGGTCCCCGCACGTTGAACAGGGTGTCGCCCCGCGTGGGTGTCGCGCCGATTGGAGACCGCATGTTCCTGCACAGCCGTACGCCCCAGCTGCCGACCCCCGAGCAGGCGCTGCCCGGCCGCCCGGAGCCGGCCTTCACGGTCCCCGACCGCCACACCGTCCTCGGCAACGCGCTGCTCGGCCCCTACCCCGAGGGCCTGGAGACCGCCGACTTCGGCCTGGGCTGCTTCTGGGGCGCCGAGCGCAAGTTCTGGCAGCTCCCGGCAGGGGTGTGGACGACCCTCGTCGGCTACCAGGGCGGCTACACCGAGAACCCCACCTACGAGGAGGTCTGCTCGGGCCTGACCGGCCACACTGAGGTCGTCCGCGTGGTCTACGACCCGAAGCTGATCTCGTACGAGCGCCTGCTGAAGACGTTCTGGGAGTCCCACGACCCCACGCAGGGCTTCCGCCAGGGCAACGACGTGGGCACCCAGTACCGCTCGGCGATCTACACCCACACGCCCGAGCAGGCGGCCACCGCCAAGTCCTCGCGCGACTCCTACCAGAGGGTCCTCACCGCTTCCGGCCACGGCGAGATCACCACGGAGATCGTCCCGGCGGAGGGCCGCCCGTTCTACCCGGCGGAGGCCTACCACCAGCAGTACCTGGACAAGAACCCGGCGGGTTACTGCGGCATCGGCGGTACGGGCGTGTCCTGCCCGATCGGCGTGGCCAAGGCAGAGGGGTGACGACGGGCGTCACCCCGACGCCGCGGCGAGCCGAGGTGGCGCCGCCACATCGTCACTGCCGCGTCCACGGTTCGCACCGCGCCGCTACCGTATCGGAGTGATCGGCCGTACCACTGGGACTTCGTGGCAATAAGGTGCCCCCGTGACTGCGCCTTTGAGTTCCACGAAGACCCGTGACGCGCTCCGGATATCCGCCCGCGTCTCCGCAGAGTTGCTGTTGGTGCTTGCGATGCTGGCGGTGACTCTGTGGTTGCTGGGGCGGATGTGGTCGGTGGTCTGGCCGCTCGTCGTCGGGCTGCTGCTGACCACGCTGACCTGGCCCGCGGCCCGCTTCCTCCGGCGGCGCGGGTGGCCGCCCGCGCTCGCCGCGTCGGTCGTGACCGTGCTGTTCCTGCTGGTCGCCGCGGGTGTCGTGGCGCTGATCGCCGTGCCGGTGGCATCCCAGTCCGGTCAGCTGACCGACGGCGTCGTCGAGGGCATCCAGAAGATGCGCGAGTGGGCCGCCGGGCCGCCGTTGAACATCGGTGACGCCCAGATCAACAAGGCCTTCGACACCGCCGTCGCGCGGGCACAGGAGGGCCTCGGCAGCATGGTCGGCGCTGTCGTCACGGGAGTGAGCACCGTGGTGAACGGCTTGGTCACCGCCGTTCTCGCCCTCTTCCTGATGTTCTTCTTCCTCAAGGACGGACCGCGGTTCCTGCCGTGGCTCTCGCGTCAGCTGCCCGGCCGGCTCGCCGCCGACGTCCCGACCGTCTTCGAGCGCGGCTGGAACACGCTGGGCGCCTTCGTGCGTTCCCAGGCGGCCGTCGGCCTGCTCGACGCCGTACTGATCGGGCTGGGCCTGTGGATCCTGGGCGTACCGCTGGTGCTCCCGCTGGCGGTGCTGACCTTCGTGTCCGCGTTCGTGCCGATCATCGGCGCCCTGTTCGCCGGTTTCGTCGCCGTCCTCATCGCGCTCGTCTCCAACGGCCTGACGGACGCGCTGATCGTGCTGGCCATCATCGTCGTGGTGCAGCAGTTGGAGGGCAATGTGTTCCAGCCCATGATCCAGAGCCGGGGGCTGGGTCTGCACGCGGGGGTGGTGCTGCTGGCGGTGACGCTGGGCGGCAGTCTGGCCGGCATCGTGGGCAGTCTGCTCGCCGTCCCCGTCGCCGCGCTGATCGCGGTGGTCTGGAACTACGTGCGCGAGCAACTCGGCGATCCGCCGCAGGAACCGGACGGTACCGATGAACCGGACGGCACCGACGAGCCGGACAGCGCCGCCCCACTCCCGTCGTGACAGTCCCGGACGCACGAGCCCGCCACGGGCGCGCGAACGGACCCGCCCAGGTCGCGGGGCTCCCTCTCGCTTGCGAGCCTGCAGGCGAAGGGAGTGCCGCCCCATGGTTCCTGTCACCGCGTCGCCCGTGCGGCTGGAGGCGTCCGTCGACGCCCGGTTGTCCCGATGGCTGTGGCTGCTGAAGTGGTTGCTCGCGATCCCGCACTACATCGTGCTGTTCTTCCTGTGGATCGCGTTCGTCCTCGTGAGCGTCGTGGCGTTCTTCGCCATCCTGTTCACCGCCCGGTACCCCCGGTCCCTCTTCGACTTCAACGTCGGCGTACTGCGGTGGAACTGGCGGGTGACCTACTACGCCCACACCGCGCTCGGCACCGACCGGTACCCGCCGTTCACCCTCGCCGACGTGCCCGGCTATCCGGCCCACTTCGACGTCGCCTACCCCGAACGGCTCTCGCGCGGCCTGGTCCTCGTCAAGTGGTGGCTGCTGGCGATCCCGCACTACATCGTCGTCGCGATGTTCGTGGGCGGCGGCTGGGGCTGGGACGGGGACGGCTGGCGGGGAACCGGGCTGATGCCCTTCCTCTCGCTGGTCGCGGTGGTCGTCCTGCTGTTCACCGCCCGCTATCCGCGGCACCTCTTCGACTTCCTGCTCGGCCTCGCCCGCTGGTGCGCGCGGGTGACCGCGTACGCCGCCCTGATGACCGACCAGTACCCGCCCTTCCGCCTCGACCCGGGCGGCCAGGAGTCCCCCGACCGAGGGCCCCTGAGCAAGGGCCCCTGACAAAGGGCCGTCACAGCTCCCGTGTCACAGGGCCCTCCGACAGACGCCGCAATCCCCAGCGGAAGCGATTGTTCCCGCTCTACGCTCCTCCGCATGACGGTCAGACGAGCATTACAGATGATCATGGTCGTCGCCCTGGCCCTCGCGGGGGCGGTCCAGGGCGGGGTGAGCTCCGCGCAGGCCGAGGACGGCGGACGGCAGCTCCTGTTCTACAACCACGCCTACGGCGTCCTCGACCGGGAGACCGCCGACGCCATCGAGCACTCCGACTATCTCAGGGACTTCGCCGACTTCCAGGTCCGCACCACGACCGGTTCCGGCGGGCAGACCTGGACCGGCCGATACCTGATGGGCCGCGAGACCTACATCGAGCTGTTCGGGATCGGCGACGTCCCCGGCAAGGACGGCACCCTCGGCGCCACCGGCCTGGGCGTCTCGGCCGAGCGGGAAGGCGACCTGGCGACGGTGATCGCGCGGCTGCGCGAGCTGGGGATCAGCGACCCCGTCGAGTTCCAGCAGACCCGCGACTTCGGCGACGGCGTCCCGGTGCCCTGGTTCGACGCGGTCCTCACCACCGAGGAGTACGACCTCTTCGGCGCCTGGGGCATGGAGTACCGGCCGGAGTACTTCGCCGACCCGCGCAGCAACACCGAGCCCGCCGCACACCCCGGTGACGTGGGCCGGGAGCGCTATCTGCCCGACGCCTACCGCGATCACCTGATGCGGGACGTGACCGGCATCCGGCTCGCGGTGACCGCCCGGGACCTCGCCGGCACGCTGCCGCTGCTGAAGGCCGGCGGGTTCGCCGTCCGGTCCCTGCCAGGTGGGGGCGCCGTCGCGAAGGGCGGCGGCACCACGGTGCGGTTCGACGCCGTGCCGCTCGACCGGGTGGGACTGCGGCAGGTCGAGATGTCGCTGAACAGGCCGGTGTCGTACCGGCACGAGGAGCGGATCGGTCACTCCGCCCTGGTCGTCGGCCCGGGGTCCCGCGCCGTGTGGACCTTCGGCGAGCAGGACCGGCCGACGGCCCGGTAGCACCCGGCCGGCAAGGGTTCGGCCCGGCCGGAAGGATCAGCCCAGCTTCTCCGCGAGGAACTCCTCCCAGGTCCGCTTCCCTGCCTCCGCCCCCTCCAGTGTCAGGTTCGCGCCCGCCCGGTACGCCCGCCCCGCCTTCCCGGGGATGCGCACCGGCAGCATCGGTCGGCGCCGGCCGCTGTGGCGGAGGTAGGGACGGGCCAGGGCGGCGAGATCGTGGACGCGCGGGCCGGTCAGGTCCGGGACCAGGCCGGCCGGGGCGCCGAGGGTCAGGTCCGCGAGGCGGGCGGCGACCTCCCGCGAGTCCACCGGCTGGAGCCGGAGGCCACCGGGCACCGGGAAGACCGGCAGCTTCGTCATCTTCTCGACCACGGTCAGTGCCAGGTCGTGGAACTGGGCCGCGCGCAGGATCGTCCACGGGATGCCCGAGCCGGCGACGGCCCGTTCCGACTCCAGTTTCGTGCGCATCCAGGCCAGCGGGACCCGGTCCGCGCCGACGACCGAGATGTGCACCAGGTGCCGTACGCCGGCCGGCGACGCGGCACGCACCAGGGTGCGGGTCGCCTCGTCGTCGCCCTTCGGTCCGCCCGCCAGATGCAGCACGGTCTCCACACCGTCGACGGCAGTCTCGACGCCCTCGCCCTTCAGCAGGTCACCGGTGACGTACTCGACACCGTCCGTGGCGGGGCGGGGGTGCCGGGTGAGGATCCGCACGTCGTGGCCGGACGCGCGCAACAGCGGGACGACGTGGCGGCCCAGCGTGCCCGTGCCGCCGGTGACCAGGATCGGTGAGGTCATGGCTGCTCCCCAGCTCTTCGCCTTCTGATTCGCCTTCGCCGGTATGACGAAGGGCGGCGCGAAGATGTGACGAGCGGGGTGCGAACACTCGGCCGCCGGCTCGCCGACGGCTCAGCCGCCGCTGCCGTACGGCCGCGTGATGATCTCCAGGCGGTGGCCGTCGGGGTCGTCGAAGTACGCGCCGCGGCCGCCGTCGTGGTGGTTGATCTCGCCGGGACGGCTGTGGAACGGGTCCGCCCAGTACGTCAGACCGGCCTCCTGGATCCGGGTGAAGATCTGGTCGAACTCGTCCTCCGAGACGAGGAAGGCGTAGTGCTGCGGTGTGATGGCGCCGGGGCTGTCCATGTAGTCGAGCGTCACGCCGTTGGGGATCTCGACGGGGAGGAACGGACCGTAGGGCGGGCTCACGTCCAGTCCCAGGATGTCGGCGAGGAACCGGGCCGAGACGCGCTTGTCGTGGGCGGCGACGATGGTGTGGTTCAGCTGCACGGTCATGGTGGGCCTCCCCTGACGTACCTGGCGAACCCCTTGGTGCACTCGTGTACCCCCGCAGGCACCTCCTCGCGCATCACGAACGCCCTGAGGGCCCCGGGCGAGCTGCCGGGGCCCTCAGGGCAGATGCGAAAACCGACCGGTCGCAGATGGTCGCCGTGTCGATCACGAACCGGTAGCGCACGTCGCTGGCGACCACGCGCTCGTACGCCTCGTTGATCTGGTCACCGCGGATCAGCTCGATCTCGGCACCGAGGCCGTGCTCGGCGCAGAAGTCCAGCATCTCCTGGGTCTCCGCGATGCCGCCGATCATGGAACCGGCGAGGGTCTTGCCGCCGCCGATCACCGAGAAGAGGTTGAGGGCGATGGGCTCCTCGGGGGCGCCCACGTTGGCCAGCGTGCCCTCGGTCTTCAGCAGCGAGAGGTAGGCGTTGAAGTCCAGCGGCGCCGAGACCGTGGAGACGATCAGGTCGAAGGTGCCGGCCAGCTCCTCGAAGGTCTTCGGGTCGCTGGTGGCGTAGTAGTGGTCCGCGCCCAGCTTCAGGCCGTCCTCCTGCTTGCGCAGGGACTGCGACAGCACGGTCACCTCGGCGCCCAGCGCGTCCGCGATCTTCACGCCCATGTGGCCGAGGCCGCCCAGACCGACGATCGCGACCTTCTTGCCGGGGCCGGCGCCGAAGCGCTTGAGCGGGGAGTAGAGGGTGATGCCGGCGCACAGCAGCGGCGCGGCGACATCGAGGGAGAGGCCGTCGGGGATGCGGACGACGAAGTTCTCGTCGACGACGACCTTCTGCGAGTAGCCGCCGTAGGTGGGCTCGCCGTCCTTGCCTATGCCGTTGTACGTGGGGACGTTGCCCTTCACGCAGTACTGCTCACGTCCGGCCTTGCAGTTCTCGCACTCGCGGCAGGAGTCGACCATGCAGCCGACGCCCACACGGTCGCCGACGGCGAACTTCGTGACGCCCGGACCGACCTCGGAGACGACACCGGCGATCTCGTGGCCGGGGACCATCGGGAAGATCCCCTCGCCCCAGCCCTCCCGGGCCTGGTGGATGTCCGAGTGGCAGATACCGGCGAACTTGATGTCGATCAGGACGTCGAACTCGCCGACCTCGCGGCGATCGATGGTGGTGCGCTCCAGCGGAGCCTTGGGCGCGGGGGCGGCGTATGCAGCAACAGTGGTCATGCCGGGGGTTCTCCTAGCAGGGTTCCGTGCCCGGCTGCCTTCTGGATGTTCTGACCGGGCACGATCACCAGCGTGCCGGGTCCGCGAGCGTCTACCCAGGCCACGGTTTTGCGTATGCACAGCGTGCGTACCACTGGCGGGGTCAGGCTCGTGTGCGTACGACCGTGAATACTGGAGGCCATGGACGAACAGCCCGAACCCGTACAGGAGCCCGCACCGGAGACCGGCGGGGGCCTGGACCGGCGTGCCGAGCTCAGCGAGTTCCTGCGCACCCGGCGCGCCCGGCTGAAGCCGGAGGACGTGGGGCTGCCCGACTTCGGACGGCGGCGGGTCCCGGGGCTGCGCCGTGAGGAGCTGGCCCAGCTGGCCGGTGTGTCCGTGGCGTACTACACACGGCTGGAGCAGGGCAACGGGCGCAACGTCTCCGCGGAGGTGCTGGACGCGATCGCGCGCGCCCTGCGGCTGACCGGCGCCGAGCACGCCCACCTGATGCACCTGGCGAAGCCGAAGCAGCACAAGAAGAAGCAGGCGGCGCGGGCCCAGCAGGTGCGGCCGGCGTTGCGGCATCTGCTGGACTCGATCGACACCGTCCCGGCGTACATCGTCGGGCGCCGCTCGGACATCCTGGCCTGGAACCGGATGGCCGCGGCCCTCTTCGGCGACTGGGCGGAGCTGCCGGCGCCGGAGCGGAACTGGGCGCGGCTGGTGTTCCTCAGGCCCGACTACCGCGAGCTGTTCGTCGAGTGGGACCAGAAGGCGGCCGACATCGTCGGCTTTCTGCGCATGGACGCGGGCTGCCATCCGGACGACCCGCGGCTGTCCGCCCTGGTGGGCGAGCTCTCCGTGAAGAGCGAGGAGTTCCGCCGGCTGTGGGCCGCGCACGACGTCAAGGAGAAGAGCTACGGCGTCAAGCGGATGCGGCACCCGCTGGTCGGCGACCTGACCCTGTCCTTCGAGACGTTCCGCCTCGTCGACGAGGCCGAGCAGGCCCTCATCACGTACCACGCGGAACCGGGTTCCCCGTCGGCGGAGGCGCTGCGGCTGCTGGCGAGCTGGGGCGCGGACGCGACCCGGGCGGCGACCGGCACACCGGCGCAGTGAACAGGAACGGCCCGCCGGAAGCCGAGGCTTCCGACGGGCCGCTCACTGACGAGCCCTACGGCTCACCCCGCGGGTGAGCCCGGCGGCTCACTTGCCGTAGTACGCGTTGTAGATCGAGACCGTCGACTTGTTGCCCTTCTTGTCGGCGATCTTGGCGTGGAAGGAGATGGCCTTCCCCTTCGCCGGGTTCTTGAAGCTGACCTTGCCCTTCTTGACGTCGAGCTTCTTCCAGGTCTTGCCGTAGTCGTACGACACGTACACCGACAGCGACTTCAGGTTGCTGCCCTTGGCCGCGCCCTCGACGGTGACCGGGATGGTGACCGTCTTGCCGGCCGGGACCTTGCTGTCCAGGCCGGTGGCCGCGTTGAAGCGGACCGTGGAGGCGGGCAACTGCTTGATGCCGGAGCTCTTCTTGGAGCGGAACGTCCAGCTCGCGTCGATGCGGGTGGAGGCCGCCGCGACCTTGACGCTGCGCTTGACCGACGTCGTCAGCTTGTACTCGGCGTCACCGGCCGGGACCTTGAACTGCTTCTCGCCGAACAGCGGGTCGTCGTTGCTGCCGACCTTCTTGCCGTTGCGGTAGAGCGTCGTGTCGACCGAGGAGAAGTTCGAATAGCCCGCGTTGCCCTTGCCGTCCGCGAACAGCGGCAGCGAGCCGTAGAGCTGGTTGCCCTCACGGAAGAGGCCGAAGTCGGCGCTGAGGCGCGGTCCGAAGACGGCCGTGTTGACGGTCTTCGAGTAGGTCTTGCCGGCGGCGAACTTGTGCGTGCCCAGCGTGTAGCCGGCCTCGTCGACCGGGAAGCCGTCCGCGTCGCGACCGCCGTACTGGGAGAAGTCGAACTGCCACTGCACGCCGCCCGCGGTGGACAGGTGCAGCGTCCGGGTGCCGGGCAGGGACTGCTCGATGCCGATCGAGGAGGCGCTGCTGCTCCACGGCATCCAGCCGACGGCGCTGATCGAGCCCTTCTTGCCGCTCGCCGCGGCACCGAGACCCGCCTTCACCGTGGCGAGCTCGCTCGCCTTGTAGTGCTTGGTGTAGCCGGTGGCGAGCTGCTTGACCGGACCGCCGCCGGTGACGCTGTACTGCTCCTTGTCACCCTTGGTCCAGTGGCCGTCCCACTGCTGGGTCACCGAACCGTCGGTGATCTGCGGGCCGACGTGCGCGGTGCGGATGTCGGCGTACGAGTCGAGGAGCCAGCCGAAGCCGTAGCTGGAGTCCTTGGTCTCCACCGTGTAGTCGGCGGTGGCGAACTCCGACTTGGCGGCCTTGTCCGGCACGGTGATGTCCACCGGCTTGGCCTTGCGGGCGTCCAGCGTGATCGTCGTGTTCTTGGTGACGTTCAGCTTGGGCTGGGCGAGCCAGTCGGCGCCCTGGAACTTCTCCGGGTCGTCACCCACGTAGACGTTGGTGTTGAGGACGTAACCGCCCTTGGGCACCCGGGTGGTGACGGTGCCGTCCGCGTCGTACGGCGAGTAGAACTTGCCCTTGCCCACGCCCGAGACCGCGGCCAGGTCGGCGCTGTAGTTCTTGGCGGGCTTGCCGTCACGGTCGAGGAACTTCAGCGTGACGTCGTACGACTCGACCTCGCGCTGCACCGCTGCGGCCGTGCGGACGGTCTGGCCGCCGCCCGTCGCCGTCACGTAGGACGAGTAGGCGCCGTCGAGCGTGCCGCCCAGCTTGGTGTTCACGGTGAACGGGACGGAGGCCTTGCCGCCGGCCGGGACGGTCACCGAGGTGGCGCCGAGCTTGAAGAAGCCGGCCGGGGCGGCCTGGCCCTTCGGGTTGGTGGCGGTCGACGTCAGCTTCAGCGTGACGTCCTTCGTACCGAGGTTGCGGTACGTCAGTTCCTTGGTGACCGGCTTGTCGTCGGTGTGCGGCCACTGCTGGACGCCGAAGCTCACCGACGCCGGGTCGGCGATCACGGACTGCGTGATGGCCTTGTCGACCTGGATACGGCCCGAACCCTGCTGGAACGGCGTGTACTTGCCGCCCTTGGTGGAGCCGGTGAGGGCGCCCTTCAGCTCGGGGTACTTCCAGTCCGGGTGCTGCTGCTTCAGCAGCGCCGCGGCGCCCGCGACGTGCGGGGTCGCCATCGACGTACCGGAGATCGTCATGTAGCCGGCCGGCTTCTCGCCGACCTCGGCGGCTATCTGGTTGCCGGGGGCGGAGGCCGCGGTGATGTCCACGCCGGGCGCGGTCACATCGGGCTTGAGGGCGCCGTCCAGGCCGGGGCCGCGGCTGGAGAAGTCGGCCAGCACGTCCTTGTCGTCGACCGCGCCGACGGTCAGGGCCGCGGCGGCGCTGCCCGGGGAGCCGATGGTCTGCTCGCCGAAGTCGCCCTCGTTGCCGGCCGCGATGGCGAACAGGATGCCCTTCTCCTCGGACAGCTTGTTCACCGCCGCTTCCAGCGGGTCGATCGCGGGCGTGTCGCCGCCGCCCAGGCTCATGTTGACGACGTCGACGCCCTCCGCGGCGGCCCACTCGATGCCGGCGAGCACCTCGGAGTCGCTGCCGAATCCGCCGTCGTCGAGCACCTTGCCGTTGAGGATCTTCGCGCCGGGCGCGACACCCTTGTACTTGCCGCCGGACTTCGCGCCGGTACCGGCCGCGATGGAGGCGACGTGCGTGCCGTGGCCGACCTTGTCGGAGGTGTCGGGCGAGGTGGTGAAGTTCTTGGCGCCGATCACCTGGCCCTTGAGGTCGGGGTGGGTGGCGTCGACACCGGTGTCCAGGACGGCGATCTTCACGCCCTTGCCGTCGTAGCCGGCCGCCCATGCCTTGGGGGCGCCGATCTGCGGGACGGACTTGTCGAGGCTGGCCTTGCGGACGCCGTCGAGCCAGACGTGCGCGATGCCGGAGGCCGTCTTGTCGCCGTTGGTGACGGCGTCCCACAGCTCGGGCGCGTCCTCCTGCGGCGTCTGCACCGCGTCGGCGTTCACAATCTTCAGAGAGTGGCTGAGCCGACCGGCGTCGCGGACGTCGGCCTTGGTGGCCGCGGCGCTGCCCTGGTAGCCGACGATGACCTTCAGGCCCTTCTTCTGGGCCTTGCGGGTCGCGGACTTGTTGAGCTCGGTGACGTCGAAGAGCCGCTGGTCGAGCTTGCCGGTGGCGACCAGGCGGGCCGCGTCGGCCGGGATCACGAGCGTGTGGCCGTCGAGCTTGCGGACCTGGACGGGTATGTCCTCGCGTCCCTTGGCCCGCTCGAGGCCGATGACACGGCCCTTGGCGTCCAGGACGACCCGGTCACCGGTGATCAGTGTGATGCGGTGCTTGGCGGTGACCGACGCCTGCTTCGCGGCTGCGGTCGTCTGCTCGCCGTTCGCCGACGCCGGGCTGGTCATACCCGCCGCCAGGGCCACGGCTGCAGCTGTGGCGACCGTGGCCGCGCACGCTCTTTTCACTTGTCTGCGCAAGTTTCCCCCTTGCAGAAGTACCGGGCGAATTCCCCGTTCACCCGGCCGGGGGTGGTCTCGTACACATGGGCGTACACCCCCCGGAATAGGCAGTATGCCGACGGGTGATCAGGTGCTCAATAGATGAGAGCGAGGTAAGAAATCCGTCGGCAGGCTGTTACACGGCTGCCGGAACTCCGTTACAGGGGTGGACGGTTGCGCACGCGTGTTCTCCTTGACACGCCCGTACGCAAGGCGAGCCGCCGCCCGCCCCGGGATCGGGGCAGGGCGGCGGCTCGCCTGGGTGCGGCTACGGAATACCCGTCAGACCGCCGAACCGGCCTTCCAGTCGGCCCAGCTCATGTTCCATCCGTTGAGGCCGTTGTCCGGCGCGATGGTCTTGTCGCCGGTGTTCTCGACGACCACCACGTCACCGATCATCGAGTTGTTGTAGAACCACGCGCCCGGGGTGTTCGGGTCGTTCGCGCCCTTCGCGTCCTGGAGGCCGACGCAGCCGTGGCTCGTGTTCACGTTGCCGAAGATGGACTTGGCGCCCCAGTAGTTGCCGTGGATGAACGTGCCGGAGCTCGACAGGCGGATGGCGTGCGGCACGTCCTTGATGTCGTACTCGCCCTTGCCGTCGTCGTCCGTGAAGCCCACGGTCGCGCCGTTCATGCGCGTCTCCTTGAACTTCTCGGACATCACCATGATGCCCTCGTAGGTCTTGTTCGCCGGCGAGCCGGCGGAGATCGGGATCGTCCGGACGACCTTGCCGTCCTGCGTGATCTTCATCTGCTTGGTCTTCGCGTCGACGTACGAGACCTGGTTGCGGCCGATCTTGAAGGTGACCGTCTTCTGCTGGACGCCGTAGACGCCCTCGGCACCCTGGACACCGTCGAGCGCGAGCTTCAGCGTGACGGTGGAGCCTTCCTTCCAGTAGTCCTCGGGGCGGCAGTCCATGCGGTTGGCGTTGAACCAGTGGCAGGCGACCTCCTGGCCGCTGGTCGTGCTGACCTTGATGCCCTTCTGGACGGCGGCCTTGTTGGTGATCGCCTTGTCGAAGTTGATCGAGACCGGCATGCCGACGCCCACGGTGGTGCCGTCGTCCGGGGTGAAGGTGCCGATGAAGCTGTTGGCCGGGGAGACCGTGGTGAACGAGGCGTTCTCGTGGGCGACGCGGCCGTCGGAGTCCTTCGCCTCCGCCGCCAGCTTGTAGGTCGTGGAGCGCTCCAGCTGCGTGCTGGGCTTCCAGCTGGTCTTGTCGGCGGATATCTGGCCGCTGACCTCCGTGCCGTCGGCCGTCGTCATCTTGACGCTCGTGAGCGTGCCCTTGCTCACGGTGACGGCTGCGGAGTTGTTGATGGAGGCGTTGTCGGAGCCGTCCTCGGGTGTGATCTTGATCTGGGCCTTGGAGGCCTTCTTGGCCGCGGCCTCGTCGACCTTCGACTGGGAGCTGCCGCCGCCGTCGCTGCCGGAGGCGTTGTCGTCGCCGCCGGAACAGGCCGAGAGCACCAGCACTCCGCCGAGCAGTGCGGACGCGACCGTCAGGCCCTTGCGCCGCTTACTGACCGTCATCACACGCTTCTCCATCGTTGCCGATTTCCCCAAAACCCCGAGTGTCCCCGTCAAAGTCCAAGTGCCCCCGTCAGGACTCGTGAGTCCTCGCCCGGAACTTTCAACGCTACGACCGGTTCATCCGGTTCCCCATGCCGCGCACGTGTGGGGATCACCACGTCCGCGCACGTCCGCGGCGAACGGGCGCGGACGGTGCGGCTCAGGGCGGTGCGCCGCTTGAGACGCAGTGACCCCGGACGACGGTTGCCGCCCGGGGTCACTGTTTTCCCAAGTGCCTCAGCTGTCGCTGTCGTCGTCGACATCATCCTCGTCGAGGTCCCAGTCCGGCGAATCGGGGTCGTACTCGATCCGCTCGCTGCTCCAGGAGGCCTGCTGGAGCTCCACCCCCGGCACCTTGCTGACCAGGTCGAACGGATCCACGAGGTACGCGAGGGCCTCGGCAGTGTCTTCCGTCACAGCGGCTTCGCCGTGGGCCCGTTCCGCGGCCGGCATCTCGCCGTCGTCGGCGATCCGGCGCAGCGCGGCCTTGGTGATCCCGTCCGCGTCCTCGACCTCGAGAACGAGTTCCACCCGAAGCCGGACAAAACGTGATGTCTCTGGAGTGCTCATGGCGCGAGCGTACGTCCAGGCCCTCCCGTGACTTTCCCGTGACCCGCGACTTTCACTAACATCGCCCCACACGGCCAATTCGCCAGCGCCACAAGGGGATCGATATTCCGTGTCATCCGCTCGCCGTCCGTTGCTGACCGCCACCGCCGCAGCGACCCTGCTGGGCGCCCTGTGGTTCGTCCCCTCCGCCAACGCGACGTCGGACTCCCCGGTGAGAGACGCGGTCGCGGCGAGCCCGTCGCCGCAGGTCACGGAGCAGGCGCGGATCGCGGCCACGACCGCGGGCGACTCCGTCACCGGCACCCGCCTCGCCGACACGGGCAGCTTCGACAGCACGCCGTACGTCATCGGCGGCACGCTCTTCCTCACGCTGGGCGCGGGCTTCGTCGCGTACTCGGTCCGCCGGGAACGCCTCGGTTTCTGAGGTCGGCTTCCGACGTCACGCGGCCGGGGCCCTGCCACGCGGCGGGGCCCCGGCCGGCCTTCCCCTCCTGACCGCCTACTGAAGCGGGCCGGTGACCGTCTCCACCGCGGCCAGCAGCCGCCCGTCGCGCACGAACGCGTCCGCCGCGGCCAGGTCGGGCGCCAGGAACCGGTCCGGGCCCGGGCCCTGGACTCCGGCTTCGCGCAGGGCGTCGATGACCGCCCGCGTCGCCGGCGCCGGGGTCAGCCCCTCGCGCAGTTCGATCGCGCGCGTGGCGGCGTACAGCTCGACGGCCAGGACCCGGGTGAGGTTGTCGACGGCCGTGCGCAGCTTGCGCGCCGCCGACCAGCCCATCGAGACGTGGTCCTCCTGCATCGCGGAGGAGGGGATCGAGTCGGCGGACGCCGGTACGGCGAGCCGCTTCATCTCGCTCACCAGCGCGGCCTGGGTGTACTGAGCGATCATCAGGCCCGAGTCCACACCGGCGTCGTCGGCGAGGAACGGCGGCAGGCCGTGGCTGCGGTTCTTGTCGAGCAGCCGGTCGGTGCGCCGCTCGGCGATGGAGCCGAGGTCGGCGACGGCGACGGCGAGGAAGTCCAGGACGTAGGCGACCGGCGCGCCATGGAAGTTGCCGTTGGACTCCACGCGCCCGTCGGGCAGTACGACCGGGTTGTCCACCGCGGAGGCCAGCTCGCGGTCGGCGACGAGCCGGGCATGGGCCATGGTGTCCCGCCCGGCCCCGGCGACCTGCGGGGCGCAGCGCACCGAGTAGGCGTCCTGGACGCGCGGCGCGTCGTCCTGGTGATGCCCGGTCAGACCCGAACCCTTCAGCACCGCCAGCATGTTGGCGGCACTGGCGGCCTGCCCCGGGTGCGGCCGGATGGCGTGCAGTTCAGGGGCGAGGACCTTGTCGGTGCCGAGCAGGGCCTCCAGCGACAGAGCGGCCGTGACGTCGGCGGACCGGTAGAGCGTGTCCAGGTCGGCCAGGGCCATGACCAGCATGCCGAGCATGCCGTCGGTGCCGTTGAGAAGGGCGAGGCCTTCCTTCTCGCGCAGTTCGACCGGCTGGATGCCGTGCTCGGCGAGGAGTTCGGCGGCCGGGCGCACGGCACCGTCGGGCCCCTCGGCGTCTCCCTCGCCCATGAGCGCGAGCGCGCAGTGCGACAGCGGCGCCAGGTCGCCGGAGCAGCCGAGGGAGCCGTACTCGTGCACGACCGGGGTGATACCGGCGTTGAGCAGGTCGGCCATGGTCTGCGCGACCTCGGGCCGTACGCCGGTGTGCCCGGAGCAGACGGTCTTCAGCCGCAGGAACATCAGGGCGCGTACGACGTCCCGCTCCACCCTCGGTCCCATGCCGGCGGCGTGCGAGCGGACGATGTTGCGCTGGAGCTGTGCGCGCAGCTCAGGGCTGATGTGCCGGGTCGCCAGGGCCCCGAAGCCGGTGCTCACGCCGTACACGGGATCGGGCTTGGCCGCCAGCGCGTCCACGATCTCGCGGGCCGCGGCGAGGGCGGCCAGCGCCTCCTCGGAGAGCTGGACGCGGGCGCCGCCGCGCGCCACGGCGAGCACGTCGGACGCGGTCACCCCGGACGTCCCCACCACCACAGTGTGCATATCCATATTCAGGAGCGTACGCAGTGAATTCGATGATGTCACCACTGGGGGCGGGGTTCACCCCTTACTGATGCGTCACACGGCCGGCCCGCTTCAGGGCGCGTGCCGCCCCCGGAAGCGCCGGCGCTCACCGTCGGCCTCCTGGGACGGCTCGTCCGCGAGCCGCACGACGGGGTCGTCGGGGCCGGCCCGCCCGGCGACGACCGGCCGCGTGGCCCGCTCGGCCTTCGCCCGGTACTGGGCCGCGTCGGCGAGCCGGAACAGCCGCCGGGCCGAGCGCACGGGCCCGATCGGATCCTCGGTGGACGCGACCCCGCAGGCCACACCGTCCCCGAGCTCCAACTCCGCCGCCCTGCGGCACAGTTCACCAGCCGCCTTCACGACCTGGTCGGCGGGCGGCCCGACCGCGAGCAGACAGAACTCGTCCCCGCCGAGCCGCGCCGCCAGGGCCCCCGGCAGCATGGCCCCGCACAGCGACAGCACCGAGCCGAAGCGCTCCAGGAGCCGGTCGCCGGCGGCGTGCCCGTGGGTGTCGTTGACGCGCTTGAGCCCGTTCAGATCGCAGACGACGAGACTGACGACGGCTCCGTCCCCGCGGTGCCGCTCGATCGCCTGCTCCAGGCGTACGTCGACGGCACGGCGGTTGGCCAGTCCCGTCAACGCGTCGGTGAACGCGAGGCGCCGGGCCTCCTCCAGCCGCTCGGTCTGGGCGATACCGGCGGCGACGACGGCGGCCAGGACGGTGGCGAAGTCGGCGTCGGCCCGCTCGAAGACGGGCTCCCCGACCGGCCGGGCGACGTACAGCTCGCCCCAGGCCCGGCCGTGCAGCACGATGGGCGCGACCACGCAGCAGCCGCGACCCCGGCGGCGCAGGGCGGCGACGCGCTGATGGCAGTACCCGGGACGCCGCCCGGCGGCGGGCCCCTCGGCGGTCTCCACCCAGGCGTCCGGCTCCCCGCCACCGGCGGCCCACCGCTCGTGCAGGAATTCGGTGATCTCCGCGAACTGGTGCACCGGGTAGGACTCGTCCTCCGGGAACTCCTCTTCCCCCTCGGCCAGCTCACCGACGTTCACGAGGACCTTCAGCCGCCCGAGCTCCCGCTCCCACACCGACAGCGCGGCGAAGCTCCCGCCCAGCGCCCGGCACGCCCCGACAGCCGCCGCACGCCACGCCTCACGCGACCCGTGCGCGGCCGCCATCCCCTGAGCCAACGCGACGACAGCCACAAGCCGTCTGTCCTCACCCATCACCCCAGGCTAGGCAGTTTCCAGCCATTTGGTTCTGTTGACGGGGCGAACGGGGAGGACCGGACGCCCCCAGCGGCCTCGGCTCACTCCCCCGGCCACTGCGGCCTCCGCTTCTCGTTGAACGCGGCGACCCCCTCCGCCCGATCCCCCGAGAACGCCACAGCCCGCCAGGCCGCGTCCTCCACCTCGAGCCCGGCCCGCAGGTCCAGCCCCTGCCCCAACCGCAAGGCCCGCTTCGCCGCCCGCAGCCCCACCGGCGAGTTCCCGGCGATCCGAGCAGCCAGCTCCAGCGCCGACTCCCGATCCCGCCCCTCCTCCACCACCTGGTCGACCAGCCCCAACTCCCCCGCCTCGACGGCCTCCACCCGCCGCGCCGAGAAGATCAGCTCAGCCGCCCGCGCCGCCCCCACCCGCCGCGGCAGCAACTGCGTCCCCCCACCCCCGGGAATCACCCCCACCGAGACCTCCGGCAACCCCACCACCGCCGTCCGGTCCGCCACGATCACGTCACACGCCAGCGCCAGTTCGAACCCGCCCCCCAGCGCGAACCCGTGCACCGCCGCCACCGTCGGCACCGGCAGTTCGAGCACCCCGGTGTACGCCCCCCGCGCGACGGGCCGCTGCCGCACCAGCTCGGCATCGCTGAACGAGTTCCGCTCCTTCAGATCGGCCCCGACGCAGAACGCCCGCTCATGCGACGAGGTCAGGACGACCACCCGTACGTCCCGGTCCTCACCCAGCGCCGCACACGCCCCGGCGATCGACCGCGCCATCTCCGTCGACACCGCGTTCATGGCCTTGGGCCGGTCGAGGACGAGCTCCGCGACATGCCCCTGCTCATGCCGCCGCACCAGCACGAACTCCCCGAACCGTTCCTCACTCATGACACCCTCCGGTTAACGCGGGTTAACACCTTCACCGCTCCGATCATCGCAGCCCCACCCCACCCGCGGAAGAGCGGACGCGTCCGGTTCCGGCCCCGCCACCCCGCCCACCCGTTCGAGTGACATCACCCCGACTCCGGCCCGATCACCCACGGCAGCGCATAGCGTGCGTTGGCCACGGCGCGCTGGGGGCGCGTGCGTACCGGGGAGGGACCATGACGACGACGAACACGCCGGCGAGGCCGCAACGGAACACCGACCCGGCCACGCCGTACGCCCCGGCCCCCACGGAAACGGAAACCGGCCCCTCCTCCCCCCGCACCCGAGGCCGCCACCGCAAGCCCCGTCCCCGCAAGGCCCTGCTCGCCGCCGGCGGCCTCGCCCTGGCAGCCGGCGCCCTGAGCCTCGTACGCCTGACCTCCGGCCCCGGCACCGACAGCGTCGGCACGGTCGAGGCCGAGCCCCGCCCGGACCCCGTCACGACCGGCACGGACGACGCCACGAACACCGCCGCCACCGCACCCGCCACCCCCGAGGCGAGCCCCTCGTCACCCACCGCCCTGGGCGGCCTGACCCCGTCGCCGGGCACCCGCGGCCAGGCCAAGGCCTCGCCCACCCCGTCCACGCCGCCGTCCGCCGACACCCGGGGGGCACATTCGGCCGCGGCTCCCCAGCCCACGACCATCCCCGACACGCCGAACCCCCCGGCACCGTCGGCGACGGGCAAGGCCCCCCGCCCGGCCCCGCCCCAGTCCTCACCACCGAGCCGGACGGCCCCAGCCCCGGCACCCGAGCCCGAGAAGCCGAAGAAACCGCAGGACCCGGGCCTGTGCGTGCCGGTCATCGGCGTGTGCGTGGACCTACCGGGCTGAGAGCACCCGTCGGCCCCGGCCGGCCTCCGCCGGCCTCCGCCGGCCTCGTCAGGCGCTGTCCCGCCGTGTGAGCAGCCACGGCTCCACGACGCCCAGCCCACGCACCGGCCGCTGCCACATCGGCTGCAACGCGAACCGGTACGACGGCGGCTCCTCGCCCTCCTTCTCCGCCGCCGCGGCCTCCTCGGCCGCCTCCGCCTCCGAGGAGGGGGCGTCCTGCGTGCGGATCAGCTCCTCGGCGAAGGCGGTGTCGACGAGTACGGCGTCCTTCGGAGCTATCGAGGTGAGCCGGGAGGCCAGGTTCACGGTCGTACCGAAGACATCACCCATTCGGGTGGTCACCGTGCCGAACGCCATGCCGACGCGCAGCTCCGGCATCGTCTCGTCGTGCGCCATGGTCTCGATCAGCCGGAGGGCGATCTCGGCGGCCGTGCCCGCGTCGTCGGCGGCGTACAGCACCTCGTCACCGAGGGTCTTGATCAGCCGACCGCCGTTCGCGGCGACCAGGTCGGCGGCGGTGGTCTCGAAGGCCTCGACCAGCTCGCCGAGCTCCTCCTCCTCCATCCGGCGGGTCAGCCGCGTGAACCCGACCAGATCGGCGAAGCCGACCGCGAGCCGCCGGTCCACCATCTCCTCGTCGTCGGCGGCCTGCACGACCCGTCCGGCCGAGGCGGCGAGCTGCCGCCGCCAGACGTAGACCAGGAACTCCTCCAGCTCGGGCAGGAGCAGCTCGACGATCGGGTACGTCACCTCGGTGCGCGTCATGCCCGGCTCGGGCGGCTCGGTCAGCCCCTCCAGGAAGGAGTCGATCTGCCATTCGGCGAGCCGCGCCGTGGTCTGCCCGGTGGACCGGGCCACCTGGACGGCCATCGCCTCGCTCAGCAGCCCCGCCTCGACGAGACCGGCCAGGCGCCGCAGTGCGAGGACGTCCGCCTCCGTGAGCGCCTTGGCCTGCCCGATGTCGGCGAAGCCCATGGCCCGCCAGAAGCGGGAGGCCAGTTCCATGGAGACGCCGGCGCTGCGGGCCGCCTGGAACGGGGTGTAGCGGCGCTCGGCGCCCAGGATCAGGTGTTCCAGACGCAGGGCGAGCGGATCCTCGCCGGGGTCGGCGCCCTGCGCGTCCGTGCCGGAACCCGAGTCGTCGACGGTCACGCGTGCTGCCCTTCCGATCTGTCACGGCCATGTATCGACCGGCCTCAACTCTACGGCAGGTGTGCGCCAGCTCACTCCGTCAGGTTCAGCCGTGGGATGAGGCGCCCGGCGTCTCCAAGGCACCCGGCGCTGCCCCACCGTCCCAAGGGGCCTCAGTCGCCGGACGGGCTGAGCGGGCTGATCGACTCGCCCAGCTGCGGGCAGTCGTGCCGCTTGGGGCGGCA